>JBPCOJ010000134.1:0-7768 GCA_051000345.1 Pyrinomonadaceae bacterium | reverse complement strand
GAGTTGAAGGCGATGGCGAGCAGAGGCTTATCGTAAAAAATACCGTAAGCTGCGCGAATCACCGTCTTGCCGTTGTTGAATGGATCGTAGGCGAGGGCGACGCGCGGCGCAATGTTGTTTTTGTCGCGCGGGATTCCCTGCTGCGCGCCGACAACATCCTGCGCGGCCTGTATGTCGGCAGCCGAAAGCGTGATGCCGGAAAGCGGATCGCGCAGGCCAGTGGTCGCCACTTGTCTCGTTAATTCAATGTCGTAGCGCACGCCGTAGTTAAACGTCAGGTTCGGTTTAATCTTCCACGAATCTTGGCCGAAGACGGCGAAGGGCTTATTGCCGAAGCTGCTGCGCGGATCGCCGAAGCCCTGTACGAAGTTTGTGGGAAAGCCAAGCCCGTATTGTTGTACGGGAGTAAAGTCAGGCGCGCTACCGGGAAATGGCGCAAGCGTGTTGGCGGAGAGTCCGCCGAAGTTGAAGAGTCCGGCGAAGTTCAATTCAAAAAGCGCCGTGCCGCTGATGAAGTTCGCGTCGCCACCGAATTTGAAATTGTGATTGCCCGCCACGACGTTGATGTTGTCCGTATATTGATAACGAACTTCACGGCGATTGACGGGCGAGAAAAGTTCGCGGCCAAAAAAAGCCGTGCCAGCAATGTTGGCGGCGACGGCGTTGCCGTTCTGCGATTTGAAAACGGCGCGGCGCTCGCCAAAATTAAAGCGCGCTTCATTGACAACGGAATTGGAAAGCGTCGAAGTGAGCGTAAAGACCGCCGCGTAGTCTTTCAGATTTTGAATGCCTGTGCGCGAGAAATCGTTTTGCCCCAGAGATTGATTTTGCGATTCGACTTGAATGCCCGTCAGATCGCTCGGGTTGTAGCCGAAGCGAAATGCGAGTTGATTGTTTTTGTTAATCGCTTGATCGAGACGAAATGAAGTAAACGTCGTCGCTTCTCTGATCGGGAACAGGCGCTGGATTTGCTGCAAAGGCAGAAACGCAAGCGGGCGTCCCTGCGCGTCGATGGTCGTAAATCCCGGCAGCGAATTGTTGGCAGCAGGCGACGGCACAGGCGCGCCCGACAAAAAGAAACGCCCGCCAACGACTTGCCCTGCGGGAATCGCGCCGCCTGCGCTGATTAAAGGATTGAAACCTGTGAGCGCAGTCGAGCCGCCGCCGGATGTCAGAAAGGCATACTGAATAGCGGCTCCGGCGAGTTGTTGTCCGGTGGCAACTTGCGCAGGCACGCCGGTGCCGATTAGTTGCGCGGCCTGGCCGAGCAGTCCGTTAACGTAAGCTGATTGCTGCGTTGTAATGTTGCGGAAGGTTTGCGTGAACGGCAGAAACGGCGCGCCGATAGTAACGCTCGAATTCAGGCCGCGCCCGACATCACTCGTAAAGAACCCTGACTCCTGCCGACGCCTTTGCTCGAACGCGAAGAAGAAAAATGTTCTGTCCTTCGCAAGCGGGCCGCCCAAAGTTGCGCCGTACTGCGCGCGTGTAAACGGCGGGTCTTCGATGGGCGCAAAAGCATTGCGCGCTTGAAAGCGGCGATTGCGCAGGAAACCGAAGACGTTGCCGCGCAAATCGTTCGTGCCGCTTTTGGTGACGACGTTGACGACGCCGCCCGAAGCGCGCCCGAATTCCGCCGCATAAGAATTGCTGACGACTTGAAATTCCTGCACGGCTTCCTGCGAGACAGTCGAGCGCGCGGCATTGATCGAATTGTCCGTGAAATCCGCGCCGTCAACCTGCACGAGATTCGAGCGCCCGCGCTGGCCGCCGAAGTTCAAGCCGGATGTCGGAGCAGGGCCGATAGGACGCCCGTTGTCACGCCCGACAGTCGAAGTCGTCAAGGCAAACGATAAATAGTTGCGTTCGTTGATCGGCAGATTTTCGATGCGCTGCTGGTCAATCGTGGTGGCGACTGCGGTGCGCGACGTTTCGACGACTTCCGTCGCCGCGCCGTTGACCGTAACGCTCTCGCCGACGGCTCCGACTTGCAGCGGCACGTCCAAATCGGCGCGCTGCCCGACCGTGAGGATGACGGAAGGAACGACGGCGCGCGAAAAGTTGGCGGCTTCGACGCTCACTTCATATTCGCCCGGCGGCAAATTGATAAGTTGATAAAAACCTTCATCGTTGCTTGTTGCGGTGCGCGAAACATTCGTCGCGGGATTGCGCGCGGTAACGGCGGCACTCGGAACGACAGCGCCCTGCGGATCGCGCACAAAGCCGCGCAAGTCTGCGGCGTTCGATTGTGATTGCGCCAGCACAGCAGTCGCGCAAAAACAGATTGAGACAATGCACATCAAAACGAGTTGCATTGCGGTCTTGAACTGTTGCGTAAAAAACGCGCGCAGCATTTGTCTTCTCCTTCAAGTAGATCGTGTTGTGTGTTCGGAAGCTTTCGCCGGAACCCGGATTACGTGTTCGCGTGAAGTTGAAAGCGGCGCGAACTCGATTTAGCAATGTGTGCGCGAGAATTTTGTGCGCAAAGACAAGACTTTCGCGTAACGCTTTCGAGACTGAAAGGAATGCGCTGCCGATTTTACCGGCAAGCTCACGGACGCCCGTGACAAATCATTTCGCCGGATGATCGCGTCATTCTTGTACAGCAAAATACCGACGCGTGGCAAGAACATTATTTGAATGCAATAGGAAATAGAACGCCGGATCGATGCGCCCGATTGCTTTAGAGAAAATTTATTAATCAAACTTCGCGTGTTTCGCGCATGTCATCGAGCGATGAACGACGCGTTGCACGCGCCACCAATCGGCGGGCATGTTCGCTTGTGCCGAGCGCGAAGATCAACGCTTCGTTCAGGCGCGGCGCAAATGCCGCGCGACGCAGCACGGCGCATAAACGTAACCGCGCGCCGAATTTTCGGTTGTAACGTTCCTCATACTCGCGCGCGAGTGTTGTCAGCGATTCGTTTGCGCGCCGCCGCAGTTGCGGCAGAAAGCCAAGAATTGTTTGCGCTGCCACTTCGCCGCTTTCGAGCGCCATCAACATGCCGCTGCCCGTGAACGGATCGATGAATGATGCCGCATCGCCAATCGCCAACAATCCGTCAACGGGCGCGAGCGTGCTTCGTCCGAATTTTTCGAGCGCGACGCTCAACCACGCGGACACGACGCGCGCATTCCCTAGCGCATACGCCGCGCGTTTGTTTTGCGAGACGATTTCGCGCATTACTCTTCCGGCATCGCTGCCGCATCGCTTAACATCGCTTGCCGACACGATGAAACACAAATTGCCGAGATTCTTTTCCACACTGCTCAAGCCGCCGTACCCGCCGCGATAAGAATAAATCTCGCACTGTCCGTCAGTGTTCCGCGCTCCTTCGAGATGCGCCTTGAACGCGACGAGAGCGGCGCGCGGTTTCGGCATCGCCCGATTTTCTTCTTTTTCAAGCAGGCGAGAAAGCGCGCGCGTTCTGCCCGTCGCGTCAATCGTCACGCGCGCATATACACGGCGAACTTCCGTGCCGTTCATCTTCAGGCTAACGCCCGCGACGCGATTGCCTTCCTTGATGAGATTTGTGGCCTGCGTTTCCTCACATACTTCAACGCCCGCTTCACGCGCGCGCAAGAGCAAGCGGCTATCCATTTCAGCGCGGCTTAAACCGAGCGCGGTGGATGAGTTGGCAGCAGCGCTTCTTGCGCCGAACCATTTGCTCGGCACGCTCAAACTGCGCCCGCGCTGTGTGTAAAAAATTGTCTCTAAAATTTTGACGCCGCCCGCCGCCGCCATCGAATCGAGCGCGCCGACTTGCGCGAAGTGTTCCAGACACTCCGGCGAAATAAACTCTCCGCACAATTTTGCGCGCGGAAATTTCTTTTGCTCGACGAGCAAGACGCGCGCGCCGCCCATCGCCAAACGAATCGCCGTACACGCACCCGCCGGGCCGCCGCCGACAATCAACGCATCATAAATTTCCGTCGCATGGTTATTCATAAAACTACATTAAGGAAACAGTTTCCAGTTTACGGTTTTCAGTTTTCAGCAAGCAGACAAACTTGATCGAAATTGAAACTATGACCCCCACTGAAAACTCAAAACTGCATCATCGCTTGCTTGCGTCGAGCACCAAACGAAAGGGAAAGCGGCGCTGCACGTTGACGCTGGCAAGACCCGCGCGCGTGCCTAAGTCGTGCAGTTCATTTGGGCGAAAGCTTCGCAGAATGGAGAGCGCGCCGTCTTCGCGTATCAATCTGTTGCGCAAAAAAAGTTTGCCTGCCGTCGTATAGAAATAGTAAGCAATCGGATGGCGATGCAAATCTATCACGAAGATGCGGCGGCGTGCGACGCGCGCGAGTTCGCGTAAAATCAAAGCGATTTGTTCATCCTTGAAATGATGTGTAAAGAGCGAGCACATCGCGTAGTCGAAGCAATCATCCGCGAACGGCAAACGCAGCGCATCGCCGCGCAGCGCTACAATCTCCGCAAACATTTTCGATTCTTCGAGAATCGCCGCAGCGGAACGCTCGTTCAATTCAAGCCCGATTAACTTTGCGGAGCGCTTGCCGGTGCGCGCCCATCGTGCCGCGACGCGCAATAATTCGCCGGAGCCTGCGCCGACATCGAGCACCGAAAAACTTTGTAATCCATCGCGCTCGATCTCCCGCAACAGCGAACGATTGAGCGCGCGCGCATCGCCCAGCCACCGATTGATGCGCCGCAATTCAACGAGACAGCCTTCATATTCTTCGGGCGTGTAATCACCCTTATCGAGATGCTCGAGTTCATAGCTGCGCGCGCGAAAACGATTAAACATTTTGATGACGTCCGAGGTTACGCAACTTGTGATGAGAGAGTAAACACGATTTCCCTGCTCTGTCTCACTGGCTAGGGTGAGTCTTGAGCCATTCGGCGCGCAGCAGAAAACTTCCTTCCGTGACAATGCGCTCGCCGACGCGCAAGCCTTCGAGCACCGAAAAACGGTTGCTGGATTCAGGCGCAAGACGCACCGCGCGTAGTATGAATACATTCGGATTGCTTGTCGCCACAAAAACTATTTGCTGATTGTTGATGCTCTGCACCGCGCTCGTCGGTATCGCAGGCGAGACGCCTTCCGCGCCGCCGATAGTGGCGAACGCAATGTTCACGAACATACCGAGTTTCAGTAGTTGTCCCGGATTGGCTAACTCTATGCGAACCTGCGCGGTGCGCGTTTGCGGATCGAGTCGCGGATCGACGTAAGAGATTTTTCCGCGAAAGATTTTGCCCGGATAAGCGTCCGAAGTAATGCTCGCGCCGCTGCCTGTGCGAACGCGCCCCAAATCTTTTTCGTAAACCTGCCCGATGACCCACACGCTCGACAAATCCGTGACGCGCAGCAATTCCTTATTTGCTTCGATCACCTCGCCCGGATTAACAGACCGGCTCGTGACGGTTCCGGTTGCGGGCGACGGCAACTCGACTTCCGAACTGATCTGCGACGGCGAACGCAGATTGTTCGCGCGTTGCGGCGACAATCCCAGCAGCAACAATTTTTGACGAAGCGCGGCGACATCCGATTCGGCTGACTTCAGTTTGGTCGTCGCCTGCTCAAACTCCTCACGGCTCGCCGCACCGATCTCAACCAATCGGGCGGTGCGCAGGTGATGCTTATGATGTTCGTCTAATTCCGCCGCCGCCGCGATGTAACGCGATTGCGCTTCAGAGAGTTCATCGCTGAAGACAACCGCCATCGTCTGCCCGCGCTTCACGTTTTGCCCAAGCTCTCCTTCTATTTTTCGCACGATGCCGCCGACGAGCGCGACGACGGGCGTTTCGCGGTAAGCGTTCGGCTGAACGACGCCGGTTGCGACTTGCCCGCCGCCCGCATCCGCCGCGAGTTGTTCGCCGACGGGTTCAATCTTGATGCCTGCGCGCGCCGCCTGTTCGGGATCGAGCGTGAGCGTTGGCTCTGCGTTCGTCGCGCCGTTTGCGCCCGTCATCGTAGTCGCGCTGCCCGGCTGATCTACGGCGACGGTGCGCGGCGCAGGCACAGGCCGTCCGGCTCCGTCGCTGTTTCCACCACGCCACCACCAGAACGCGAGCGCCAAGCCCGCGATGGCGATGACGGCGGCAACCGCGACAATCGCCACCGGCACACGCTTGTGCGACGGCGTTTCAACGCGCGTTTCTTTCGTGCGTGTTTCTTCAATGCGCGTCTCATTAACGCTGCCGCCCGCGCCCGCTCCTTCGACAATCTTTTGTTCGCGTGTTTGTTCGGTCTCTTGTTCGTTCATCGCTTTATCAATTCCGCTGCCGCCGTCGCGCGCTTGATTTCAACACTTGCCGAATACGTTTCGAGTTGGGCGTTGATGTAATCGTTCTCCAACTCAATAAAGCGGCGTTGTTCATTGATGTAATCGAGCAGATTTTTTGCGCCGAGTTCGTAAGTTTGACGGACGACGTTGAGGTTCGCTCCGGCCTGCCCGCGCACGCCGACGCGATAAATTTCCATCGCCCGCGCCGCGCTATGGTATCTGGCATAAGCGACGGCGACTTCGCGGCGCACGGTTAGTTCAGCGTACTCGCGGCGTTGTCTGGCAACTTCGGCTTGCGCCGCCGCCGCCGCAATCGCGCCCTGATTTTTGTTACGCACAGGCAAGTCAAACGTCACGCCGACGGCCACCGAATGAAAGATGCCCTGTATGGGAACCAACTGCCCCGCGCCGTTCACGCCTCTTTGCGCAAAACTGAAATTGTTTCGCTCATATCGTCCCGTCAACTCCGCATCGAGGCGTCCGCCCGCACGCGCCTGTTCAATCTGCGCGGCGGCGAGAGTTTCAGACGCACGCGCCGCCAGCAGATCAGGGCGCGATTGCAGCGCGTGTGTCGTCGCTTCCGATAGCGGCGGCAGATTGCCGATCAAGCCGTCGAAATCGCCGCGCACACGCAGCGGCGCATCCGTCTCCATCCCGATCAGGTTGCGTAGTTCGAGCAACTCTATTTCGACTTTGCCTTCGCTCGTCTCGCGCACAGAGCGTATGCGATTGACTTCGACGAGCACCATGTTCTGTTCAAGCGGCGCAGTGCGGCCTTCGATGACGCGCGCCAGCACCAATTTGTAGCCGCGCCGCGTCGCGCTCAATAAGTTTTCCGTGAAGCTCAATTTGAGAATCGCCGCCAATGCCTCGCCGAATTTATCGCGCACTCCGGCAGCCAGCGTGCGCTCGCGTTCAGCAAGCAGTTGCTTTCTTAAATCCAACTCGCGCTCTGCCACCGCGATGCGCGTCGCACGTCGCCCGCCGAGTTCGAGCGGCAAGCTTCCGCCGATCATCGTATCGTTATCCGCGCCGCCGATCTGCTCTTTGCGTTGCACATTAAGTTTAGGGTTAGGACGCAGTTCAGCTTGCGCGACTAAATCCTGCGCGGCTTCTATCTCCGTGCGCGCCGCCAGCAACTCTCCGTTATGCGCGAGCGCGTAGGCCACCGCGTCATCAGCCGACAACCCGTCAACCGTATCAACATACTTCGTGAGCGTCGCGCCCGTGTCCGTCCATGTCTGCTTGCGATTAGCTGCGTTCTCATCCGTTGTCATCACGACGGAAGTCTCCGGCGTGCGCTCCACCGTCTGCGCCTCAACGATCAACGCGCTCTGCTGAACCTGAAAGACGATGAGCAAGGCGGCCATCGGAGCGATGACAATCTTGTTCTTGGAGGTTAAAAGTTTAGTAGTGCGCAACTTCTTCTTCCTCCTGCGGCTGCTTCGCTGGCTCGCCGGATTCCGGCTGATAGCCAGATGTTTCGTAAACGAAGTCTTCGCTCATTTCGCGGCTGGCC
>JBPCOJ010000113.1:0-16184 GCA_051000345.1 Pyrinomonadaceae bacterium | reverse complement strand
TTGGTCGGCCACACAGGCAGTTGGTTCAACAGAAACGCCGCTCCCGTCCACGGACCGCCGCGACCCCCCGTCCGCTATCGCATTCATCGCGTCGAATTAATTCGGCAATCGAGCGGATCGATGTGCTCGCGTTCATGGCAAGCATCTTCGTTTGAAAAGTCACTGCGTAATGAAAAACTTAACCAAAAGAATCGAAGTCGCCGCCAACGTCGCAATTATTATCGTCGCGCTTCTTGTCGGCGTCGTCGCCGTCAAGCGATACTTGGTAAACGATCAACGCGCGCCGCTTAATAAAGAAATAATTGCCGGTTCAAAAATCTCTTTACAGAATGTTGATTGGACAAGAAACGATCAAACGCTTTTGCTCGTGCTGCAAAAGGGCTGCCGCTACTGCTCTGAAAGCGCGTCCTTTTACCGTAGGCTTGCGCAAAGCGTGGCGACAGGCCACAGCAATACACAATTAATCGCCGTGCTGCCGCAAAACGCGAGCGAAGGCAGCGCATATCTAAACGAATTGAATGTGCCGATTGAAGCGAAGCAAGCAACAGTTGGTTCACTCGGGGCGAGCGCGACGCCGACTTTGATTCTGGTCAACAAGGCGGGCGAGGTGAAGGCTTCATGGGTTGGGAAACTGCCTGCCGAAAAGGAAGCCGAAGTGCTCGGACATATAGAAACAGAGCGCACCAGCAACGAACAAAAAGCCTTTGAGTAAAACACAGTAGCGCGACTTCGTTTCAATGCGCTCGCTCTCAACTCGTCAGTGCGTAATCCTGTCCCACGCCGCAAACAATTTGTCTCACTAAAAAATAATTGTCGCCCCTCGTGCGTGCTGTTGAAAGTTTTCTGCGCATCGTCTTAAGCGTAACTGTCCTATCGCTTTCCAATGCTCATCAACTGTAAATTTTGTATTCTGCGCGGTCAGGCATAAGAGTTGCACTTAGACGAAGAAAGAATACTGCTACGGTTCGATGTAGTTGAAACGAGGTGTTGCCCGCGCCTTGCAGTGGCTTTTATAACCCGACATAAAAGTGTGGCGGGGCTTTACGGCAAACCTCTGAATCGTTCGTGTGAGATTTAATCGTTACCGCGCTCTTTCCGACGCACTTCAAGAAAAGCCCCGCTCACACCGTACAAGTGAAAGCGGGGATTGTTACCAACACAAACCTTGCCGCATTTCTGGGCGAAGAATGCATCGGCTGACATCCTGCATCTTAGCGCAATGTGTATCGGGGTTCAAACATTCACCACAGGAGAATGATAATGAACTACAGACGCTTCTTCCTACGCAGCCTTGTGATGTTGATGGCAGTGGCTATGGTCTTAACCGGCCTGACCCGCTTGCCAGTGTCGCACGCCGCAGATCACCGCGATTCCATTACGGCAGACGCCAATCAGGAAGGCGATATGACGGACGTGTTCGCTTTCCTCGATCCCGAATTTCCCGACCGGCTCGTGATGAGTTTGCCGGTCAATCCGTTTGCCAATCCGAGCGAGCTTCCGAGCTATCGCTTCTCGGAAGAATTTCTTTATCAACTCAAGATTGATAACAATGGCGACAGCATCCCGGACTACGTTGTCCAGGTTAAATTCGAGAGCGACAACGGCGCGCCTCCGCAAACCTATAAGATGAAGTTCGGCCCGGCGAAGAATCCGCGCACGCCGCAACTCAATGAAGTAGTGGATTCGGAACTTAACGAGAATCAGACCATCTGCTCGGGCAATGTGTATGCCGGTGGCGTCAGCAACCGGGCGAGCACTGACGGACAGGGCTTTATCTTTCAGGGCAATCAAGCTGGCGTGCAGTGCTTCGCCGGTATCCGTGACGACTCGTTCGTGACCGACGTTTCGCAGGCCGTCTTCCGCATCGGCCTCAACCCGAATCCGGCGAGAAACGCCAACAATCACGATCAGGACGTGTTTCGCGCGTTCGACAGCCCGACACAAGGCCCGCTACGTGGTCGGCCACTTCGTCCAGACGGAACGAGCGGCGTGGACGGCTTCGGCGGCTACAATGCTTCGACCATCGCCATCGAGATTCCGAAATCTCTCGTCGCAGGCCCCGGCTTTCCCGCACGCGGCACGACGGTTATTCCGGAAGGCACTAATGTCCCGGCAAATACTCTGGGCATCGCGGTGGGCACGAACCCCTCGATTCCCGCCTGCCCCGGTTGCATCGGTGTCTGGGGAACAGTCTCCCGCGCCAAAGGCGACCATTTCGATCCTTCGTGGATTCAGCCGTTCACCAAGCCGGGTAACAACCTGCAAACGCCGCAGGATTACATCCAGTTCGAGCGCATGGGTCAGCAACTTTTCAACACCGTGTTCGTCTTTCGACAACCGCCCACCAATGCCGTAGGCGCATTCACGGACGACACGGACAATAAGGTTAAGGACGTATTCAACCGGCTCGCGCCGCAATGGGATGTACCGAACTTCGGCTATCTGGTTCCAGATTCCCTGGTCTCTAACCCACAGTATGTGGAAGATAGCATTGCCATGCGGCGTACCTTGCTTGAGGATGGTGGATTTACCTCTCCGGGAAACGGAACGCAGATACTGCTCGATCAATTGGCTCCGCCCTACAACGCGCTCCGCAGCACCAACACGGATAAGCGATTGCTCGAAGAATTACTTTTGCCGGATCTCATTCGGGTTGACTTGAACAATCTGCCCGACAACGCTCCCGGCGCTCCGCGTCCATATGCGCAAACGTCCAGCAATTCAAGCTCGTATTTCGGTGTTCTCAGCATCGGTATGCAGAATGCTCGCCGTCCCGCCGACGATGTTACCGACATATATCTGCGAATGGGCCGCGAGTTGGTTGATGTCGCGTACAGCAACCCGAATCCTCCGCCTCCACGCCATGCGCTGGTCTGCGAGTTGCTCGCCAACGGAACCGGCACCTGCCAGGACCCGCGCGTCTCGGCGGTGCTTCAGGGAACCGACTTCGTTGAACCGACGCAAGCGGATATAGAAGATATAACGGAGCAGGGAGTTGACAGGTACAATCCGAAGTCGGATGTGATCGCGTCGCACTTCCCGTTCTTCGCCGATGAACATCCGGTGCCGGGTGAAGCCTCCGGTGGTGGCACAACCGGCTTCCCGTCGCAGAACGATCAGGGAACAGGTGGTAAGACTGTTCGGTAAGGACTTCGTCACCACACCTGCGGAATAACAACTCCGCTGCCGGGAAGGGCTACCGGCATTACGCCCTAGCCCTTCCCGGCTTTTTCCAGAGCCTTACTTTTCCAGAGCGTTAAATGTCATGAAACGAATTCTGCTTGCACTCTCCGCTCTCTTCGCCGTCGTCATGTTAATTGCTGCCATCGCCTATCTGGTGGCTTCGCAAACAACGAAGCAACAGGCCGCGACAACCAGCGAGGCGGCAGCGGAAGAAGAAAAAAGCACGCCAGCGCCTGCGGCAAATCCTTCGAGCGCAACGGACGAACCCGCGACGCTGAAAGCAGCCAACCTGAAGATTAAATTTTTCGAGTGGCGCATTGCCGCGCAGCCGGACGATTCCGAATCGCACCGCAAGCTGGCGAACACGCTTGTCGCCCGCGCCGCCTTCACGGGCGACCCCGCCGATTACGATAGAGGCTGGAAAGAACTCGGCATTGCCGATACGCTCAGCCCGCGCGACGAGCGCATTCTGCTCGCACGCGCGTCGCTATTGCTTGCCCGCCATCGCTTCGGACAGGCACGCGCGTTGGCCGAGCAAGGCTTGCAAAAAGACCCTGACAGCACAGACCTGATGGTTATCGCAGGCAATGGCGCGATCAATGTAGGAGACCTCGACGGAGCCGAAAAAATCTATCGTAAGTTCATAGACCTCGCGCCTGATCTGCTCTCGTCATGGGCTGGACTATCGCAGGTCGCAGAGCTTCGCGGAGATTTTGAAGAAGCCGCGACGTTGATGCAAAGAGCGGTCAAGGCCGGTTACGAAAAGCCTGCTGCTCCGTCGAGAATCGCGTGGGCAATGACCATTCTCGGAGAGATCGAAGCCAAGCGTGACCGAACGGATTTAGCGCGCACGTACTACGAACGAGCTTTGCAGGAAAGTCCCGATCATCCGCTCACGCTTGAGTTCATGGCCGACTTGGATCAATGGGAAGGAAACTTAGCGGAAGCCGAAGCGGGCTATCGCAAAGTGCTTGCGATTCGTCCCGAGCCGAAAGTTCGTCTCAATCTCGCCAGCCTGCTCGAACGCGTCGGCAAAAAGGAAGAAGCCGCGCGAATGCAGGAAGAGAGCTTGAAGTTTTACGAGTGGGCGGTCAAAGGCGGCAACGAAGGCTACTTGCGCCCGTTGGCAACGCTAGACCTCGCGGCAGGACGTTACGCGCGCGCGGAAAAGTTGGCGGCGCATGAATTGACTTTGCGTCCGACAATGGAGACGCGCCTTTTCTACGCCAGCATTCTTAAAGCCGCCGCTGCCGCAGGCCAGCCCGTTAAAGAATCGCCAGGGTCACAGGCAAAGGCAAAGAAAAATAATTCTGTGCCTGACCGTGCAGATGCACGCTTCGCAGGTTGAAGCCGCGCGCAAGCGTTTGGCTAACCACCGCAGCATGTAAACAAAAGCCGTTCGGTTTGACGGGAATAATCGAAGCGATTTCAGGCATTAACATTGCGAACAAAATATGCGGCGAAATGAAAAAGGATATTGCCCTTGATGCTCTCCGATTTCGACGCTCTTCAACGAACTCTGACAGCTTAACGGGCAGCCGCCTCGTCGCTTCAGCGTCCGGGTTGCTAACCGCCGCCGCACGTTAAGCATTACAGTCACGTTCAGTGTTTTAAGGAGCGAAATAATGTATATGCGCCGAACATCAATGTGCCGCCGCGCCGCCGCTGTGCTGCTAATCGCCGTGTTTCTGACTGCGGTTTGTGCGACGGCGCTGGCGCATCCGCTCGGTAATTTTACGATCAACCATTTCGCGCGCATCAGCGTCGGCGCGGATCAAATCAGCGTTCGCTATGTGATAGACATGGCGGAGATTCCTACGCTGCAAGAATTGCAGAAGGCGAGCGCAAAGGGCGACGGCGAGCCATCGAAGGCCGAACTCGATGCGTATCTCGAACAGGTTGCCGCGCAGTATGCTAAAGGACTTGTGCTTAACATCGACGGCGCAATCGTGCCGCTCGAAGTCGTCGCAAAATCGATCAGCCTTCCCGTAGGCGCGGGCGGATTGCCGACCTTGCGCGTCGAGTGCGACATGGCGGGCAACGTTCCTGCTTCCGGCAATGCAACGACGCGCCGCCTTCGTTTTGAAGACACGAATCATCGTGAGCGCATCGGCTGGCGCGAGATTGTAGTTGTGCCAGCCGCCGGAGTCTCTGTCTTTAACAGCGATGCGTTCGGCAGCGGCTTGACCGATGAACTCAAGGCTTATCCGCAGGACATGCTCACCGCGCCGCTGCATGAGAGCGTGGCTGATTTGTCGTTCACGAGAGGCGCGGCTCCGATGGGCGCGACGAGTTTACGCACGCGCGATGGGCGCGCAATCGCGCAGGCGCGTGACCGTCTGACAGAACTAATCAGTGTGCCGGAGTTGACGCCCGCGATTGCGCTGCTCGGCCTTCTCGTTGCCATGGTGCTCGGCGCGCTGCACGCCTTTTCGCCCGGTCACGGCAAAACGGTTGTCGGCGCATACTTGGTGGGTTCGCGCGGCACGGCGAAGCACGCGGCCTTTCTCGGATTGACGGTGACGATCACGCACACGCTCGGCGTCTTCGCGCTCGGACTCGTCACACTTTTTGCATCGCAGTACATCGTTCCCGAACGGCTCTTTCCTATCTTGAGTTTCGTCTCCGGCGCGATTGTTCTGGCTATCGGCTTCAGTCTTTTTGTACGCCGCCTGCGCACCGCTCTGAATCCTTCGATTGACGATCACACGCATAACGAAGCGCACGCGCATGATGAGGCGCACGAATACGCGCACACGCATGACGGCGCGATGCCGCTCGTCCATTCGCACGGCGGAAGCGAGCATTCGCATTTGCCGCCGGGAACAGACGGCAGCCCTGTCACATGGCGTAGTTTGCTTGCACTCGGCATTTCGGGCGGGCTGCTGCCATGCCCTTCGGCGCTCGTCGTTTTGCTTTCCGCGATTGCCTTGCACCGCGTCGGCTACGGCATGTTTCTCGTCGTCGCGTTCAGCATCGGGCTGGCGGCAACACTGACCAGCATCGGCCTCGCCTTCGTTTACGCAGGCCGCTGGATGAAGCGTCCGGCGGGCGTTGCCGGTGATAAATTAGTGCGCGTGCTGCCTGTCTTGAGCGCGTTTGTAATCGGGTGCGCGGGCGCGGCGATTTGTTATGAAGCGCTCGGACAAGCAGGCTTCGATGTCCCTCATATCATCGGCAATTTCATCGCGCAGAGTCGCGCGGGGCTGGCGGGCGGCGAGCCTTCGTTTGTCTCTACGGGCGCGTTCGCGGTGCTTGGCCTCGGACTCGTCTTCGGCCTCAAGCACGCGACGGAAGTCGATCACGTCGTGGCCGTCTCAACCATCGTCAGCGAACATCGCAAGCTTTCGCGCGCGGCGCTCGTCGGCGGCTTGTGGGGCGTCGGGCATACCGTGTCGCTCGTGATTGTCGGCGCGATTGTACTCGCCTTGCGCATTGCGATCCCGGAGCGCGTGGCGAACTGGTTCGAGTTCGGCGTCGCGCTGATGATTATCGGCTTAGGCGCAAACGCCTTCGCCCGCGCGCTTCGCAAACGCTCGGACATACACGTTCACAAACATCTACACGACGGCCTCGCGCACGCCCATATTCATTTTCACGACACGGACTCGCCGCTGCACGACGATTCGCTCACAGCGGATTCACACGCCGCGACACACGCTCATGCCATCAGGCGCATCGGTTTCAAGCCGCTGCTGGTCGGCGCGATGCACGGTCTCGCAGGCTCTGCCGCGCTGACGCTGCTGGTCTTGACGCAGATAAATTCCGTGGCGCTCGGTTTGTTGTATTTGATCGTCTTCGGTGTCGGCTCGATCTTCGGCATGTTGCTGATGTCGGGGTTGATCGGCTTGCCGTTCGCGTTGAGCGCGCGAAAACTAACGGGCATTCATTACGGATTGCAGGCCACTGCCGGAGCCGTCAGCATCATCTTCGGTTTCTGGTACGCATACGAGACAGGGATTGCGACGGGACTGCTGGCGACGATTCTGTAAAAGGATTCCGCTGCCCGCCATTCATCGTTCATCGAACGACAACTGAAAAGCTGCCCGCGAAGGATTGACTTTCGCGGGCAGCTTTTTGTTGGAAAATTACTGTCTGACAATCGCGCTTCCGTCATGTTCCGTTCGCGCGATTGGAACGACTACGCGGGCGCGAACCTCGTAGTGAAAATCGCCAATGCCGATTTGCTACTCCACCGTCACGGACTTCGCCAGATTGCGCGGCTGGTCTACGTCGCAGCCTCTGCGCACGGCGATGTGATAGGCAAGAAGTTGCAAAGGAATAACGCTCAAGATCGGCGAGAGAAGATCGCTTGCTTCCGGTATCGTGATGACGTGATCGGAGACGAGCGAAGACATCTTATCGCCTTCGGTGAGAACCGAAAGCACGATGCCCTCGCGCGCTTTTACTTCGACGATGTTGGAGTGAGTTTTTTCGTAGCGAAGTTCGGACGCGGCGTTGCCTTCCTCGCGCGTGTTGACGACGACGACGGGCAAGCGTTCGTCAATCAATGCGTTCGGGCCGTGTTTCATTTCGCCCGCCGGATAGCCTTCGGCGTGAATGTAGGAAATCTCTTTGAGCTTCAATGCGCCTTCGAGCGCGACGGGAAAGTTGATGCCGCGCCCCAAGTATAGAAAATCCTGCGAGCGGAAAAACTCTTTCGAGAGGTCTTCAATGTCGTCAGACTCGCTCAAGAGGTTTTCGATTTTGACGGGAAGCTCCGCGAGTTGCTGCGCGTGATACTTCGATTGCTCTTCGGAGAGCGTGCCGCGCAAGTTTCCCAAGTGCAAGCCGAAAAGATACAGCGCAATCATCTGCGCGGTGAAGGCTTTGGTGGACGCGACGCCGATTTCCGGGCCAGCATGTGTGAGAATTGCGCCATCCGCTTCGCGCATAATCATCGAACCTTGCACGTTGCAGACAGCGAGAGATTTTGTGCCGCGTTCTTTAGCTTCGCGCATCGCGGCGATGGTGTCGGCGGTTTCTCCCGATTGCGAGATAACGAGGAGCAACACGTTTTCGTCAATGACCGGATCACGATAACGAAATTCGGATGCGTAATCGACTTCGACGGGAACGCGCGCGAGTTGCTCGATCATGTATTTGCCTGCAAGCCCGGCGTGCCAGGATGTGCCGCAGGCGGCAATCTTGATCGAAGTGAAGCGCTTGAATTCTTCCGAAGTGAGGTTCTTCATTTCGTCCAGAAAGACCTGTCCCGTGTCGAGCGAGATGCGGCCTTGCACAGTGTCGCGTATGGCGCGCGGCTGCTCGTAAATTTCCTTCAGCATGAAATGCTTGAAGCCGCCCTTTTCCGCCATGATCGGATCCCAAGTAATGCGCTGCTGTGTGGGCTTCACGGAATTGCCGTCGAAATCAATAACGCGCACGGCTTCCTTTGTGAGCACGGCGATTTCACCGTCGCCAAGGAAAAAGACATCGCGCGTGTGTTGCAGAATCGGCGGAATGTCGGATGCAACGAAGTATTCGCCGTCGCCCAAACCGATGACGACGGGCGGGCCTTGACGCACGGCGATGATCGTGTCGGGTTCGTCTGCGGAAATAATCGAGAGCGCGAAGATGCCGCGAAGGTCGTGTATCGAGCGGCGCACGGCCATCTCGAATGAATCTCCTTCCTTCAGATATTCTTCGATCAAATGCGCGACGACTTCCGTATCCGTTTCCGTCACGAAACGGTGGTCGCTGGCGCGCAGTCGTTCTTTTAATTGCAGATAATTTTCGATGATGCCGTTGTGAACGACGACGATGCGCCCCGTGCAGTCGCGGTGCGGATGCGCGTTTTCTTCGGTCGGGCGTCCGTGCGTTGCCCAGCGCGTGTGGCCGATGCCGTATGTGCCGTCCAATGGATGCAGGCGAATCGTTTCTTCGAGGTTGCGCAGTTTGCCTTCGGCGCGGCGTATTTCGAGATCGTGCGCTTCATCGACGACGGCGATTCCAGCCGAATCGTAGCCGCGATATTCGAGCTTGCGCAAACCGTCGATAATCACTGGCACGACTTGCTTGTTGCCGACATAACCAACAATGCCACACATATATTTAAGTCCTTTACGAGTAAGTTGAAGATGGTGAAATAGAGAGTGAAATAAAAGAGCGCTCGCGTTGCCAGATGGAATGCTTACGCTCTACGCGGGAGTCTCTGCGGGCGCTGTTTCAGATTTGTTTTCCGGCGTCGCTGCATTAGCCGATGGAGCGTTCGTTGTTTCGCCCAAATGCTTTTTGACGACGGCGGGAACGCCTGCGACGAGTGAATCCGGCGGCACATCCTTTGTTACGACGGAGCCTGCGGCTGTCACCGCGCCATGCCCGACGCGAACGGGCGCGACGAGCATCGTGTCGGAGCCGATCTTGACGTTGTCTTCGATGACAGTCGGGTGCTTATTCACTCCGTCATAATTGCATGTGATCGTTCCTGCGCCGATGTTCGTTTTGTCGCCGATAATCGCATCGCCAAGATAAGCGAGGTGCATAGATTTAGACTTTCTGCCGAGCCGCGTTTTTTTTAATTCGACGAAATTGCCGACAGCCGCTTGCTCTTCGAGTTTCGCGTTCATGCGCAAGTGCGCGAAGGGGCCGACTGAGCATTTGTCCGCGATGTCGGAATCAACGATCACGCAGTGGTCTTTTATCTGCACGCTGCTGCCGATGCGCGAGTTTGTGATGCGCGCGCCGGAACGTATTTCGCAATCGTCGCCGATCACGCTCGCGCCTTCGATGCACACGTCCGGGTGGATGATTGTGTCGCGCCCGATCTGCGCGTCGGAGCTTATATAAGCGTGCGTAGGATCGATAAAGGTAACGCCGCTATCGAGCATCAAACGGCGAATCGTGCGGCGGCGCAAAATGTTTTCAAACTCGGCGAGGTCTGCGCGCGTGTTGATGCCGGAAACTTCGCGCGCGTCCGGATGAAGGTAAATCCCTACGTCTTCACTTTCGGCGCGGAGTATGCCGGGAACGTCCGTCAAGTAGTATTCGCCCTGCGCGTTGGTCGGTTCGACGCGCGACAGCGCAGGATAAAGAAGGCGCGTGTCGAAGCAGTAAATGCCTGCGTTGATCTCGTTGACGAGACGTTCTTCGGCGGTGGCGTCCTTTTGTTCGACTACTTTCAGGAAGCGATTTTCTTCGTCGCGTATGATGCGCCCGTAGCCCGCCGGATCATCGAGCCGCACTGTCAAAAGCGTTGACGCCGCGCCATGCCCGCGATGCGTGCGGTGCTGGTGAACGAGCGCGCCCAAGGTTTCTGCGCGAACAAGCGGCACATCGCCGGAAAGTATCAGCAGCGTCGAATTGGCATCCTGCAATTCGACGCGCGCGGACATGACGGCGTCGCCCGTGCCGCGCTGCTCGGATTGGAGTATGAAACGCACGTTTTCCATGCCCTGTTCATCGCGCACAGCTTGTTCGACATCTCCGGCTTGATGTCCGACGATGACGTAAACATTGCGCGGACTAAGCGCGGCAGCCGTGCGGCACACGTGCGCGATGAGCGGACGCCCGCCGAGTTTGTGTAAAACCTTGGCGGTGCGCGAGCGCATACGCGTGCCGAGTCCGGCGGCGAGAATCAGCACGTCGAGCGGCATGTGCGTTTCATGCGTTGTGGTTTGAGTTTGTTTGTCCATGCGAATCAACGCTGTGCGGTATTGAGAATCGAAGTCGTTGCAGCAAGCGAAGCAGTCGCCGTCGCCGCGTGGCTTTGCGCTTGCTCATAACATGCGACGACGACACGCGCCAGCTTTTCGGGATCGTGTCGAACTTTTTCGTCTTCGTCCAAAAGGTCTGCGCGCGCAATCGCCGTTTCGTCGCCGAATGCTTCTTCGAGTTTGTGGTCGCTTAGTCCGATTTGCCGCGCGCCGTCCGAAGCATAGCGCGCCGCCTGCTCCGCGCTGATCGGATGATTATTAACGACGACGTAATCGAAGGCGATTTCGGGCGCGTGTTCGAGCACGGTGGCAACGTGCTGGCGTGCTGTGTAATTGTCCGTTTCGCCGGGCTGCGTCATCAAGTTGCAAATGAAAACTTTGACGGCTCTCGAACCTCCGATGCTTTCGGCGACGCGCGCGACGAGAAGCGGCGGCAGAAGGCTTGTGTAAAGCGAGCCGGGGCCGACGGTGATGATGTCCGCTGCGCGAATCGCGGCGAGGGCTTCGGGCAAGGGAAGGCAATGTTCGGGTTCAAGGCGCAGGCGGCTGATGGAAGCGCGCGAGGCCGTGATTTCAGTTTCGCCCAAGACTTCCGTGCCGTCTGCGAGTTCGGCGACAAGGCGCACGTCGTTGATCGTCGCAGGATAAATGCGTCCCTTGCTGGCGAGGACTTCAGAAGATAACCGCACGGCTTCAACGAAATCGCCCGTTACTTCCGTCAACGCGGCGAGAAAGAGATTGCCGAAGCTATGGCCGCCGAGTTCGCCCGTGCCGCTAAAACGGTGGCGGAAAAGGCGCGCGAGCAAAGTGGAATCTTCCGAAAGCGCGACCATGCAATTGCGTATGTCGCCGGGCGCGAGGATTTGCAATTCGTCGCGCAGCCGCCCGCTGCTTCCGCCGTCGTCGGAAACGGCGACAATCGCCGATAAGGTTTCAAGCCACACGCCGCCGTCGCTGCTTGCGCCGACTAATTGCTTCAGGCCGGAAAGAAGCGTAGAGAGTCCCGTGCCGCCGCCGATGGCAACCAGCTTGAGACCCCGACTTGTTTCCGTGAGTGACATCTGTTTTGTCTGCTACCCCGAAATTATTCGGCGCTGCTGGCTGTTCGCCTGCACCGCCCGACATAGAAATCATACCTTGAAGATGAAGGCTTTGGAAGCGAAGCGCATAATAGGTCGCGCCTTATAATGAATGAGAGAAAACGACAGGTGAAAAAAAGTGGGCTATGAGCGGGGAGCAAACATCAAGGCATCGAATTCAGGATCACTGCGCAGAGTCGCCAAGTCCTGATCGTGTTGCGCGCGCACGCGAAGCCTTGGATTTAGATCGAGCGCGCGTTGCAGAGATTCGAGCGCCGAGCTAATCGAGCCGAGACGCGCGCGTGTTGCGGCAAGCCCGTAATGAACATGCGCTGCTTCGGGTTCGCGTTTGAGTGCGCGCTCGAAGAGTTCCTGCGCGGCGACAAATTCTCCTCGATTAAGTTCGATAACGCCGCGATCATAAAGCGAATCGGCATCGTGCGGCAGCGTCGGTTCGCTACGCAGCCGTGTTTCGGCAACGGCAAGATACGTGCGCGCCCGCGCCGTTATTTCCGAGACGCCGACATGTTCTTCGACAAGGGCGCGGAAAAGAGTCCGTGCCTCTGCAAAGCGCCCGCGCGCAAATTCTTTGTGGGCGCGCTCGAAAGCACGCAGTGCTGCCGCCTCATCGCGTGTCGGCTGCCGGTGCTGCACGGCAACCGGCGGTTGTGCTGGCTTGCGCGTCGTCGCGGCAGCGGCGTTCGGCTTGGCTTGCTTTGATTGTTTGGCTGGAAGCACGGGTTTAGTTTGTGCGGCAGACTTAGCCAGCGGCGCGCGCTTTTTCGTTGCTTTTGTAGCAGCGGTAGCCTGTTTTACGGTGCTGGCAACCTTGCTGCCGGATTTACGCGCAGCCGGTTTTTCTGCCGGAGAGTGTTTTGTCGATTGTTTGCCGGTTTTTGCGGGCGCAGTTTTGGCTTTAGCCGCTTTGCGTGCCGGTGCTTTGTCTACCGCCGAGCGCTTGACGAGCGGTGCAGGGCGCACAGACTTGCCCGCAGGCGGACGATTCTTCGCGGAAGAAGAAGCCGCAGAAGTTTGACGCGTCGAAGACCTTTTTACACCCTTAAGATTGGGATCGCTCATCCGAAGTCCTGATTTTCAAAAGTCGCGTGAGTTGGAATAGTGGTAGAATCACGCATCAAAATCGGGGGCATATTAGCATACGTTTTCGGCTAAATCAACGCCTCACTATAATTTGCGTTGCAATAATTCATTGTAAATCGGTTTATTCTTTTTTGAACAATAGAAAACACTTGAAGGCTTCAGAGGCCGCGTGATAAAGTGCATACGGCACGCGGGCGTGAGGCGAAAATTCTCGCAACCTATCCCCAGAAGAGGTTTCGCGGTAATCGTGCGGGTGAACCGAAGCCTTTATGCTTGTGCAATTTAACGAAACGGCACACTGTTTCTGCGCCACCGCACCTCAGGCCTTCCACCGCGTTATCCGGCTAAATCATTCGGACGAAAGCGTTTTTCATGGCAGATATTCCCATCGTAATGCGCGAGCAGCAATATCATAAGATAAAGGCTGTGCTGGCAAAACTACGGCTCGATTCGTCCGCGCGCGTGACGTTTCTCGTCGATAAGGACGGGCAGCAGCTTGCCGTGCAGGGCGACGTAAGCAATCTAGACACGACGAGCCTCGCGTCGCTCGCGGCGGGCAATGTTGCGGCAACCGGCGGCATGGCGCAATTAATCGGCGAAAAGGAATTTCCGACGCTTTCGCACGAAGGCGAGCGCGAAAGCATACATATCTGCGTCATCGGGCGCACGCTGCTGGTCGTGATTTTCGACGAACATTCGAGTCTCGGCCTCGTTAAGCTGCGCGTCAAGCAAGCCGCCGTCGAGATGACCGCGATCTTCGCCGAAGCCGCACGCGAAGAAGCAGCCGTGCCGTCCGACGCCGTTTCGCCTTTTGCCGGAATCACGGACGAAGACATCGAAAGCTTATTTAATTGAAGCGGTTTTAATAAACACGCGAATGCGCGGAACGCGTCTTATGGATTGACGCCGCCATCGCTTTCCAATTTCCACCCTGACTGCTATGACGTTTATCAACTACGCTTCACGCGAAATCAATTGCAAAATTGTTTACTACGGCCCCGGACTGTGCGGCAAGACTACCAATTTGCAATATATTTTCGATTCGACTGCGCCCGCCTCGAAAGGGAAATTAATTAGCCTCGCCACCGAAACAGACCGCACGCTTTTTTTCGACTTTATGCCGCTCGAACTCGGCAGCGTGCGCGGCTTCAAAACGCGCTTTCATCTTTACACCGTGCCGGGACAAGTCTTTTACGATGCTTCGCGCAAATTGATTCTGAAGGGTGTGGACGGCGTAGTCTTCGTCGCGGACTCGCAGGAAGAGCGCATGGACGCCAACATCGAATCGCTTTACAACCTCGAAGAAAATCTGCAAACGCAGGGCTACGACTTGCTCAAGCTGCCTTACGTGTTGCAACTAAACAAACGCGATTTGCCCACCGCGCTTCCTGTTGAAGACTTAGCCGCCGAACTCAAGCGCAAAGACGAACCCGCCATCGAAGCCGTTGCCGCCACCGGCGTCGGCGTCTTCGACACATTGAAGGCCGTCGCCAAACAGGTTTTGACGGAATTGCGTAAAAGCTAATCAACGGTTTATTTTTGCGCTAACTCTACAAGGGATTTGATTCGTTCAGTATAAGGGAAGTGATTCGTTCACTAAAGGGATTTGATTCGTTCACCACTTAACGAATAATTAATTCTTGCGCGGCTAGACATTAACCTCTATAAGTGATTTGTATAATGCTCCCCCAATAATTATTCGAGACAAAGGAAAAGCGGCTGGAACTTCTCACGTTTCCAGCCGCCTTTTCTCACAATTTTCATCATGAGGCGTATCGGACATCCTCACCATGCCCGATGCTGACAGATGCGTTAGCATCCGTCCTTTGTGCCGCGTATCTTATAGCGAACCACCAAGAGCGTCAAGGCTTTGCCTAACGGAAAAGTAGGTTGCCCGACGGGAGTTTTCACTTCTGCAAAGTGTTGTGCCTTGAGGATGGTAAAGTTTAAGATGGGACTATTCCAACTCTATTGACGTACTCCTGCAGACGCCAAACATACCTCTATACTTAATTTGCCCGTTTATACGAAGTCGAAAGATATGAATTCCTATTGACTGAAAGGCAAATGGAGCGAATGAGCATATCAGTACGTTGTCTGCATGTTTGCTATCCAAGAAAAAAGTGGACGTGGATTCGCCAACCAGTATTGAGTTATTGGGATCAAGAATACTTGTTGCAGCATTAAAAGCACCTGCGCCGCGTTCAAGTCCCACTACGCAAGTAAAAGCGTTTGGCGTCCCCCACTCCACTGCTACAATGTTAGCGTCAGGAGATAGTCCATAAAAACCATGAAGGGACAATTTATGTGCCCCCTCGCCTACCTGCGCCTCTTCACAGATAATGCAGTATTTAATAGCAGGGAACGCCATATTTTATGCGGGTATTTTTAAGAGGTCGTAACCCGCTGCGGTTGCCGTCTCAGACGTGTTGTGTGTAATACCGTTTGTTTTTGTATGTGGCACTGTCCGTACTATGTAAACAATATTCATACTACTTACATAGTGTACTTTTGCGATCTGAGCCTGACCGTGCGTGGCAGCAACTTGAGGATAATCGGCTTTAGCTGTCGGCTTACTTAGTAAGTTGCGACTTAAGAGTTTCCAAGCCAAGTACGCTAGAACAGCGCAGATAAACACAGAGATGCCGATCAAATAAGGGAAGCCTAGTCCTATTTTATGAAGCTCAATAAACACAAATGTTGTTGGGATGGATGCGATACCAAGTGCAAGATATTGCATCCATGCGCGGAGCGTCTCACGCAACCAAAATGGAATTTGCCGAGCCATCGCTTCCTCCTTTCACCATCTTATAGAGAACTGTTCCCAATTCCCAAAGAACAACTAATGCAAGCCATCCTATACAAGCTATTACGACTATATTATCTATCGTCTCTACAAAGTAAGTAACATATCCCTCCTGCATAATGTGTCGCGTAACCCAAGCCGTCAAACTGAAGAAACTAATGACGGCAAGCGAACCACTACAATGCCGGGCGGCTAACTTAATTATCTCAAAATTTAACCATTCCCGTAATTCCCTGATGTCTGGACACATTTGATAAAAGGGCGAGTGGTCACGAGTCAGTGACTCGTGAGAGCATCGGTTTGCGATGACTCAACACTCCCTTACCACTCGCCTCAGCGAGTATATCAGCCTTGTTTTGC
>JBPCOJ010000044.1:0-23197 GCA_051000345.1 Pyrinomonadaceae bacterium | reverse complement strand
TTCATCCTTCACGCGGCGTTGCTGGGTCAGGCTTTCGCCCATTGCCCAAAATTCCCGACTGCTGCCTCCCGTAGGAGTCTGACCCGTATGTCAGTGTCAGTGTGACCGACCGCCCTCTCGGGCCGGTTACAGATCGTTGCCTTGGTAGGCCATTACCCTACCAACTAGCTAATCTGCCGCAGGCTTCTCTTTAGGCGCGAGGTCTTGCGATCCCCCGCTTTAACAACTGTCTCGATGTCGAGCCGCTGCATTATGCGGTATTAGCTCAAGTTTCCCTGAGTTATTCCCCACCCAAAGGCAAATTACCTACGTGTTACTCACCCGTGCGCCACTCTACTCGCTCCCCGAAGGGAACTTTCGCGTTCGACTTGCATGTCTGAGGCACGCCGCCAGCGTTGATTCTGAGCCAGAATCAAACTCTCGTTAGTTTTTGTTCTGGAACATTATCTTGTTACTGGTATATATCAGTATCCGATAATGACTCTTCAAAAGAGTTTTCACGCGAACTTTATCGTTCTGCGTTTGACTCTCAAAGTCAATTAACATGGACACGCTCTATCTAGTTTTCAAAGATCGCTTTCCAATTCACTCGAACCATATTAGTTGCATGAACTTTGGTTCGCGTTGCCCTACCGACGACTTTTTCTCGTCCCAAGCAAACCGAGAGACTAACTGATTTGCTTTCACTTGTCAAGCGCATCGCTGACTTTTCTTTCGCCACCGTTTTCCGGCGACAAAACAACCGCTTCTCCTTGATCAACACTTTCGATCTTAGGAGCGAAGCGGCGTAAGCGAACTGCTTGTTTATGATTAGGATTTCAACTGCCGATACGTCGGGCAAAACGGGATTATAGACATCCGCCGATTTTTGTCAAGCGCCGAGCCGAACTTTTTCGCTTTTATGCGATTATTTCTTTTTCTTACTCTTCAAAGGCTCGCTCGGAGCATCGATTTTCAGGAGTCCCTTTTCGTCTTTCGACAATTTATACTGTGCGTCTCTCATCTGTCCGTCCGCATCCTGCACTCTAACGTTGAAAAGTTTATTATCACCATTGCCTTCAACACGAAGCGGCAGAAAGCCTTTTATATCCGGGCTGCGATAGGCCGTATAGTGCTCCTGCGTTTCTTGGTTATAGCCGAGCACATAGATACGGTCGAAATCAGGTTGGTTGGCTTTTTGCGTATCGCTGACGCTGCTCTTTTCCAGAATCACCCAACTGCCGGGACTCGTTTCCTTGCCTTCATCCTTATCCTTCGGCGCGTTCGCCGGGACTGTTCCAGCAACGTCACCATCCAATCGTTGCCATGCGACAAACTCACGTCCTGTGCGATAAAAAATAATATCGCTCGGCACAGTCAATTCAACTTGCTTGCCGTATAGCCATCCGGCTGGTGCGGGCGAAACAGATGAATTGAGGCGCACTTTGTACCACAACTCATTTTGCTCTTCCGGCTCTTTCGGTGCGTCGGATTTTCCTTTGCGAGAATTCTGCTGCGCGCTTCCGGCCTTCGGCGCATCATCGCTTTCCGTCGTCTCGGAAGTCTTTGGTTTCGGCACGCGTTTCCATCCGACGATGTCGAATTTCGCGCCGCTATCGAGTTTCAGAATAATATTATCGTTGCCGCTGCGATCCGGCATTACACGCAAGTTTGTACTGGCGCGCAATTGACCGCTGGCCTGTGTTTGAGTGTTCTTATCTTCATCGGAGAGTTTGCGCGAGCGTTCAAGCACGTCTTCAGGCATCACGTTACGCGCTTCGATCCAGCCCTCTGTATTGCTTTCATCGTGGGCGCGCACGCGATACCAGCGTTCTTTGTTTTCACCTGCGCTCGGGTCTTGAACATCTGCGGTATCTAAAATATCAACGGCATCGCCGCGATTCACTTCCACAAGATCGGCAGCGACGACTGCGGTTGAGCTGCGCACCTGCGCATGGCGTGCGATGACGACGCCTGTTTCTTCCTTTTTCGCCAGAGTGCTGCAACCGGCAAGTATGATTAAGAGAGCACAAACCGTTAAGGCAAGCGATATTTGAATGTGTCTTCGACGGTTCATCTTTTTAGTATTAACAACTCCTCGCAATCTGTACATTAGTCTTATCACTTCACTTTTTGCGTTACACGCGGAGACTTCAAGGGCGTTTCTGTATTGTATCCGAGTTGACGCAGCAAATCGCGCTGCTTGCGTGTTAATGAATCGGAGACTGCAAGCCGCGTGCGAACGCCTCCCGGCTCAATCTTCAGTCCGAACGGCGCGATGGCTGACAATAAATTAATCGTGCTTGCGCTCGTCACATACTGTCGCGCGAAAGACGGTATTTCCAACTCATCACTTAGAGTTTTAATCACCGCAACGTTGCCATCCGTTCGCGCTTCTGTCCGCCTGTAGACACGAAACAACTCTCGATATACATCTTCCAACGAACGCTTGCCACCTGTCTTTTCTCTGAGCGTGAGGTCGTACAAAAATGCCGTCAATAGTCCTTTGTGATAAACGATTCCCGGCGCGCCCGTCCAACGCCTTTCCGATGCCTCGACCAAAGAAAATTTATCGCGTTCAATCACTGCGCGATAAGCATCGAACGCTGCACCAATCGCATTGAGGAATTCCTGAAACGTCAGCGTGCCGAGCCGCACACATGCGCGTAGGGCTTGATACTGCGTGAAGCCTTCGTAAAACCAATCGTAATTTCCGTCCAAAGCAACGCCGTTCGGTATCCACAAGTGAAAGAGTTCGTGCGCAAGTGGAACACTCAATCCGGCGAGCGCCGCCGGTCTCGAAGATGCTTGTCCGAGCAGTAATAATGTCGTTCCGCCGCGCGTCAACCCACTCCAGCGCGTGGCTCCAACCGCTCGCGGAAACGCAGTAAGCATCAGCATCGCATTTTCACGCGGCACACCGTTGTTTGTTTTTATGTGTTCGCGCAATACGTCCGCAATCGAACGCATCGCGTCTTCATCCGTAAACGCCCACTCGTCCGCTGTTGCTAAAGTAAAAATCATCGCGCCGATGCGCTGCTCACGCGTGCGCAGATTCTGCCCGACGAAAAAAACGGCGCGTGCCGCATCTTTAACAATAAATGAATCGTTTCCCTTTTGAGTTTCGAGCGAAACGATTTGCCAATTCGACGGAAGCGAGAAATGCACCGCAACAGAGTTCGCATCCCTTTCTTCCGGCAGGCGCGGCAAAAGATCGTTCAGCATCAAGACGGCGCGCGTTTCCGAAATCCATGAAACATACGCAGCGTCGGCAACATTTTCCGGCGCGTCCAATCTGACTTCATAACTAAAACGCGCGCACGGCTCTTTAGCCCGAAACTCTCCCGGCGCAAGCTTGCTCACCGCAACGAGCGCGCCGCTGTCGTTCGTCAACGATAGATTTTCGATTCTTTCGCCGAGATTAACAACGCCTGCGTATGAATTGCGGAAAGACCAATCGCGCGTACCGACAGCTCTTTTGCCTTCGATACGCGCGCGCGCAGGCTGTAGCGAAACGACGGAGATACGCGCGTCAATCGCTTGCGCGTGTGCGGTATAAATTCCCGGCGCAAGACACACAAGCAGAAGACAAAAACCGCGCATACACACGGGAAAACCGATGAAACATTTAGAAGAAGCAAAAGGCATCTGGCGAAGTGAGAGAGGCGTCTGACTCAATATCATTGTTGATTTACGGGGAAAAGTCGAGAGCGAATGTCGTTGACAGGCTTGTTTGACACACACACATACAGGCGCTTATAGTGCATCTAACCATCGGGACTTTAGCATATCGCTTCGCAACGTGACCAGCATACTTTACTCTGCACATCAGCGCCGCGCGCAGGCGCCATTCGCGCGCATGTTGGCGTTCGCGCTTTTGACGCTCGTCGCTTACACGGCGACAATCGGCGCAGTGCATACGCATGGCGGCAATGCGCCAACCTCTTCGCGCTTTTTCGGTGCGACCAACTTCGTTAAGCCACATGGCGACAATTCTTCTTTAAGCAATCATCGCCATAGCGACGATTGCTTAATCTGCCAGCTTCAAAGCCATCTCTCCTGCGGCCTCTTTTCGGATTTACCGCGCGTTACGCTGTCACAAAAACAAACGGCAAGCTCGTTAGCCGCAGCAGTCCCCCTTCTCTCTCAAACCTCCACCTCACGACGCGGACGAGCGCCGCCCGCAAACTCTCTGTCATAAACCACAACAAGCCATCGGGCGCATAAATCATGCGCGCCGGTTATCGCCAAAACTCTTTGTTGTTTTCCGAGCCTTGCATGTTTTATGCACGGCGACGTTGCAACACAGGCGTTTGGCGTTTCATCCACGCAGTTGTACACAGAGAGGTTAAAGTCAATGTTTCGCAGAAGTATTTATCTGGCTGCCATACAGTTCGCTTTGCTGCTGGCAATCACCGCTTCATTTTCCAACATACACGCGCGCGCGCAAGCATTAGGCTCGGCAGGCACAATTAACGGCGTCGTGACAGACCCGAACGGCGCGGTTGTTCCTAACGCCAGCATAACAATCTCGAATCCCATCACGGGCTACAAACGCACTGCGGCGGCAGACGACGCAGGAACTTTTCGCCTCGCAGACATTCCGCCTAACAATTACCAACTAATGGTATCTGCTAATGGCTTTACCACCGCGCAGCAAAGCGTTTCCGTTCGCACATCCGTGCCGATCACCTTAAATATTCCGCTCGCCATCGGCGGCGTCGCAGGCGAAACCGTCAACGTCACAGACATCGGCGCTTCCGACGTGCTCGAAAACATTCCGACGGCGCACACAGACATTGACCGCACGCAGATCAATCGCTTGCCGACCAGTTCTCCCGGCAACGGCTTGAGCGATGTCGTAACGCTCGCCGCGCCCGGCGTCGTCGCAGACTCGAACGGTTTTTTTCATCCATTAGGCGATCACGCGCAATCAACCATCTCGCTCGACAATCAACCGATTTCCGATCAGCAAAGCAAAGCCTTCTCGACACAGGTTCCCACTAACATCATTCAATCGCTCGAAGTAACGACGGGCGCGACGCCTGCCGAATTCGGCGATAAAACGAGTCTCGTGATTACAGCAATCACGCGCTCCGGCCTTAATCAAAAGAAGCCGACGGGTAATTTCGCTTCCGAATACGGCACGTTCGGCACGACGCACAACGAAGCCGCGCTCGCCTTCGGCAATGCCCGCGCCGGAAACTTTTCAGCGTTCAATTTCGAGCGTTCGGGGCGCTTTCTCGATGCACCGGAACTCGCCGTGCTGCATGATCGCGGCACGTCCGGCAGCATCTTCAATCGCTTCGACTATCAGCTATCGGACAACGACACGCTGCACTTTAATTTGTTTCTGGCGCGCAACAAGTTCGAGATTGCCAATCAGTTCGACCAGCAAGCCGCAGGGCAAGACCAGCGCCAACTCGTGCATACCATTAACATCGCGCCCGGCCTCGTGCATGTCTTCAGCCCGACGACGGTGCTCACGCTCAATCCTTTTTATCGCTTAGACAACGTCAAATACTATCCGAGCGGCAATCGCTTCAACGATTCGCCGCAAACCTTCGATCAATCCAGACGCCTCAACAGCACCGGCATCAAAGCAGATGTCGCCTACGTCAAAGGCCGCCACAACGCCAAGTTCGGCGTGCAGTTTCAGCACACGTTTCTCACAGAGGATTTCAAGTTCGGCATTACCGATCCGAATTTCAATCCGGCAACGATTGATGACGGCAGCGGCAATCAGATTGACAACCCGAATTTCCTGCCCGGCCTTGTGCCGTTCGATTTAACGCGCGGCGGTCAATTATTTAAGTTTCGCGGTCATACTGACGTTAAGCAGGAAGCGTTGTTTGCACAGGACGCGATCACTTTGCGCAATTTAACGCTTAGTCTGGGCTTGCGTTTCGACAACTACGACGGCCTCACGCACGGACATGCGCTCGAACCACGTCTCGGCGCATCGTATCTTTTCAACCCGACGAAGACTGTGCTTCGTGCTTCCTACACGCGCACGTTCGAGACGCCTTATAACGAAAATCTGATTCTGTCGAGCGCAACCGGCGCGGGCGGTTTAGCCAACGGCATCCTCGGCGACGCGAGCAATCAAAGCTTGCAGCCGGGACGCCGCAACCAATTCAACTTCGGCCTTCAACAGGGCGTCGGCAAGTACGTCGTCGTTGACGCAGACTATTTCTTTAAGTTCACCAACAACGCCTTTGACTTCAACGCGCTCCTGAACACGCCTTTGACATTTCCGATTTCGTGGAGCAAGTCGAAGATTGACGGGCTTTCCCTGCGCGTCAATCTAACGAACTACAAAAACTTCTCTGCCTTTTTCGTCGGCGGTCATTCACGCGCGCGCTTTTTCCCGCCTGAATCCGGCGGCCTCTTCTTCAACTCGGACTTGCCCACAGGAGTCTTTCGCATCGACCACGATCAAGCGTTTCAGCAAACCACGCAATTGCAGTATCAATTCAATCAACTCAAAGGCATCGCGCCTTACGCGGCATTAACGTGGCGCTATGACAGCGGTGTTGTCTCCGGCGCTGTGACCGACTACGCGACGGCGCTCGGATTTACGCCGGATCAGCAACAGCAAATCGGCCTTTTCTGCGGCAACACTTTCGCCACATTGACCGCGCCGATCACCACTTGCAGCGATGCCCGTCGCGGCGCACTCCGCGTGCGAATCCCGGCGGACGGCACGGAGAACGACGACCACAATCCGCCGCGTGTCGCCCCGCGCAATCTCTTTGATTTCAGCGTCGGCACAGACAATCTCTTTCGCACGGAACGTATGCGCGTGACGCTGCGATTGACGGGTGTCAACATCACAAACCGGCAAGTGCTTTACAATTTTCTGTCAACTTTCAGCGGCACGCACTTTGTCACGCCGCGCAGTTTTCAGGGACGAATCGGCGTGGACTTTTAACAAGTAGGCCGCGACTGTCTTCGCATCAACTCGTTTCTTTTGCGGTTCATCGTTACACGCCTAATTTAACTTGAACTTCCGCAATCCGCGCGGCGTACAACTACTCCAACAAGTAGAGTTGGTGCGTGCGCCGCGCGGATTGTTGGCATTGATTCTCGACGTTGACAGCCTGCGGCGTGTGACCGTAGAATGTCGCTTCGCTCGCCTGTTTTTCAGCGTCACGAACACTTCTGTTGCTAACCTTCGGAGTTTCGGCTATGAGTCTGGTCAAGATCATCGTCATCACCATCGCCTTGATTCTCAGCATACTGTTCTTCGGGCGCTTTCTGTTTTAATGATCGAGCACTTCGCGGCACGATGAATCTTTACGCACCGCCCGCCCGCAGCCTTTACCAAAGCCTTTCACGAAGCAGCTTGCCCGCGCGCCGTCTGCCGCACGCTTTGACTTTCTTTTCTCTCTCGATATTTCTCTTCCTACTTTTCGTTTTTCCGAAAAACATTCTTGCGCAACGCACTTCGACGAATCCGGCTGCCGACGAAGACGTAATTCGCGTTCGCACGGATTTGATCGTCGTGCCGTTCTCTGTCGCAGACAAAAACAAGCGGCGCATACGCGGCCTCACGCAATCCGATTTTCAAGTACAGGACAACAATCATATTGTCGCAACGCAGTATTTCGCGGCAGGCACATCGCGCGTCGCGCTTCTCTTCGCGCTCGACACGTCGGGCAGCGCGCGCGATTACGCCGCCAGACAAACGAACGCGGCGCTCAATTTATTTTCACGCTTCGGCAAAAACTCCGGCATCGCCGTGCTGCGCTTCAACGACAAACCCGAACTCGCAGTTCCCTTCACAAACGATACAAGCAACGTCCGCGCGGCCTTCGATTTTCCAACTCAATTGAATCGCCACACAGCGATCTTCGACGCCGCGCTCGCCGCCGTTCGCGCCTTCGATACGCGCGCGATTGACCCGACCACGCGCCACATCGTCATACTGATGAGCGACGGACTAGACACCGCAAGCCGCACGAATCCTGCAACTGTCATCGACGAAGCACAGCGGCTCGGCGTCTCTTTTTATATTATTCATTTCCCGCTTTACACGCCGCGCGACGGCACGCTCCAGCCGCGCCCGCCGTCGAAAAATTTCCGTGAATTAGCCACGCAAACCGGCGGCAATTATTTCCGCGCGGGCGATGCCGACACAGCGCTCGACCCGCGCGCCACTTACGATCTCGCGCCAGTCTTTCGCTCAATTGAAGAAGATTTGGCGAGCCAGTATGTGCTCGGCTACTACGCGACGGAAGCGACGCGCGATCAAGGTATTCACCGCATCGAAGTAGAACTAAGCAATCGTGACCGTCGCAAATTTCGCGTGCGGCTCTTACGCGAAAGCTACGTCCTGAACCATTAACAACCGCATTTCATCAACAATAAATCCAGCACCAATGACCGAACAAAATAAACAGGGATTACGCATCATACGCCGCGCGCTTTTAAGCGTCTCCGACAAAACAGGACTCATCGACTTCGCGCGCGAACTCTCGCGCATGAATGTCGAACTCATCAGCACAGGCGGCACTGCGCAATCACTACGCGACGCCGGAATCGAAGTGCGCGATGTTTCCGACATAACAGGCTTTCCCGAAATGATGAACGGGCGCGTCAAAACTCTGCACCCGCGCATTCACGGCGCGCTGCTCGCTTTACGCGGCGACGAATCGCACATGGCGGCGGCACGCGAGCACGGCATCGAAATGATTGATATGCTTGTCATCAATCTCTATCCGTTCGAGCAAACCATTGCGCGCAAGGGCGTCACGCTCGAAGAAGCCATCGAGCAAATAGACATCGGCGGCCCCGCGATGATTCGTTCCGCCGCAAAGAATTTTCGGGATGTCGCAGTCGTCGTTTCACCAACAGCCTACGCAGAAATTATTCGAGAGCTACACGAACACGCGGGCGCGCTCTCGCTCCACACGCGCGGGCGTCTGGCGGTGCAGGCATTCCAGCGCACATCCGCTTACGATTCATACGTCTACAGATACCTTTACCCGAAATTAGACAAAGCAGGCTTTGAACAATCCATCGAAGCACAACTCGATGACGGCATGGCGGAAGACACGCCGCACAACGCGCTATGGCCTTCCCTGCACCTGAAACTCAAGAAATCCTTCGATTTAAGATACGGCGAAAACCCGCATCAATTCGCCGCGCTTTACAGGAAGGATGAAAGCCACTTGATGTCGCTTCCCTATGCGCGCGAAACGATATTCGTGGAAGGACAGGACGCGTTTGAAAACACGGGCATTGCATCCGCCGAACTGTTCAACGGCAAAGAGATGTCCTTCAACAACTACGTTGACGCGGATGCGGCATGGCAACTCGTTTGCGATTTCGATGAGCATGTCTGCGCGATCATTAAGCACACGAATCCGGCGGGCGTCGCTTCGGGCAGGACGGCAGCAGAAGCTTACCGCCGCGCGCTTGCCACCGATCCGGTCTCTGCTTTCGGTGGCATCGTCGCCTTCAACCACGCGATTGACGAAGCAGCGGCGCGCGCCGTCACGGAGATTTTCACCGAAGTCATCATCGCGCCGGATTACGAAGCTGCCGCGCTGGAAACACTGCGCGCGAAAAAGAATTTGCGCGTGCTTCGCGCCAAACGATTAAGCCGCGACGAAAGTTTGGAATTTAGAACCATCTCCGGCGGAGTGCTGGCGCAAACACGCGATGTGCGACGCCTGACGCGCGACGATCTCACAGTCGTCAGCAAACGCGAGCCGTCCGATGAAGAAATCAGCTCGCTGCTTTTCGCATGGACAGTCTGCAAGCATACGAAGTCGAATGCGATTGTTTACGCGCGCGATGAGCAAACCATCGGCGTCGGCGCAGGCCAGATGTCGAGAGTTGATTCGGTTAAGCTCGGCGCAATGCGCGCGCAGTTGCCCGTCGAAGGCTCCGTGCTTGCTTCCGATGCCTTCTTTCCGTTTCGGGACGGCGTTGACGAAGCCGCGCGACACGGCATCACCGCCGTTATTCAACCCGGCGGCTCCGTGCGCGACGAGGAAGTAATTGCAGCGGCAAACGAACACAACCTTGCGATGGTCTTAACGGGCGTTCGCCATTTCAAACATTAAGCCGATCCGTTCGCCGCTTTCGTAAGCAAATGAGTTGGCTTATGGGCAAATGAATCAGCAAGGTAATCCTGTTATACTTGAAAATCGGAAAGCACTTTCTCTGTTGACCGCACCGCTTTCACAAATTATTCGAGATTTAGAACGAAGGAATCAAACACATGGCAGATAATGAATTTACGTCTAATCTGAACGATGGCAACTCGACACGCTGCCGTTACTGCGGGCAACGCAACCAGACTCGCGCCGATGATAACGGAGCAGCCAAGTGCGGGCGCTGTCGCCTGCCGCTTTCCGACAAGCCGCACAAAAAGTTTGCCGAATTGGACAAGCATGAATATGTGCATCCGTCGGACAGCCGCGCGCTTGCGGCACTGCGCATGATTCCCGGTATTGATTCCGCGCTCAAAAAACTTCTTGCCGTGACGGGCGAATCCGCCATTCGCGTGATTTTCACCGCGAGCGCCGTCAAGGTCACGCCCCAGCAATGCCCTGACTTGCACGCCAAACTTCAAGTCGCCTGTACAACGCTCGGCGTAGACATGCCGGAACTCTTCGTGCAGCAGAATCCGATTGTCAACGCCTTTACGGGCGGCGTCGAACGTCCCGTGATCGTGCTTCATTCATCTTTAATCGAACGACTCTCCGATGAAGAAGTGTTGGCCGTCATCGCCCACGAAGTCGGCCACATACACGCCGAGCATGTCCTTTACTTAACGGCGGCGCGCCTTCTCGAAGCCGTCGCCAGCGTCGCGCTCGCTGCCGCGCCCATCGCCGCCATCATCACGCAGCTTTTGTCCGGCTCAATGCGCGCCGCGCTGCTCGCATGGGCGAGACGCGCGGAACTTTCCTGCGACCGTGCCGCCCTCCTTGTCACACAGGATGCGGACGTGATCGGGCGCACGATGATGAAACTCTGCGGCGGCACGTTCGCGTCGAAAGTTGATTACGAACAATTTCTCGCACAGGCGCGCGACTTTCAAAAAAATTATGACGAGAAAGCGCTTGATCGTTTCTGGGCAGACATTATCTCGTCCGGCATGTCGCATCCCTTTCCCGTCTGGCGCGTCTCCGAAATTCTCAAATGGGTTGAGAGCGGCGAATACAAACGATTGATGACCGGCGAGGCGCAGAGCGCTGCGGCGTAACGGGTTAAAGCTTTATTACGAATTAATCATTATGACGAAGCAAGAAGTTGCGGATTTAATCGAGTCATTCCTTAATGGTACTTGTGGAATATGGGAATGGGATGACTTTATTTCTTTAACGCACAAAGACCCTATGATAGAAGCGGTAAGCGTTCGCTGCGCCAGCATTCCTAGTGAATTTCCCCCTTTAGAAAAGGGTCATTATTGCGGAACTGGTGGCGAAGTAAAGCTCAAACAGATAGCGCAGTCACTACGTTGAAAGGAAATGTATAGCATGTTGCAAAACAAAAACGGCATTATCTTCGGCGTGGCGAATAAGCGTTCGATTGCGTGGGCGACGGCGCAGGCTTTGAGCGAAGCGGGCGCGCGCCTTGCCTTCACGTATCAGGGCGAACGCCTGAAAGAGAACGTCGAAGATTTGACGAAGGACATGGCAGGATCAATCGTCGTGCCGTGCGATGTGGCGAAGGCAGAGGAAATCGACGCGACGTTCGCGCGCGTCGGCGAAGAATTCGAGCGCCTTGATTTTATGATTCACAGCATCGCTTACGCGCCGAAGGAAGAATTGGAAGGCGAATATCTGGACACTTCGCGCGACGGTTTTCTGCTCGCGCTGGAGATAAGCGCGTACTCGCTCGCGTCGCTTTCGCGCGCTGCCGCGCCTTTGATGACGAACGGCGGCAGCATCGTCACGATGAGTTATTACGGCGCGGAAAAAGTTGCGCCGAACTACAACGTGATGGGCGTCGCAAAGGCCGCGCTCGAAGCGAGCACGCGTTACCTCGCCGCCGATTTAGGCAAAAGGAATATACGCGTCAACGCGATTAGCGCCGGGCCGATCAATACGCTTTCGGCGCGCGGCGTGCGCAATTTGAGCTTGATGTTGAAGACGCACGCCGAACGCGCGCCGCTCGGACGCAACGTCGAAGCGCGCGAAGTCGGCAACACTGCGCTCTTTTTATGCAGCCCGCTCGCCACAGGCATCACAGGCGAAGTCATTCACGTTGACTGCGGCTATAACATCATGGCGATTTAGGAAAGAAATTTAAGAACAGAACATGGCGGATACTAAAACGAACGAAGAGCAAGAGGCGCATACGGTTCCTCACGTCACACAGGACGAACAACTGCTCGAAACACCGAAGCAGGACGAGTTTACGCGCTCGGATACATGGCGTGTCTTTCGCATCATGGGCGAATTCGTCGAAGGCTTCGACGAATTAGCGACTGTCTCGCGCGCCGTCTCCATCTTCGGTTCGGCGCGCACACTGCCCGATCATCCTCAATACAAAGAAGCGCAGGAAACCGCCGCGCTCCTCGCGCAGGCAGGCTTTGCCGTTATCACGGGCGGCGGCCCAGGCATTATGGAAGCGGCGAATCGCGGCGCGTTCGAGGCGGGCGGCCTCTCCATCGGCTGCAACATCGAACTGCCCTTCGAGCAGCGCCCGAACCGGTATCAAACGCGTTCCCTGACCTTCAAATATTTCTTTGTGCGCAAAACGATGTTCGTCAAATACAGCACGGCCTTCATTATTTTTCCCGGCGGCTACGGCACGCTCGATGAACTCTTCGAGTCTCTGACTTTGATTCAAACAAGGAAGATCAGAAACTTTCCCGTCGTGCTGTTCGGAACCAAATTCTGGGGCGGAATGCTGGAATGGATCAAAAGCACGATGCTCGCCGAAGGTAAAATCAACGACGCAGATTTGAACTTGCTGTACATGACGGACTCGCCCGCCGAAGCCGTCGAAATCGTCGTCCGAAGCCAAGACAGCCTGCGCAAATTGGACAAAAGTATTTCAACCGAATACTGATTAAATTCGTTGCACCGGATCACGCAGTATTATTCGCGGGTTGTGGTGGCGATTTTGTAATCGAAGAGAGCCATTCAAGATACGGCACGGAAGCATTTATGATCGGCAAGGCGATGATCTCCGGCGTCTCGTAGCTGTGACGCGCGGTGACTTCACGTTGCAATTCATCAAACTTTGCTTCAACCGTTTTAGCGATGAGCAGCGTTTCCGGCTGCCGCTCCACTTTATCCTTCCAGAAATAAATTGATTCTATCTCCGGCAGAATCTGCACACACGCGGCGAGGCGCGAATTGACCAGCATCTCCGCCAGCCGCACTGCTTCTTCACGGCTTTTGGTGGTTATCAACACCATGATTGCGCTTGATGGTTGCTCGTTCATCGCCAGCTCTCTTTTGCCGTGTTCAAAGGATCGGCGACAAGGACTTGTTGGACAGCGCCTTACGGCAACGGCGTGCCTTTCACCCAGTCCAGCTTACCATCAACTAAACGCGCTAACTCGACTCCACTTTTCCCAGCATCATAGCCAAAATGGTATTGCTGATGGCAACCCTCCACGATTCTTGCGAAAGATGGGCTTTTACGGACAAGGTAAGCAAAAACATCCTTCGCTCTCTCCAAATCATTCAATGCGGTCTGCTCGGTTATATTTTCGATACGCCAGCTAGAATCGACGTTCACATGAAGCAAGCCATCGGGCGCAATCCAGAAGCTCACCCCATCAAAGGTAAAAGAACTTCCTTCCCGCAGCAATTCAAGAGCTACGTCAAAGCGTTGAGTATTTGGTTCTGAAACTTCCATACACTTACGAAAGTTGTCCAACGCCTATTCTGCATCTTCTCTCGTTTGCGCGTCTTCTTCTAACGTCGTGCCGGTGAGCGGCGTGGCGTCGTTGCCGAAGAAGGCGTTGTAGAGTTCCTGTGCGCGGTCGTAGTCGCGTTCGTCAACGAGGACGACGGCTCCGAGCGAAGTGGACGAGAGAAGCGGCGAGAAGGCGTCGGAACTGCCGGATTGTATGACGGAGCGTATGTTGTTTTGCGTGAAAATGTCGTTGACCATTTCGGCTTCGGCGGGCGAGCCGACATCACGCAACGGCACAAAACGCGCTTCGCTGTTGTCGTGCGCCGAATTCTCTGCGGTCAAGCGTTCGACAAGCTGCGCGCCGTCATCGGGACACTCTCTGATGCCCGGCTCGTACTCTGATTCGCAAACAGGACAGAACATATTTTCTCCAGAAATTATCAGAAATTGGAATGGTTAAGACGAGTGTTAGTTTAGCGTGAGCATCGCATACAGCGCAACGAAACGAACGCGCGTGAATCCATCGAAGAAATCATCGCGCGTTCGTTTAATATCATTTTGTTTTCGGCTTATGTGGCGCTCGCATTCGCCGCACGGTCAAACGGAATCTCATCGAAGTGCGTCATTTGTTTGAAGCGGCGGAAACGCTCGTTGATTTCTTCGTGCGTGAGGCGGCGCACGCGCTCCGTGCCGAACTCTTCGACGTTGAAGGAAGCCATCACGGAGCCGAAGATCATCGCGCGCCGCATCGCCGCTTCGTCCAACTTTTCCACACTTGCAAGATAGCCCATGAAGCCGCCCGCGAAGGTATCTCCCGCGCCCGTCGGATCAAACACGGATTCGAGCGGGTAAGCGGGAATCGCAAAATATGAATCCTCTGTAAAGAGCGCCGCGCCGTATTCGCCGCGCTTGACGACTAAAGCCTTCGGCCCCCATTGAAGAATTTTGCGCGCGGCTTTGATTAAATTCGGCTCGTCGGTTAAATGGCGCGCTTCAGCGTCGTTGATGATGACGACGTTCACCACCTTGATTGTTTCGACGAGAGATTCGCGCGCGCTCTCGATCCAGAAATTCATCGTATCAAGTCCGACGAGTTCCGCGCTCTTCACTTGTTCTCGCACTTCGCGTTGAAGATCGGGTTGGATGTTGGCTAAAAAAACGAGGCGTGATTGTTTAGCGGCGTCGGACAACTTCGGCTTGAAATCTGCGAAGACATTCAACTGCGTGTCCAGCGTGTGCGCCGTATTGAGATCGTAATCGTAGCGCCCGCGCCAAAAAAAAGTGTGCCCGCCCGCAATGCGCTGAAGGTCGGTTGTGTCTATATTGCGTTCAGCGAAAACCTGATCTTCTTCCTGCCCGAAATCATCGCCGACGACGCCGACAACGCGCACGTCTGTATAAAAACTCGCTGACAAAGCAAAGTGCGTCGCCGCGCCGCCGAGCATTTTATCGCGTTTGCCGAACGGCGTTTCCACCGCATCGAACGCCACCGATCCAACCACAAGCAAGGACATATTTTCAATTGCTCCCGTAAATGAACTAAATTATTTCTGCTGTAATATTGCTACTGTTTTTTCGTCGCTGTTTCGCCGCCGAGCGCGCGTAAATCTGTCTGCGCCTGTTCGCGGAAAGTGCTGTCTGGAAATTCTTTAATGAGACGCGAGAGATATTCGCGCGCGTCTTTGCGTAGATTATCAGGTGAAGTTTTAGCCGCTTGCTTGCCCTTGTTATCAGCCAGACGCAAACTGCTTTCGCCTGCGATGTAGAGCACTTCGTCGATGCGCGAAAAGCCGGGATGCCCCGCGATGATTTCCTCACAACGGGCGATGGCAGCGAGATACGCTTTTCTTGTTTTGAAATAATGGCGGGCGACTTCGAGATTATGGTACGAATCCTTTTCGAGTTCCGGGTCGCGCACCGTCGAAGCATCCGGCCCTTGTTTGATTGCGCCTTGCCCGAACACAGCAGACACAGAAAACGCGCTGCAAAGCGCCAGCAAACAGATTGTTGAAACGAGCTTCTTCATTTTCTCACTCCTAGATTTCTTTGACGTGACGAATTCTCTGTAAGGTTGCAGAGGACGATTTCATTCTCACGCAACATACTTATTGAGGATCGCATCCAGCCGCTTCGTTGTCGCGGCAGGCCACAAATTCGGTTGTGTGAGAAACGCATGTTTGAGCGCCGATCCGCATTTGCATTCGCGCTCCGCCGTGCCGCTTAATTGCTTGACGGCTTCGCGTATAATCTGCTGCGCGTTGCGGACGTTCTTGTTGAGATACTCGATCACAGTCTCTACCGAAACAGCATCGTGCGCGTCGTGCCAGCAGTCGTAATCCGTGACGAGCGCGAGCGTCGCGTAACACATCTCCGCTTCGCGCGCGAGTTTCGCTTCCTGCAAATTCGTCATGCCGATCACATCCATGCCCCACTGCCTGTAAACATTCGATTCGGCCTTCGTCGAAAACGCAGGGCCTTCCATGCACAAATACGTGCCGCCGCGATGAACATTCACATCAGTTGTACCGCAAGCTTTTTCCAGCACATCGCCAAGGCTTTCGCAAACGGGATGCGCGAACGTGACGTGCGCGACGATGCCATCGCCGAAGAAGGTCGATTCATGTGCGCGGGCGCGCGTGCGGTCAAAGAATTGATCCGGAATAACGATGTCGAGCGGGGCATACTGTTCCTGCAATGAGCCGACAGCCGAAGCCGATAAAATGCGTTCGACGCCGAGCAATTTCATCGCGTAAATGTTCGCGCGAAACGGCAATTCCGAAGGTGTCAAACGATGCCCGCGCCCGTGACGCGGCAGAAAAGCGACGCGCACGCCGTCCAATGTTCCAACGATAAAAGCATCCGAAGGCTCACCGAAGGGCGTTTCAACGCGCACTTCCTCGATGTCCTTCAACTCCGGCATTTGATACAAACCGCTGCCGCCGATAATACCTATCTGCGCTGTCACCATTTTTAGATTTCTCTCCAATTATAGCCGTTTGGGATTGTGCGTGTCCTACCAAATAAATCGTAGGGGGCAGTGGCTCGTCCCTGCCCGTTACATTGAATGTCACTCAAGCTGCGGGCAACCACAAGAATTGCCCCTACACATAGCCACATTCAATCGCAAGCCGCTATAAAATAACGCGTTTCGGTTGTTCACTCGCCGGGAACGAATCCGTCCTGCGCTTCCTCGTAACCGACAGCGCGTAGTTTCCCGTCTTCCTCAACAACGCGGCAGAGCGGCACGTCCGGGTCGTGATAGAAATAGCAGAGCCAATTTTCGCGCGCCGCCTGCGGCAACAAACGCTTTTTGCCTTCAAGCGTTTCGACGGGGTAAAGGTCATAACCCATGATCCACGCGAACGGAACATGCGCGCGCGTCGGCACGAGATCGGCGAAGCTGTACAGCGTGCGCCCGTCGCGCGTTACACGCAGACACTGCATCGAATGATTGTGGCCGGTGACGGTTTCCATGCTCACACCCGGCGCAATTTCGTACTCCGCGTCTTTCAATTCAAGCTGGCCGCTGTCCTTCAAAGGCCGCCAATTCTCCGGCATGTAACTCGCGCGGTCACGTTCGAGCGGCGCTTCCGCATGTTCATACTCCGCGCGCGACACAAGATAACGCGCATTCGGAAAAGTCGGCACAGCAGCCTTGCCCGCATCATCCAGCCGCGTGTTGCCGCCCGCGTGATCGAAATGAAGATGCGTATTAACGACGATGGTGATGTCTTCCGCGCCGACGCCCGTGATAGCGCGCAATGAATCGGGCAGAGACCGCTCGCGTTTGATGCCATAGATGTCCGCGAGTTTCGGCGGCCATTTTTCGCCGATGCCCGTTTCGATCAAAATGCGCTCGGTGTTTGTTTCGATGAACAAACAATTCATGTTCATGCGTATGCGATTTTTGTTGTCGGGCGGGCAGACTTTCGACCAGAGCGGAAACGGCACGACGCCGAACATCGCCCCGCCGTCGAGCCGAAACTCCGTGTCAGGCACAATCTCTACTCGATAATCTCCGAACTGCATAAGCGTTACAGCCGAGCGCTCAAACCTACGGCTAGGGTTTCTTGGACGGTGATGCGGGTTTCGGATTGTCCATCGGCGGCGCAGCAGCATCCGCGTTTGCAGGCGGAGCCATTGCTCCGGGCGGCATACCGCCTTGAAGCGGCGGAGCAGCCGGGACGTTGACTTGAAAATTGTCTGCGACGGTGACGTGCGAGCGCGCGAGGATTTCGTCTAGAAGCTTTTTCGCTTTTTCTTCTTCGACGGCAGCGCGCGCTTTTTCACGCGGCGACTGCGGCGGTGCCATCGGATTAGCGGCCTGCCCGTCTCCGCCCGCCGGTATCAAAATATGACGAGCGCGCACCTGCTCTTCAGGCTTGCCTTCGGTGTTATTCTGCGTGCGGCGGTCTTCGACTTTGATAATGTGAAAGCCGTATTTTGTTTCAATAACATCGCTGATTTGTCCGGGCTGGAGCGCGAAGGCAGCGTTCTCAAATTCCGGCAACATTTGTCCGCGTCCGAAATAGCCCAAGTCGCCGCCGGTATTTTTGCTGCCCGGATCGGTGGAAAACTCTTTGGCAAGCGCCGCGAAATCTTCGCCTGCGCGGGCGCGTTTCAAGACTTCTTCGGCTTTAGCGCGTGCTTGCTTAGAGTCGAATTCAGGATGTTTCGCAACATAGTCGTCAACTTCCTTATCCGTCGCCTTTGTTTTTGATTCGAGCTGGTCTTTGAAATATTTGCTGGCGAGCGCGCGCGATTGCTGCAGCATGATTTGTATCTGCGTTTTACGATCTTTGTCGAGACCGGCGGCGATGCCTTTGCGTTCGATAAGCTGTAGGCGCGCCCAATCCTTTTTCAGTTCTTCGCGTTGGGCGGGTTCGAGTTGCTGCGGCACTTGCGGGTTGGCCGTCTGCACCTTTTTCAAAAAGTCGTCGAACTTCGCATCCTGCCCGGACTCTTTAAGAAAAACATCGACTTCCGCAGGCGCAACGAGTTGGTCAATAGAAGTAGCTTTGCCAGCCTTTTGCTGCTGCTGCGCATAACTCTGTGCGATGACCTGCGAGCGCATCAGTTCGAGTTGGCTTTTGATGTCGGGTTTATCGGCGACGCCCGCAGCTCTTGCTTCTTCGGCGACAGCGAGCAGTTCGCGTAGATTTTTGGCGAACTCCTTGCGCGCTTCATCGCTTGCCGCAAGCTGTGCGCTCAGGCGCGGCTGATCCGAAGCGATTAACTTCATATCCTCTGCGCTTAAGTTTGCCGATTCGACGTGCCTGATCTGTGTTTGCCAACCGATTAATCCGAGCGCAAATAAAACAGCGGCACCAATAGCGATTCCGGCTCTGGTAGTTGAATTCAAAATGTATTATGTCCTTTCAGGTTTAATAACCAACTCAAGTTTAATGCAGATCATTTTCCGATGTGTGCTCGACGAGTTCAATCAGCACGCCGCCCGCCGACGAAGGATGCACAAAGGCAATGAGACAATTTCCCGCGCCCGTTCGCGGCGTTTCGTCTATCAAACGCGCGCCGCTCTGCTTCAATTTTTCGAGCGCGCCGCGAATATCATCGACGCGCACGGCGATGTGATGAATCCCAGCGCCGCGCTTTTCCAAGAACTTCGCAATCGGCGAATCGTCCCGCGTCGGCTCCAACAATTCGATGCGGGTTTCACCAACGGGCAACATCGCCACCCGCACGCCCTGCTCGCTCACTTCTTCCACTTCGGCGACTTCAAGCCCGAGCGCATCACGCCAAAAGCCGAGCGCTTCATCCAACTCTCTGGTCGCAATTCCGATATGTTCGAGTTTCATAAAGCAGTATTCAAAAGCAGTATCCAGAAGTCAGGAGACAGAATAACAGCAAGAGTAGTGGACATTATCAGCATGAAGATAATCATCGCGGCTTCTGTTCTTGTCTTCATTCTGACTTCTGACTTCTGACTCCTGACTCCTGTTTTCTGCCTTCTAATTCCATTATTTCTTCGACAACCGAATAAGGATCGCGGCGTTTGGCGGCGACTTCGGCGGCAAGCGCATCGAGTTTTTCAGATGCGGCATTCGCGCTCAAAGTTCGCGCCAGAAGTTTTTCGCGCAAGAGTTCCAGTATGCGCCAGCGCGCGATTTGTTGCCGTCGCTCAAGGCCGTGCGTGCCGTCCTTTCGTTGAAACACCCGATAGCTTTCAATCGCGTCGGCAAGTTCTTCGATGCCCTTGTTGTGTGTCGCAACGGTTTTGATAATCGGCGATTGCCAGAAATCCGGGCGCATCGCCAGCGACAACAGCGCTTCTAATTCTTTTTCGGTGCGCAACACGCCGTCACGATCCGCTTTATTGATAACGAACACATCGCCTATTTCCATGATGCCTGCCTTGATCGCCTGTATGTCGTCGCCCATTCCCGGCACAAGCACGACGACGGAGACATCCGCCGTCTTCACAATCTCCACTTCGTCCTGACCGACACCGACGGTTTCGACAATTATCTTATCGTATCCGGCGGCATCGAGAATCGCCACCGCGTCAACGGTTGCGCGCGCCAGACCGCCCAAGTTGCCGCGCGTCGCCATCGAACGAATAAACACTCCCGGATCGAGGCCGAGCGTCTGCATTCTGATTCTATCGCCTAAAATCGCGCCGCCCGAAAAAGGACTCGACGGATCGACCGCGACGATTCCGACGCGTTCATTTCGCTGACGGTAAAGCAAAGCGAGCTTATCGACAAGCGAAGATTTCCCAGCGCCCGGACTGCCCGTAATGCCAATCACGAGGCCGCGTCCCGTGCGCGGAAACACTTCCTTCATTAAACGCGCGGCATCCTCCGTGCCGTCTTCGACCTTCGAGATAGCACGCGCCACAGCACGCACGTCGCCTGCCGTAATGCGCTCGATCAAAGTGGAATTTTCCTTCGCTGTCACCTGTGAATTCATCAATCTACAACCGACGCAAAACGAGCGGGCGGAGTTCGCTGTTTGCGCTCACTTATCCGTTTCTCAAAGAACAGAAACGCTGCGGGAGCATCACGCGCGTTTTTCTTCGAGCGCGGCAACGCGATCCTGCAAGTCGCCTATGTCTGCCTTCGTCGTCAACAAAAATCCTTCGATGCGGTCAAGCCGCCGCCCGAATTGCCGCTGTTCGCGTTCGATGTGGAGAAGGCGCGTATTCGTTTCATCAAGGCGGGTGCTCAATTCGTTAAAACGCGTGTTTGTTTCGGTTCGCATCTCGCCGACTTCGCGGCTGATGGCTGAAAGATAATTCAAGATTTCAGTTGTTCGATCCGAACTCATAATATAAAGCTTTCCTCTTTCTGCCCGTTCAGCATTCTTCGTTGCAGTGGGTCTCTACGCTTTAAGCAACTGCCGCGCAATCACCATGCGCTGTATTTCCGAAGTGCCTTCGCCGATAGTACAGAGCTTCGAGTCGCGCCAGTATTTTTCCGGCGGGTAATCCTTCGTGTAGCCGTAGCCGCCGTGAATCTGAATCGCTTCTTCGCACACACGCACGCTCATCTCCGAAGCGAAGAGCTTTGCCATCGCGGATTCCTTCGTCACCTTTTTGCCTTGATCCTTGAGGTACGCGGCGCGGTACATCAAAAGGCGCGCGGCTTCGATTTGCGTCGCCATGTCCGCCAACTTGAATTGAATGGCTTGAAACTCTGCGATTGGTTTGCCGAACTGTTCGCGCTGTTTCGCATAGCTGATCGCGGATTCGTATGCGCCCTGCGCGATGCCGACCGCCAGCGCCGCAATCGAAATGCGCCCGCCGTCCAGAATTTGCATCGCCTGTATAAAGCCTTCGCCCTCATTGCCCAAACGATTCTCGTCCGGCACATAGCAATCTTCAAACACGACGCTCGCCGTTTCCGACGCGCGCAAGCCCAACTTATTTTCCTTCTTCGCGGGCGAAAAACCTTTCATGCCCTTCTCGAAGATGAACGCGGTGATTCCCTTGTTACCCTTCGAGCGATCCGTTGAAGCGACGGCGACGCACGTATCGCCGTGAATCGCGTGCGTGATGAAATTTTTCGAGCCGTTGACGAGCCAGCCGCCGTTTTGCCGCACGGCAGTCGTGCGCGTGCCGGAAGCGTCGGAGCCTGCGTTCGCTTCCGTCAATCCCCACGCGCCGAGATGTTCGCCCTTTGCAAGCGGCACGAGAAATTTGCGTTTCTGATCTTCTGTGGCGAACATATAAATATGATTTGAGCACAGCGAATTGTGCGCCGCCACCGAAATGCCGACGGAGCCATCGACGCGCGAGAGTTCTTCGATAATCGTCGCGTATTCAATATAGCCCATCCCTGCGCCGCCGTACTCTTCGGGGAAAATGACTCCCATCAAACCGAGTTCGGCAAGCTTTGGCACAAGCTCGACGGGAAAGTGTTGTGTCTCGTCCCACTCGTGAACGTGCGGCGCGATCTCCGCTACGGCAAATTCACGCACACTCATTTTAACTTGCTGCTGGTCTTCACTTAATTCAAATTGCATAACAACTCCAAGTCAGTGTTCAGTGGTCAGAAATCGGTGGACGGAATAAAAGTACGAAGCACCACAAAAATTTCTCATTGAGTTTAAGCAGTAACGCTTTTCATTCTGACCACTGAACACTGTCTTCTGACTTCTGTTTTTCTATTGTACCGTAAACTTACTTCGCGCCCGAACCTGCACGGCGCGGTTTCGGTTTCGCACGCGGCTTCGTTTTTTGATGCGGGCGGAAAAATCTGGCGACTTCTGCATCCGTGAGAAAGCGCCATTGCTTCGGCGCGATGTGATCGTCCGTCAAGTGTCCAATGCGAACGCGGCGCAGTTTCACAACCGAATGCCCGATGGCATCGAACATGCGCCGGATCTGCTGATTGCGTCCTTCGTGCAAGATAACCTCGAACCACGCGTTCGATTCGGTTTCATCAATGCGCTTAATCTCCGCCGTCGCCGTCCGCACGCCGTCGTCGAGCGTGATGCCGCGACGCAAGCGCTCGATTGCATCTTCCGGCGGCAAGCCTTTAACTTTCACTTCGTAAACTTTAGCGACGTTGTTGCGCGCCGCCGTGATGAAGTTCGTCAGGTCGCCGTCGTTCGTCATGATAAGCAGGCCTTCGGTGTTGAAATCGAGGCGGCCAATCGGATGCAGGCGTCCGAGAGTGGATGGCACAAGGTCTTTGACGAGCGGGCGATTGTCGGGGTCTGCGAGGCTCGTTAAATAACCGCGCGGCTTGTTGAGCAGCACGTAAATTTTCGCGCGTGTTTCGAGCAGCGGATTGATAAGCCGCCCGCGCACTTTAATGTGATCGCGCGCGGGATCGGCCTTTGTGCCGAGCGTCGTGACGACCTCGCCGTTGACGGTTACTTCGCCCGCCGTAATCATTTCTTCGGCATGACGCCGCGACGC
>JBPCOJ010000074.1:0-3326 GCA_051000345.1 Pyrinomonadaceae bacterium | reverse complement strand
TAAATTTTCGTGCCGTCTTCGATGGTTTCGGTGGCGACAAGGGCTTCGATAAGCCGGTCATATTCGGCGCGCGAACTGAAGGCTTGCGGCATCCCTGCCATAGGCCAGCGTCGCCAGATTTCAGTGCGGAAACTAGAATAGCCCGTGTCCGCGCCGAGCCAGAAGGGTGAGTTGGCGGCGAGCGCGAGCAGCACTGCGAGCCATGGGCGCGCGCGGTTCATCACTTCAATCGCGGCTTCGCGGTCGTTGATGCCGACGTGAACGTGGCAGCCGAAGATGAGATGTTCGCGCGCGAGTTGCTGGTAATCCTGCCAGATGCCTATATAGCGCGCTTTGGGCGTGATGGTTTGATCTTCCCAGTGCGAGAAGGGATGCGTTCCGGCGGCGGCGAGTCGTCCGCCGTCGCGTTCCGTCGCTTTGATGACGGCGCGGCGCAAGCGCGTGAGTTCCGCGCGCGCTTCTTCTAAAGTGCGGCAGACGGGCGTGCCGATTTCGATTTGCGAGAGATAAAGTTCCGGCTGCACTTCGTCGCCGACGATTCTTTGCGCGCCCGGCAAAACTTCAGCCGAGCGTGAACGAAGCTCCCCTGTTTCCCTGTCAACAATTTGATATTCTTCTTCGACGCCGATGGTGAATTGTTCGTCTTGTGTCATGCGTTTCAGTGTATAACCTTAGCGATTCAACGGGAAGTTAAAGATATCGTAGATACGTTTATTCATATTCGTTATATGAGAGGAAGCAGCGGTCAATGATTCGCTTTCTTAGTTCCCGCCTTTTCTATCTTTTCGCGGCGCTGCTTGTGATGCCCGCGCCGCTCTGCGCGCAAAACGTGGATACGCAGACGCTCGCGGCTGACGCCTTGCAAAACAATAAAACGATTCGACTCGACAAGCTGAAGTGGAAATATCACGCAGGCGACGACGGGCGTTGGAGCGACCCGCAATTTGACGACGGAGCGTGGGAAACATTAAGCGCCACGTCGGAGCCGCAGACGGATTTCGCCGGGCGCGATTGGCACGGAATCGGTTGGTTCAGGTTGCACATTCAAGTTAATGAGGCGCTTGCCGGACAGCGTTTGTGCTTGCGCGCGTGGCACTACGGCGCATCGGAAATTTATGTGGACGGGCAACTCGTCCAACGCTTCGGCGTGGTCGCTGCTTCGACGGAAAAGGAGCAAGAGTTTAATCCGCGCTCGATTCCGATTCCGATTACCTTCAACACAGGCGGCGCGCACTCAATCGCGGTGCGCTATTCACTCGCGGCCTCGGCGAATCGTTCCGGCGGCTTCGGGCGGTGGCTGGCACGCGGGCAGTACGATCCTGAATTCGAGATTACAGTCGGCGCGCTGGATGATTCAATCGTCGAGTATGCGGCAAACGAATTAGGGCGAACGCGGGTCACGATGGGGTTTATAGGAACTCTCTGCGCGCTCGCGCTGCTGCATTTTCTGTTGTTTCTATTTTACAGACGCGGGCGCGCCAATCTCTTTTACAGCATCTTTGCGCTTGCCTTCGCCGGACAACTGTTGAGCGGAAATTTAAGCACCGTCAGTCACTACGGCGCAGTCGGCGCGATGGTGATTTTTATCGTGACGAGCGTCACGCTCAGCCTCACCTTCGTTGCGTTGCTCGCGTTTCTGTATACGGCTTTTACAAACGGCTTCAACCGATATTTTTGGGCGGTGCTGGCGCTCTGGATCGTCGTGACTGCGCTGCGGATAACGCTGCTGCGCTCGAACAGCATCGGGTTTTACGGGGCAATCGTGTGCATCGCTCTGACCATCGCCGGAATGGTGCTTATTATGGTCAAAGCCTTGCGGGAAAAGCGCAAAGGCGCGTGGATCGTGATGTTCGGCATTCAACTGTTCGCTTTCGGAATGGCGGTTGTGCTCATCAACGAAACCAATCTCAAATTTATCAAACTGACTCCGGCTATTGCCGATCTCTTCGGCACGCTTTTAGTGCTCGCCATTCCGCTTTCAGTCTCCATTTATCTCGCGCGCGAAGTGGCGCAAACGAATCGCAATCTCGAAGCGCAGCTCACGCAGATCACGGAATTGTCTGCAAAGCAAATCGAGCACGAACGCACCGAAGCCGAACTGCGCTTGCAGCACGAACAGACACGAGCCGAGAACGAGCGCCGCGCGAAGGAGTTGGAGGAAGCGCGCCAGCTTCAACTTTCGATGCTGCCGAAAAGCGTTCCGCAATTGCCTAACCTTGAAATCGCGGCCTACATGAAGCCTGCAACGGAAGTCGGCGGCGACTATTACGATTTTCACGTCGGCGATGACGGCACCTTGACCGTCGTTGTCGGCGATGCGACGGGTCACGGCCTGAAGGCAGGAACGATGGTCACGGCGACGAAAAGCCTTTTCAATAATCTCGCGCACGACGCGGACATCTCTTCAATCTTCAGGCAATCATCCGCCGCCTTGAAGAAGATGAATCTGCGCGGATTGTTTATGGCGATGACGATGGTCAAGATCAAAGGCCGTCAGCTCACCGTTAGCTGTGCCGGAATGCCGCCGATGCTGGTTTACCATGCGGCAACCAAAAGCGTTGAAGAAGTGTCGATCAAAGCGATGCCTTTGGGCAGCCCCTTAACTGCCGCGTATCGACAGCGCGAGATGACGCTTGCCGTCGGCGACACAGTTCTTTTGATGAGCGACGGCTTTCCCGAAATGTTCAATGAGCAAAATGCGATGCTCGACTACGCGCAAGCCAAGCACACGCTCGCCGAAATTGCCGACTGCTCGCCGCAGGAAATTATCAAACGCTTCGTCGAAGTCGGCGAACAATGGGCGGGCGCGCGTGCGCAGGATGACGACGTGACCTTTGTCGTCTTACAGGTCAAGAACAATAACGACGGAAGCTCGAACTAATCGGATGAAGACTAAAATTCTGCTACGCATATTCTTTCTCGCGGCTGTCTTGCTCATTCCCGCTTTGCCTTTGAAGGCGCAGGACTCCGGAGTTTTCACGCTGACTACGGAGAGCTTGAAAAACAACGCGGCAATTGAATTAGGCAAGCTCAAATGGAGATACCACACCGGCGACGATGCGCGTTGGGCTGCGCAGCAGATTGATGATTCATCATGGGAAATTATCGACAGCACGCGGCTACCGATTGAACGCTTGCCTAAGAGCGGCTGGCAAGGAATTGGCTGGTTCAGACTGCGCGTTCGTTTGGACGGGACGGCGGCGGACGTGCCGCTGGCGTTTGAGATGAATCATTGGGGAGCGAGTGAAATTTTTGTTGACGGCGTGTTGGTCAAACGCTTCGGTGTCGTCGGTGCGAGCGCGGAGACGGAGCAGGCCTACAACCCG
>JBPCOJ010000066.1:0-56932 GCA_051000345.1 Pyrinomonadaceae bacterium | reverse complement strand
ATAAAGGCGGCGTCGCTAACGCGCCGCACGCCAGCTTCGCGGACGGGGTATTGACCCCGCCCTTGACCAAAGGGAACATCGTTCCCTCTGGACTCCCTTAGTTTCTATTCGGCGACCCCGCAGCAAGCTGGCGGGGTATTAAAGAATAAAATACACGAAAACATTGCGGCGATAGATAAGCAGATTAGAGATGTTAAAAGAACACTAAACCCCGACATTGCTCTAGCTCCCGCCACATCCGCGCAACGCGGGGCTAACTCGTTTAACCTTAATATCGAGCAACTACCGCCGCGATATAACGGATATTCTTATAGCGACTTATATGCTGCTCTGCTAAATCGCCAGAAGGCTATAGCGAAAGGTGAATTTGAGTCCACCATTGACTATAAGTCTCGAATGGAGCGCCTTAATCAGCGCCCGTTAATGCCCGGCGTTAACTTTAATAGTATCGTTGCCTTTTCGCTCCCGCCGTCTGAAAGCAACTTTACCTTAAAGTATAATGCCGATCTGACAGCCTTAGATATGTCTTTGAATTGGCAAGACCTTAATCTATTCGGAAGCTACGATCACCCTTATCTTGCGCTGACTTGGGCGGAGAGCCGCCGCAAGATCGGCTCTTACGTTGGGCGCAACGCTTTCAACCGAAGCGTGCGAGTGGATGCTTACCGCATTGATAAGTTTTACTTGGAATCAGACCGCCAAAGCTTAGAAAGAATTTCTAGTTTTACAAAGGGAACTTTAGACGGTTCATTCGATACATCTGTAGTCATGCCGCCAAGTGTCGCGCGCCTTGCCAAGACAAACACGCGAGCGCTTATTATAGGGCATCTATCTTCACAGCCGATTTCTTATACTCACGGACGAAGCACGCCAACAATTTCTGATCCCTATGATCGTTACGAGTTTACTTATGCGCTAAATCTAATTGTTGATGAAGTTTGGTTTTATGATTACCCAACCGGAAACATTCTCGTGAAGCTGTCAAAGAGTCCGGGCAGTTAAGATAATCTCTCGTTTCAGCTTCTCAATCTCTTCCCATGAAATAACATTCTTACACTTCCCTGTACTGTGCTTTGGTTGCACAACTATTCCCTGCTCCGTAATCGTCAAACACGGCTTGCCGCAGCACTCGCCGATAAGCACCGTATCCTTGCCGCGCTTCTCTATTTTGTGCGCGCTCATCCGAGCCTCGCATTCTTCGCAAATTCTGTGTTTACCCTATGCGACGAATCCGATGCCGTTAAGAAAGCATCTGCAACGGCGTTCGGGTTATTCGTGATGATGTGGTCTTGCGGGATACTGCCGATCCTGTTATGCAAGGCAACAGTCGCCTGCGTGTTTTCCTGTATCGCTCCGAGCAGAGACCGTGAGCCTTGGGCGTTGGCCTGCGATGCGGAGAATGTCGAGCCGCCATAGTTAAACGGAGCGTAAGCAGGCGCGTTGTTACCACCCGTGCCGCCGGAAGCAAACGCGCCGCCCGCGCCCGCCGAAGCGTTCGGATTGCCAGCGATAGCACGCCCGCCGATAGCCGCCGCGCCCGCCAACGCAAGCCAGCCCGTCGCTGCCAGCGTGTGCTTCGCCGCGCCGCCAAAGTCACCGACGGCGAGACTAGCCAGAGCGAGCGCGCCCTGCTTGAGAGCCTGCAACGCCGCTTCCTTTGCTAATGACGCGGCGAGTTCCGCGAAGTTCTTGCGGAGCACTTGCCCGATTGTGCCGCTCGAAAAAACAAAGGCATCGACGGATTCGAGGATAGATGTTTTGAGTGCGACGAATGAGCCTGTCAAAGCATCGACGCCGAATTGATGCGCGGAAAGGTCAGGGATTTTATCTAATTCGTCTTTGATTCCGCCGAAGGCAGACGTGCCGCGCGATTTCTGTTCATCGTTTTGCTGGTCTGCCGTTTCGTGGCGCTTGTTTTCCTGTTCCTCTAATTTATCGAACCGCTTTTTAATCGCCAGACGTTCGGCAGCCGTAGTCGCCAGATTCAGCGCGCGAAGCTGTTCCGCCGCGAGTTCAACCTTGATTGCGCGGTGGCGTTCGATTTCCTCTTTGGCGTTCTGGTCGTGTTCGGCTTGCAGAATTCGGCGGCGTGATGCTCCGTGCCGGACAAGAATATCAATCGCAACGCGCCCGGCATCAAGCGCGCCTTTGTTAATATCAGTATCGAGTCTGCGAAGTTCTGCACTGTACTCCCTTGCTCGCCGTAAATCATCCTGTCGCCCTGCTTCGATCTCAATTCCTGCGTTGTTAGCATCAACACTGCGCTGCGCCACTAAGATTTTTAAGTCGTCGGCTAGTTTTTTCTCCTCACCGACGATTTGTCGTTGCGCTGCTTTGCGTTTTTCAGGGTCTTCAATACTGCCTGCAACGTTAAGCCTTTGTTCATTGATTCGTTTGCGTGCATTGAGCGCGTCGATCTCCGCCTTCGTTTCAGCGTCCTGAATTTCCGCGAGACGGCGCGCGCCAGCTTCCGCGCTTGTGGTACGCAACCTGACAGCCTCGCGTGTGGCTTCGATGATTTCGCTGTCATGAACGCGGCGAAGACGAAGCCCAAGCGACAGCCCGCTTTCTAAGTCTCGCAACGCCTCGTTTTGCGCATCGCGCGCTTCTTCTGCTTCATGCTTGCGAATATCGGCGCGGCGCTCGCTTTGCGTTTGCAGGCTTGCCGTTTGTTCGCGCTCGATGCCCGTCCGCTCGTCTTTTAGTCTTTGCAGTTCCGTGACGTTTGCGCCCGCCGCCGCCTGCTCTTTATCGTTGACAAAAAGGCGCGCTTTGAATCCGGCATTTTCTAATTCTTCGATGTGTTTGATTCCGGCCTCGCGCGCAACTGTGCCGTCTTTGATTCGCCTCTCGGTTAGTGCGATTTCCGTTTTGCCGATTTCAAGTAAATTATTAAGGCGCGCTTTTTCGTGATCGACTTCGAGCTTGCGCTGCTCGACAAGCAACTCGCTGCGCTTATTCTCCGCCGCGATGCGGAAATTGCTTTTTGCTTTCTCCGCGTCGGCGTCTAATTTAATGAGCGCGGAATTGAGGCTGTCGCGCTCCTTTTTTGCCTTCTCGTCCGTGTCAACGATGGCCGCGAGTTCCTGCGCCTTAGCGTCTCTTTCGGCTTGTATCGCTTCAATCGAAGCATCGCGCAATTTCTTTGCGGTCGCTATTTCGCGCTCTGTTGCAGTCTGGCGAGAAATGCTGTTTTGATTAAACTCGCGGGTTGTGCGGGCATCTGATTCGCGGGCGGCGGCGCGTGCTTTTTCGAGATCGGCTTGCTTTGACGAAACAGCGTCCACTTCCTCTTTCGACGTGGTTGGAATCTTCGGCGTTAGCTCATCAACGGCAATAGGCTTGACCGCGTTCAAGGCTACTTCTCGCCCGGAAAAGGCCGTCGAAAGCGTGCTCAAATTCGGGTTGGCAAAAAAAGCCGAGATGTCGTTCAGCGAATCATTCAGGCTTTTCAGCTTGCCGATTGCTTCTGTAGTCGCGTCACCGATGTTTTTACCGAGTGTGGCGGCGAAACTTTTCCCGCCCTGCTCCGCGCTCGTAAAATCTGTGATTACGCTTTTGAGCGCGGGCAATAACCCGCTTCCGAACTGAACGACTAAGCCCTCTGTCGCGTCGCCGACATCATGCAATGCCACCTGAAAATCATGTGCCTGCTTCGCCGCGTCCTTGCTGAAGCTCGTACCCATCGCCGCCGCTTCGTCTTTCGCGCCTTTTAACGACGAACCGAGTTCATCCAAGAGCGGAATCATCTCCGCACCGGCGCGCCCGAAAACTTTAATTGCAGCAGCAGCACGCGAGCCATCGAGCGGCAGGCTTTGAAAATACTTTAGAAATTTTTCGAATGCGGCATCCGGGTTCTTGAGTCCGGCGGCGGCATCAATTCCCATCTCACGAAAAGTAGCGCCGAGTTTTTTATTGCCGTCTGCCGCTGCGCCTAAGTTCTTCTCGAAACGAGTTAGAGCCGTACTGATTGAACCGAACGACACCCCCGCGTCGTCCGCTGTGATACGTAGGGCGGAAAGCGTTTCGGTGCTTATGGATGTTTTGAGTGAAGCTTTGTAGATTTCATCGCCAGCTTTGGCCGCGCGCTCGGCAAGCGCGAACGCCGCAATGCCCGCCGCTGCGATGACTACAGCCGCTGCACCGACACCAAGAGCAAGAGCACCGAACGATGCGCCTGTGCTTGTTGCCGCAGTTGCGGCACCGGTTAGTTGCGCTTCATTCGCTGCCGTCTGCGCGCCGAACTTTTCGAGTATCGGAATTGCCGCCGCGCTCTTTACTCCAAAAACTTCATAAGCAACGGCGGCGCGGTCAACAGGGTCAGGGATTTCGCGGAAAGCCTTAGCAATCTGCGCAACGTCTTCGACGCCTGCGTTTCCAACCACGCCGCCCGACTTGAATTTGACACCCAGTCGATTAAGCGTTGTTTCGAGTTCTGAAAACGGTGCTTTATCGAAAGACTTTTGGAGTGAAGGTAAAAGCGAGGTGAGCTTGGCGTAGTCAACGGTTAGCGCTTTAGCTGTCTTCGATGCAGTTTCGCTGGCGGTAGCGGCAGCGAGAATCGACTGGGTGGCACCAGCGAGAGGTTGTCCGATGACCGGGACATTGCGCGCGAGGTTTATTATCTCAAGGTTCAGCCCTTTGAGCGCACCTGTGCCTAACGTGTCGGTGAGATTCTTGACCTGACCTAATTCAGTAGCGTATGCCGCGCGAAATTCTTTGATTCCGGCGACGGCCTGCGACGGATCGGAGCGAATCTTAAAAAGCAGTTCAATCGCGCTGTCAGCCACTTCTCGTCACCGTTCCTCGCCGCCCACCGGCGCGTCGTAATCGAAATCGTCGTCGGCTTCCGGGTTCGGTTCGTCCCTCGCCATAAAGCTCTGCGCCGCATCCCGCTTGAACTCCGCAAGCCACAAGCGCACTTGCGATGCGGCATCGAAGTCGTAGGCAACCGAGCTGTCGGCGATGCCGTAAATCTCACTTGGCCTTTGACCGAACTTTTCGGCGATGCGTGCGAGCGCGAGATGCAGACTTCCGTGATGAGCCTTGAGGAAAGTTTTCGAGCGCGCCCGAAGGCAAACTCTCACCACCTTCCATCTTTACAGGAACGCCCGGCGCGCCCATAAGTTGCCAGCGATAAATACCGAGCACGTCCTTTTCAAAATCAAGGCGCTTCGGGTCTAGCTCATCCGGCGACTGTCCGCCTAGAACAATGCGCGGATAGAGAATCGTTTCGACGAAGACTTCGCGCATGAAAATCTTAAGGCGCGCATCTTCTTCTTCCGTGATTGCTTTGACTTTCTGCTCTGCCAGTAACTCCGCTTCTTTAGGCGTCAGAGTCGCTTTCGCAACGTCCGAGGCAATCTCCGTCAGCGCGGCGGGGACTTGCCCGAACATCTGCCAGAGCCGGAAGTCTATCCGACGGCAATGCGCAATCGTGCCGTCGGATAAGTTTTTTTCAACTGTCGGAACGTCTGATTTGAAATTCATAATCTTCCGCTAAACCGTTGCCGCTTTTTGTTTCCAGAAAGTGCCGAACTGGTCGTTCGGGTCACGCTCCGGCACTGGTTCCGCTTTGAAGTTAAACGGCGAGCCTGCACCTTTGGTCGCGTCCATGTCGGCTGTAAACGGCTGGTCGTTTGTTCCGGCGTAGACGTTGAAAACTTGAAAGCGCGTCGGATCGGAAGGAATGCGCGCAACCAAGATAATCGACATGGCGCGCACCGGCTCCGAGACGCTAAACAGAATTTGCGAGAAAGTATCGCTCGGCGCGTTTCCGGCAAGGACGCTGCCCGGCGTGACTTTTTGCAGCAGGGCAAAGTTTAGAATCTGCCGCCACACGCCGGAGATTGTCATCTCCCAGCCGATGATCGCTTTGTTGATGTCGCCGCGAACTTCGTTGATCTGGTCTGACTCGAAAATGGGCTTCGCCTCGAACTTGCAGCCCTTTTCTGTGCCGCCGATATGAATCGCGTTCGGGTGTACCGCCGCGTCGAGCAAGCCGCCTGTTGTAATCGCGGCGCGGGCGAGCGAGGCAGCCAAAGCGGTGTCTACGAAGAGATTGCCCGGCCCGCGCGTGAACTCTTGTTTGTTAAAGGAAACAGCAATATTCGTCATGATTATTTCTCCGCGCGGGCAGCCGCGTCGTCTTTAGAGTTGTTGGTTCCGCCGCCGCTTTGCGCAGCATCGCTGGCTGAAGCGGGGGATTGGGGACGCGTGCCCGTTTCCGTCGGCGGCTTGTAGTCTTTGCTTATCAGCGCAGGCAAAAACTTGCTTGGCATTGCTCGCAAATTGCCGTGTCCGTCTTCTTCGGCAACACGGAAATACTCTTCTTCGCTGACCTCGCGGCCATCGACGACATATTTAGTTTTTTCTTTTTGTGCTTCAGTATCGTTTGCCATGTACTTGTCCTTTGCCTAAGTGAAATTAAGTGCCATCGTTGCGGTTTGCGCGAGCATGTTTTCGCTTTCCGTGCGAAATTGTGTGTACCTTGCTTTCTCCATCTCTATTTGCATGTCAGATGCTTCCCCTGACTCAAAGCCCACAAAAAAAGCGCCCGGTGTTTTAATCATCGCGTTCAATAAAATCTCCTGAACTGCCGATATGTAGCGCCAGGTCAAGCGCGCCATATTGTTTGCGTCGCGGGCAACGGTTTCCGTTTCGACAATGATCCGCGCTTGCGGTTTTACGGATGCTTGCTCCTGCGCTATTTCAGAACTTTCCGTGTCAATCAAAACCGTCAGCACCGGCCAATCTGTGACCCTTTGTCGAGCAGTGTTGAAGGCCTTGAAATTCGGAAGCGTCGTAAGGGCAGGGGCATGTGTGGCGAGCGCTCCAGCGGCTATGCCCGCCTGAATAATGGTGATGACGTTATCGACCAGTTTTTCGCCGCCCTGAATAACGATTGCAGGTTCCCAACTCATCTCGTCTCAAACCCCGCTTCGCGCCCGATCTTTACGCCGTGCTCATGGCCGACGCGCTCGAATCCGCGCACGTCCTGATCCGTGATCGCAAACAACGGGCGCTCCGGTAGGTTTCGCGCCGGATTGCCGTAGTGCTGTGCCTTTGCATATGGAAGATTGGAACCGTAGGCGATTTCATCCTTGCTCACTCTCGTCACATTTCCCTCTGCGCCCTCGACGGTTAGGGAAGCGAGCAGCTTGCCGGTTTGTTGTTCGATTGGCGCAGAGCCTCCGAACCCTCGCCTGATACGGCTGCGACCGTCCGCGGGCGTGAGCAGCGTCCAGCCACGAACGTCGCCGCCCTGACTTTGGAAGTTTCGCTCGACGCTTTCCCGGTAAATTGGAAAAACAAGCGGCGCGAGCTTGGATAAATCAGCAAGACCTTCAACCATCAATGTCAGCGCGGAATCTAATCGCGCGCTGCCTTCGATTTCATGGTCGAGTTTCAAGGTCATGGCAGACCTCCAGTCTCTAAAATTCGCGCTCGAATCTTCCACACTCGGGGTTCTTTGAATGGCGGCTGAACGGGTTTCATTATTTCAACGGTAATGCCGTCAAATCGAAGTCGCGACCATTCGTTCGCGACTTCCGGTGTGATCAAAGACTGCTCGACTATTTGGACGCGGAAAACCTTTTGACCGATCCCGGGATCGTAAATAGTATCTACAGACCATCCGTTTTCAATTTCTGCTAGCTGATGCTCTCCTTCTTCTCCTGCGGAGTAGCCAAGTAGCAAGAGCGTGCCAACAGGCCCCACCTCTTCGCGAATCAAATCGAACGCCTCGGCGATGTCCTCCGTTATATCGAGCATCTCAAGTCAAATAGATATTGCCGTTTTGACATCCGCATGAGCCGCCGTAGTAACCACGCCTGCACCAGACGCACACCGTGTAAACGTTGCTCTGCATCTGCACGACGGATGAAGCAGGGCGCGGCGCAGGCGGCAGATAAAGCACGCTCAATCCGTATTCGATGAGCGCATTCCGCTTCTCCACCGTCGAAGAGTTGACGCCGCCCGCATAACCTTTAAGGGATGAAACCTTGTCGCCGAGAAGGTCGATGCGGTCGAGCACCGCGCTCATTTGTTTCGCTTTCACGCCGTTCACCACTGCAAGCTTTGCGGTCAGATCGGGATACAGCCCAGACTTCGCGTGGTAGAGCGCTGAACCACGAATCAGCGTCTCCCATGATGCCCGGGCTATTTCCGTAAGCGTGCCGTCGTTCTGAACGACTGCGCCCTCGATTTGATTCTGCGTCAGCAACGAGCGGCCCTCTTACTTTTGCTTGTCCTTGTCCTGCTGCTCTTGCTGTTTACGAGCCGCTTCCGCTTCGGCAGCACGAGCCGCTTCCGCTTCTTTCGCTGCCGCCGCGTCTGCTTTCTCGCGTTCCTGAATGTCGCGCTGCTGCGCTTGCAGCGCATTGATTTGAGATTGCAAATCGCCGCTCGCCGCTTTCCGCTCGGCGGAAGTCTGCGCAAGATCGGCGGCGGACGGTAAATCTTCGCGGCGCGTAATCAATTTGCCTTGATGAAGGACAGAACCGCCTTCATCAAGCGCCGCGATCATTTGTTCACGATTCAAAGCCATGATTTATTCTCCCTTAGCTGACGAAGAGGTCGGTGTACGGCACGGTTTCAGCAATCGAACCTGTACCCGTTGTCGGAGCAACCGTCAACACGGCTGTTGCCTGCAACATGTGTTTACGCGGGAAGCCGCGCCCGACGCCGAAGTAAGTAAGCTGCGGCGGATTGAGCGCGCCGTCCACATAACCGACGGGGCCGCGCGCGTTCGGCGGCAGCGCGCCGAAGTTTCCGATCTTGGCGATGTTCATCACCTTCGCTTCGGTGACAATGCCGTTGGCGAAGTCGATCACAGACGCATCGTTGTCGGATTGCGTCGAACTCAAGACCACTTTATTGATCGGCAGATACGGAGCCGAAACAATCGTGCCGTCTTCGTTCTCCGCCCAGTAGCGCTGATCGTAAAGCTCGATCTCCTTAATGCCGAGCACGCTTTGCGCGAGCGATTGCATGTCCTGCGCGTTCTGGATATTCAGGTTGACGAAGGAAACGTTCGGCGCGAGATAAGTACGCGAACGGGTTTGAAACTCCGTTGTCGCAATCATCGCGTTGAAGGTCGAAAGCGACATCGTGAGACGGTCGTACATCATGCCGTAACGCACCATCGCGACACGCTTCAAAATCAGAATGTCGGAGACCGGCGTGCCGAGAGCGGTGTCCGTCCATGGATTCGTCGGCGTGACTTTCAGATCGGCGGGCATTCCCCACGACACGTTCTGCATCTTGATGCCGAGGCGGTCATAGGAGAATCCGTCGATTGCGCACGCCACCATCAGCGCTTCCATGCGCTGCAAAACGCCCTGACGCAAATTGTCGATGATGCGCGTTTCCGTCGTCGGAAAAACGTTGTCGAAGCCGGGGTTGCCGGTTTCAAGCATCATCATTTGATTGATCTGTTCCTGCGTCAGAAGTTGTCCGAGTTTTAGATTCGGCGCGGTCGTCGATTCGAGAAACACCTTACCGGCTGAATAAACGCCCGCCTTTTGGTCGTCGGCGACGAGGTCGGCAATCAGGACGTGACCGAGCACGCGCGCCATGATTTCGCCGTCGGCTGCCGGGACAATCGGCGTGCGGTCGAGAAAGGCAAGCTTCTGCGGAATGCCGCGTTTATCCTGCAATGCCTGCATCACCATGTTGATGCGAACAGAATTAAGAAATTGTGTAGTTGTGCTCATCTCGTCTCCTTAGTTGTTCACATAGGTGATGTCAGGGAAGGCCGCTTCAAACGCTGCGACCGTCGGGCCGTTGGCAAGGCTCGCCGCCGCGCCGCCACCCATGATTGCTGCGACCAGTAAGCGCGCGCGCCACACGCGGCCACCGTCGAACACCGCCGGATGATCCGACGCGCCGGAAGGCAGGCCGGGAACGAGATTATTCTCGAGCTGCGTTTGATTGAGAATGTAAGCGCTTCCGCGCGCGAGCGTCTGGCGGCCATCGGTTGCTGCGGGATCGTAAGGGCCGTAGTAGCCGACTTTCGAGTCGTTTACGACGCTCGTGATCTTGGTCATGATCTGACCGAAGCGAAGCGCCTTCTGGCCGGATTTCAACGGCGTGTCGTCGGCAAGTGCGGTGTCTGATCCGGCAGCCGCGACTGTTGACCAGTCCACGGTGATGCCCGCTGTTTTCCACTCCATATCCATGTCGCACGCGACCGTCACCGAGCGGCCTGTGGAAGTTAAAATTTGTCGTCCGTAACTTTCCATGTTATTTGACCCCCTTCAGTCTCTTCGGTGTGACCTGTTTATCGTAAGCATCGACTTGCGCGTTTACTTCCTCTGCCATCTTTGCGTCCGGGTCTTCATCGTTTGCAAGCACGGCGAGTTTGGCAGGCAAACCGCTGGCGCGTTCCCTCGACAAGTTGTTTGCGGGCAGCCCCGCGACCAAGCTTGTCAGTTGCTCGACGCGTGAACCGTTCGCCAGAGGCGAGCGCTCATCGTCTCCGGCGCGTTGCAGGTAATCAGCTTTCAAAGCATCCTGCGCGGCGGGAAGAACGTGTCCGGCCGTGACTGCGTTTTGAACAAAAGCGGTGGCCGCCTGCTCGCGCTGCTCGGCATTCAACTTGTCGAACGCGGCAGCTTTCGCTTTCAAGCCTTCAATTTCCGCTGTCTGCGTTTTATCCTCAACGCGGCCTGAAATGCCGGTTGGGGCAGGCGGTTGAGTACTCAAATGCGTCGCTGCTTCCGTGCGTTCTTCCTCGGTCATAGACCCGAAAAGACGCTGTAACCAACTTTTCTCACTCATAGTCTTCTCCTTGTGGTTTGCGCCCGTTTTCGGGGCTATCGCGCCCGCCTTAGCGTCGGGCATAAAATCCTTCTTATCGCGCCGCTTATCTTTATAAGCACCGCTCGCGAGTTCACTCAAAAGTTCTTCGTAGGAACCGAGGCGGTCAGCGAGTCCCGCATCGACGGCCATTTGCCCCACGAGCAATCCGCCTGCGCCGAAATCGTTAGCAACGGTTTCAGTGCTCACACTTCTGTTTCGCGCAATGGTGTCAATGAACACCTGCGCGGTCGCGTCAACGTAAAATTGAATCTGCGCTTTGCCTTTTTCCGTCGTCGGATCGGGGCGCTTGTTCGGCGACTGGCTTGAAACAAACTCGATGTCGCGCGTGTTCTGCTTTGACGGGTCGCGCATGGCGGCGACGACGCCGATTGAACCGAGCGCAGCGGTCGCGTCGGCGACGATCTCATCGGCGGCAGACGCAATCCAGTACGCGGCGGATGCGCCCGTATGCGCGACGTAGGCGATGATCGGTTTAGTTCCGCGCGCCTCGAAGATGTGATTTGAAAATTCGTTGATGCCGTTGACTTCGCCGCCCGGACTGTCAATCAAAAGAACGATTGACTCGACGCTCTGGTCATTCAGCGCACGATTAAAATCCTGCGCTAAAGTTTCAACGGTTGTGCCGCCGGACATGTCGGTGAACATATCGGCATGGCGAAAGATTGCTCCCTCGACGGGAATTGTCGCGACGCCGCTCCGTGTCGTCACCGTGTGTGTATTATCGAGCTTTCGGCCAAGCTGCTTTTCGACGGCCTGCTTATCGAACACGTCGCCGCGATCCTTGCGCTCGAGCGCAAGCGCGTAAACTTCGATCATGCGCTGCAAGGCGTCTTCAGTAATCGCCCAACTTTGGGAGGCCAGAACGTTAAAAAGTCTTCCGCTCATGCTGCCTGCGCCTCCTGTTGCTGATTTGCCGGATTGTTTTGAGTGTCAGGACTCGCGCTTGATTGCTTTGCGCGCACCGGCAACGTTTCGCCCTCTGTCGGCGCGGCGATATTGAGTTCGGCGAGAATCGAAAGCCACTGCGAATCAGTCAGGTAAGAAGCGAGCGCGGCAGCCGCCGTCGCGTTCGTTCCCCAGTCCCGCGTATCGGCATTGCCGAGCGCAACGCGCGGAGCAAGCCATACATCCGCTTCGCCATAATTAAGGCGCACGAGCTGCTTGATTACATCGCTTTCAACCGCCTCGGCGACAACGTTCTTGACATGCCAGATGAGCAGCGCGAGCACGTCCATGTGCGTCTGCGATGCAGCGCGCGACTGGTGCTTGCCTTCGCGGGTAGCAAGTGTTTGAAGCAAAAGTGCCATCGAGATTTGCGAGTCGCACACCTCGAAGAACCGCGAGAATTGCGAGCCGTCGCCCGCGACTTGATTTGTCTTCACATCTGCGCCGTGCGGAAATGCGGCCGCCGAGCCGTTTTCGAGTTGCGCGAGTTTGTTCGCCATCACCTCGGCGGACGATTGCACCTGCGGGTTGCCGTTCGCGTCTGCAACCGGATTGCCTGCGGTGTCGTAAGCTTGCACGAGCGCGTCTTCTTTGTCGGAGGTAAAGCCGATTGTCGAAGGGATCGCGGACTTCTCAAGCCACTTCAAATAAATCGGAAGCCCTGTTCGTTTGGCGTTCCAGAAATTGTAAGCAGGTCGTAGCACGGAATGGCCGCGCGGGTCTTCGTTGCGGCGATTGAATGCGACGACAAAGAATTTCTCTCGCGCAACTAAATTGTCGGAATTAAAGAGCGCCGAAGAAACTAGGCCGCCTGCTGCGATTGTCTGCACGGCGAGGCCGACGACATTCATAAATTCATCGACGACGAATTGAGTGCTGCCGCGCGGTTTGACCTTCACGGAATCGAGCACGAGAGAAACGCGCCCACCCGCGCCTGCTTCATAGCGATAGTTCTGTTCGGCGACTTTATGCCCGAAGGCGAGTGCCGCCTCGATCATCTCGTCGAGTGTTTCTCTAAAGGGGCGCTTCGTATTATTCACGCACATTTCGCAGAAAGCTTTGATTTCATCGGCGCGCGCGCGTTCCGGCGTGCCGTCTTCGGTCTGAGCCGCCACGATTTGAACGCCGTCGCCGAGCACGCCGTCTTTAATGACTTTGACGCACTTGGAGATTTCCGGGTCGGTCAGCATCCGCTCATACACGTCTGCGCCCGCGACGAACTCCGCATCATCGTTAAAGAGCGACGAGAGCACGCGCCCCATGTGCATCGAGAAATAGCCGCCCTGCGCCGCGACGTACTCGCGGTTAGGATCGGCGGCGCGCGGCGTGGCGGGCGCTTGCTTCTCTAATGTGAGCGGTTGTGCCAAAAGTTTAAGCGTAAAAACGAAAAACGCCTTCCAAAGCGAACTTGCAAGTCGCAATGAAAGGCGTCTGAAATGACTGCCGAGATATTTAGTTGGTGTTGGCGAGTGCATCAGCACCCGCGAACGAATCGGACTATATCACGAATTCTTGTTTGTCAATAACAATTTCTCAATCAACTCCATTGTGATGCGCGTCGTGTGCCATTCTCCGTCGTGGCGATGCGTGACGGCGAGCGCGAGTCCGTTCGCCGTGTTCTCTATCGCCAACGAGGTGCGCGAGCAGCCGCGTGTCCCGCACCGCACGGCAACGGATGATTGCGCCGTGGATGTGGGCTGTGATTTCAACGCTTGAGTGACCATTCAGATTACTTGGAAAGTGGAAGTTTGCGTACCCGCAACAACGGTTGCGGACACCCAAGAGCGCAACTGCTCGTTTGAGACAGCGCGCCCTTGAGCGTCGGTGTAAGTCCGCGCGTTCGCGGAGTAAGCCGGAAGACATTAACCTTTATTCGTCTCTGTGCTATTCGTCTCCGTCGTCGTGGTCTGTTGAACAGGCACATTGACTTGCTGGTTTGCGGGAGCGCCTGCTGCGCCAACATTGCCGCTGTTCGGATTATTGGCAATCTCATTATCGAGCGCTTCGCCCGGTGTCGCGGGGCGCTGCTGCTCGACTGTTGTTTGTTCTGTCGTTTGTTCTGTCGTTTGTTCGTTGCTCATAATTTCTCCTGTTGGTTTAAGGTAAACACGCGGGCTAGTCGATGCCGCGCGTTTCGGGTGGCGCGTTGTCGCGCCATTTCTAGGGAGCGGTTGTCGACTATCTTTGAAATCCGCTCTCAAGATTTTTCTTTAGTTGCTGCCTCATAACATTTGCAAAAACCTTTTCCATCGGCGTGCGATTCATCCGCAAAAGGTTAATGTCGGGGCAGACAAAGCAATCGTTCATCTCAATGTACACAGAACCGATGCCGGATTTTTCCTCTAGCATGTCGAGTGCTTTTGCGAGGGCGCGGGCAATCTCTAAAGATTTAATCTGGCAACCCGCTAAGCGAATGCGAGCAACGGGTATTCGTCGTCTCGGCATGAATTCACCTATATCAAATCATTCCGAAGTCGGACGTGCGGCGCGTGCCTGCGACGGCTGGCGTGGAGGCTGTAACGTGAAGCGCAAGCTTGTTAAATGCACCACTCGCTGCGTCAACCTGATCTTTATATTTACCGTTCGGGAACGCTGTTAACTCCTCAAGAAAAGTTCTTAGCCAGGGCGCGCGCAAGATTTTGATATTCCCTGCCTGCGCCTGCGACGCAAGCGGATCGGCGCGCTCTTCCTTGCTGCCCGTCACCTTGTCGGCTTCGACCGAATAGCCAGCGAGCTTCTGAATCAGCACCGCACAGCTATCGCGACCCGTGCTGCCGGGTTCCTGCTCGATCCACTGCTTCACACCGCGACACCTGCGCGAATCCTCTTGGGCCGTGCGAAGGATTTCAGCATCACGCGATCCTGATTCCCATTGACCACGCACAACATCAATAACGTAATAAGCGCCGCTTCGATGTTTCGCCATTAATACGCCCGCTGTGTACGCACCGCCGCCTTCCGTAAAAGCTTTGTCCCAATAGCGAATAAACGTCAGGCCCTCAGTAGGTAAAGCTTCGACGATATTGTTCGGCTCAAACCACGACCACTTAAACATGTTGCCTTCGCGCGCCACCGGCACGCCCTGATAGAGCGAAGCAAAGGCGGCACTGCCCTGTGTTAATTCCACTTGGCGCAAATACTCGACCGGGTATCTCGTCGAGAGCGGAAAGCCTACCTCGCGCTCCATCGGATCATCGACGCCGTCGCCGATTGCGGCAAAACGCAGATGCTCCCACCCACCCTGCTCTAAAAGCTTGCCGGCGAGATCGTCTGTCTTCCAGCGGTGAAACATAACGACCACATTTGAGTCGGTATTGAGACGCGGCACGACCACTTCGCGCCACCATCCCCAGATGCCCTCATTGATAATCGAGGAGAATGCTTCCTCGCGGTTCTTGTAAGGGTCGTCGACGATCAGCGTATCGGCACCGAGACCTGTGAAGCCCGAGCCTAGACCGAGCGCGACGAATGAAGGTTGCGCATCGTTTAAGCGCGCGCGCGCCCCTGTACTCCATTCGTCGGCAAGGCAAACCGCCGGAACGCGGGTCTCTGGATTTGGAAATGCTGCCAAGTATTCCGGCGAGCGCATAATTTCAAGATTCACTTTGCTAAAGCGTGTAGCATGGGTCTGGTTATAACAGGCAAGGCGTACCCGATGTTTCGGGTCGCGGCCTAAAATCCACGACGGAAATCTTTGCGAGACGATAATCGACTTGCCGAATTGCGGCGGGCCGTGAAGCAGCAATCGCTGTCCGGTCTGGTAAGCGAGTTTTTCGAGGCGCGCCGCCATAACGCGCTGCCAATCTTCCAGTTCGATTTGCGATGTATAGTTGACGAACGCACTAAGACTCAAGGCAGCGGCACCCGCCTGCTCGGACGGTAAACCGAAGTAGGCCATCAATTCGCCTTCGAGCAGTTTATATGGCTGAAATGTAGTGCTCATCAATTCCTAACTGAAGCATAGTTTCGCGCGCCTGCTCTTTGCTTAGCCCCTGTCCGATTAGTTTATTGAACATCTGACCGGCGAGGTCGCGACGCTTGTCTTCCACTGAAAGTGCAACCGCGCCGCCGTCCTTACCGGTCAGCTCTCTCCTATTAGTAAACGAACCACCTTTGTCTTTTGCCGCCTGCTCAAGCAATTGCGCTGCAAGCGGATAATTCTTCATCGTCTCAGCCCGCTCAGACATACGCTGTAGTCGCCGCAGTCGGTAAGTTAAATAAGAGATGCCCAACTCGGCCTTTTCTTCCTGAAATTCGGCACGGGTTTTATCGAACAACTCACGCATCTCTTTGCTGACCCGCCTGGCATTCGCAGGTTTAGTCGGGTCGTAGTTGTACACCTGTTGGCTCGTGATCTTGATTCCGTGCAAATCGTGTAAGCCCTCAGCGATTGCAGATAGGCTATCGAAACATGCAAGTCCCTGAACGATAAACTCTTTATGTTCCTTTTTAAGAATTGCCATTTAATTTCAGGGTTTATACGATTTACACATTTCCGCTAAAGCCAGAAACCTCATCACGCCACGCGCAACCTACATGTGCCGCACGCTCTACTAACATCGGCAAACCCAATTTCAGGCTTTCGATTTGCTGCTGCAACGAATTCTTTAACATTTCTACCCGTCGCACCATATCTGCGCACAATGCCGATGTTCTCCTCCACATCGTGGCCTTTGATCGTGAATTTAGGTCTACCGGTTCGTTTGTTGAAGGCAGGCGAGCCGAACTCGTCAAGAGACTGAGCACAGTGGTAAAGCTCATGCTCTATCAATGCGCACCATTCAATATCACCCGCTTCGTTCAATGCGTAGGGCGCATAAAGGGTAATCAGGAAATCAAGCTCTAGGTCTCCGAACCACTGCTGCATTTGCCATTCATGGCGAGCCTTGCCCCACTTGCCGAGGGCCGGATGCGGCTTGGGAAGTTCGACCATTCCCGCAACCGGAACCATCTTTGTGACGTTCACGGCATTCGTCCAGAGCACGCCAATTCGTGCTTGAGCTAAATGCGCGTGATCTTCGTTGTAAAGTGGCGACGCGTCGTCGATAAATGTCTCCTGCATCCAAGTTTCTACTTCCGGCGCTGGGACGAATGCGCCGAATGTTGCAGCATCAATATCAAACAATTGTGAAGGTGGATATGGCCTGTCCATCTCATTTCCCATCGCGCTCAGGTAAAAACTCAAAACCGAACCAACCATCGAGAATTAAGAACTCATGCCAACCGCACGCTTCAGGCTGTGGAATATCGTGCAGGAATGAAGCAGTGACGCGCCCATCGGCGTGAACGTGGTGCAGGCCAATGCAAGTCAGCATTCCGCACTGGCAGCGAATAGCAGGCTTGATTTGATTGCCGTCGCTATCCTGCAATGCGATCCAGGACGGAGCCGGATCAGTGTCTTCCATGTAGCCGCGCGGGATATGGATTTCACCTGCCATAGGTTTCACTTAAAAACGTTTTGAGTCGCTCGCGTTCGCCGTAAATCTAAGACCGTCCTGATATTCGCTTTGAGTTCGTCCGGGTTAATCGGCTTGTCCCACCTTCGCGGAATGCCTGCGGCATGGCGGCGCGCCGACAGAATCAAATCGACTGAACCTGTCAACAGAGCCGTTTCAACGTCCTCGCCCGCGTCGTGAAGCTTCTGCGCGACGGTGACGCCCTTCATGCGCGCATCTCGCGGGCGGCTGTGCGCCGCATCGATGCCAGAAGCGGCGCGGGGATTTCAATTAAGCGCATATCCTGAAATGTGCGAATCGGCACGAGCGCGCCGGTTGTCGCTCGGCAGCGCGGCTCGACACATGTGCGGCCTTCGATAAGCGCCTCGATACGAAGCATCAATTCGTCCGCCTCGACGCTCTTTGGGATGTAGCTGGCTCCGACGCGGACAATCTCATTTTTAACTTCGTCGCTTGAATGTCCCGTCATTACGGCAACGGGGCAGCGCGGGTAGTTCTGTTTGATAAGGGCGATGAGCGCAACGCCGGTCAGGTCAAGAATCTCATAGTCGCTAATGATCGCCGCATATCGAAACGGGCGATAGTTGACCATGTTGATCCCTTCGAGCGATGACTGCGCGCTTTCAACGCGAAACGTGCCGCGCAGTTCAGCGATGCGGCGCACTACTTCAAGTTGATCCGGCTCGTCGTCGATGTGCAGCACATACGGAATTGATTCGTCTTGAATCGGGTCTAGTTTCATGTGCTATTCCCCACCGCGCGGGCGGGAGAGGGCGCGCTCCAATCTGGTCTCAATTGTAGAGATATAGGTTTCGCGCTCGGCTTCTTTCTCTTTGTGCTTCTGGCTGATGGTGCGCCGGGCATCGACTTCGAGGATCATCAATTCATAACCGAGTGTCAGTTTTTCGGTTTTGTGTTTCAGCTCATCGCGTTCTTTGGCTGTCGCTTCGTGGGCGTCCCGGTATCCCGTCGCAGTAGTTTGCAGAACGCGCGAGCGAAACAAAACAACGAGCGAGACAAGCGTCCCGAGCGCGATAAGAGTGCCGAAGACGATTTCCAGAACCTGAAAAGTTTTAATCGTACCGTCCACACTCAAACACCCCTGACGGAAGCACCGCCGTTAATTTCAACTAAACGCCGCGCGTCGGCTCATGCTCAAGCCCTGCGATGTGCTTCAATAAACGCACTTCATTCGCGTCGCCGAGTTCGCGCATCATCGCAAGAAGTTCGTCGTCTGTTTTGCCCGACTGCTGCTGAATGTGTGCATAGAGAGACGCTCCTGTTGCCGTCAGGTTGTTAATCAGTTTCAACGTGTTAATGATTTCTTCGTTTGTCATACAACTATTTTCCAGCTTCGAGCGTGACGGAAATAATCTGCGCGGCGGCGTTCAAAGACGAAAGGAGAAGACTAATCTTCTCCCTCGCCCTCGGATTCTTCACATAGGTGTCGCCTGTGTCGTTTAAGTTCTTGATGGAGGCGGTTACATCAGTGAAGAGTCTTGGAAGCTCTGCACGCGCTTTCGGATCAAATGTTTTGTAGTCGGCGGCGCGTGTGTAAAAGTTTTTATTCGCGCGATGGACGGCGAGTAAAGCTTTGGAGAGCGCAAGATCGGCTGAGTCGTCAATTAAGCCAGTCGAGCGCAGTTCCGCAACAGTGTCGATGCCCGTTGCTACTGTGTCCTCGATTGTGACCGTTGCTTTGACGGCTTTGTGGTACGAGTTGCTGCTACTGGCCGTCGCGCTGCCAGGTGGCGATTCGTTGCACGCTTTGAAGCCGAGACTTGCGAAACAAACCATCGCGGTCATCACGACAGTTAAAAGCAAGGTCGCAGAGAATTGTGTATTTCTCATAGGTTTTCCTTTGGAGAATGGACGTTCGATAAAGCCTGTTATGAATTTACTAAACCGGCGAAACGCCTTTGATGTTCGCCAGCACGTCACGCTTGATTTCCTGCGCAGGCGTGCCGGGCGCAGCCTTCAATGCAAAGCGCGCATACCACACGTTAAAACGGACTTTGAGTACGCTCCACCCGAGCGGCAGCACGAGCAATAGGAAGGTAACAATGATGCCGGTTGCGGAATCGGTAACGTGCTCGGCGAGGTCTTTCGGTAGAATCGCGTGACTCACGAGCATTCCGAAAACGAAGATTAAGAATTTGCGGACAAGCTGTCCTAAGAGTTCTTTCCAGATGCTCATTTCGTTATCCCTGCTTTCGTATCGCATCATTGAGCGCATCGCGCGTTTTGATTCCCACCGCTCCGTCATCGTCAAGCCCCATCGCAAGCTGAAACATTTCCACAGCCGCTTTAGTATGCGGCCCGAAATCACCATCCACTTCACTCGCTTTGAGATACCCGATTGCGGCGAGGTCATTTTGAAAATCACGCACATCATCGCCGTGCGAGTGAATTTTCAGCACGCGGAAATTTTCTTGCAGAACGGGCGCGGGCGGCGGTGGTTCGGGAATAATGTCGGGGCTGGGATTTTCTCCAGCGAGACGCCTCAAATCATCGAGTGAGCCGAGAAAATGGTTGCGGTCAACATTGCCAGTCACGCCGTCAACATGTCCGGCCTGCGTGTATTGCCAGAAAGTGTAGTTGTCCCAGCCTCGCGGCAAGATAGGCTCCTGCGCGTTCGTGTAGTGCGCGACCCAGAGCGGCAGGTGTCCGAGCGTCACGAGGCCGCAGTGGTCTTTCCAAAACGATGCTGTCGTGTAAATTATCGGATCGCGCCCGGTTGTTTGTTGAAGGCGCAACACGAAATCACTGACCCATCGGGCAACGCGGATCGGCGGCAGATTGTTCGCGTCTTCGATGTCGAGCACAAGCGGCAAATCCCCCGCGTCGAGTGCGCCGACGGTTCGCGCAAAGAAGTCGGCTTGTTCAATGGCCGGGCGCATGGGAGAGGCGAAGTGATAAGCGCCGCGAATGAGGCCTGCGGCTTTGATGCCCGCCCAGTTGCGCCCAAAAAGAGGATCGACGTGGTGAAGGCTCTGTGTTGCTTTGCACAAGACGTATTTGATGCCAACGCGGGCGACGCGCGAGTAATCCACTTGCGACTGCCAGCGGGAGACATCTATACCTTCGATTATTTCTGGTGCGCTCATTGCGCATTGATTATGAAGAATTTTGTGAGGCGTGAACGGGGTTAAATAAGATTCTGTATAAGATTCCGCGCGAGTTATGATTTGCTTTCCCGGTGGCGTTTTTTGGCGAAGCGCGCCTGCTCAAGGTGGTATTCACACAGTTGAGTATTAGAACTTCGCGGACGCTGGCACTTCCCTTTCAGGCACAGGCCGAGGCGATTGCGGGCGCGGCGCGCGCGGCGTTCCGACTCCGAGTTCACTTGCGAGATATAAGCAGCACAGTCACGGCAGCGGACACCATCGTCGTCGTTTCTTTTGCCGCCGCACGTCACGCACCGCTTCGGTTGTTCTAATGTTCCGTTGAATGTTTTATCTGTCACGCTCGTTATTTGCTTCAATTAAATTTCCGGTCAGCGCGCGCTGGACATACCGGAGCGCCGTGCCGTCACGAACGCTCACAGGCGTAATGCGAATCACAAGCCAGCCCGCAAGCGCCGCTTCCGTGTATTTCTCAATGTCGCGCAGGATGCCCGTGACGCGCGCGTGCGCCCCCTTCGATGTTTGCCCGCACGCGCGACACACGCCCGCGCCACTGCCCGCGAGAATCCCGCCTTCATACTCGATGGCGATTTTACGAGGCTGAAAATACGCCCAGTCGAATCGCCATTTTCTTTTCGCGTCGAATTTGAATTCAGGAATCGGCGCGCGCAACCCTGCGAGAGCGATTTGTTGCAGAAAATCTGCTTTGTAATCGTGCCCGGGCAAGGCGGATGAAGTGCCGCGCGACTGTCTGCCCTGTGCCTTAAACTCCGCCGATGTCATTCGCTGTTGTGGCATGTCACTTAAAACGTTTTATGTCGTGACCATCCGGCCTTCACATGTCACGACTTCGTAAACGTGAAAACATTCGCGGCAGACCATATTCCGCTGGCTCAAGACGCCCGTTGGCTGCTCGCACTTCGGGCACAACTCGCTTTCACGGTCGAGCTTCATTTTGCAGGTTTCGTTTATCTTCCAGCCGAGCAGGGTGTTGACTTTTCGAGCGCACGCGGAGCACTGGAGAATTTGCCCGGCGGCGGGTTTCGGTTTCGTTTCGACGGGTAAAGGCTTCGCAGGCTTGCGAAGCTCGGCGCGCATCGCGGCAACCTGATCGATCCGCCGCCGAGCCTGCGCGTCGCGTTCGGCATCCGTCATCGGCTTGTGCTCGCAGCCTTCGCGCACGGAGCCGTCCGGCATCTCCTCTCGCCCGTGTCCGCCGCACCGCTCGCACGCCGCCGCTGCGCGTTCTGGAAGCTGCCGCGTGCTGCCCATTGCCCCGCTCGATTCCATCTCGATCCGCCCGGCGACTACTTTCCAAGCCTGAACCAACTCAATCGCGGTGATCTGAAAATTATTTCCCTGTGCGCGGTTTTCAAGGGCGACGACGTATGATTCGTAGAGGTATTTCGCCGGGACGCTGCGAGTAATCGGCAGAAAAGTTTGCACGATTGCATCGGTGTCGGCGGCCTTTCGCGGATCGTAGTTGTGCGCGATGCGATCATCGAACAGAATCTTCGCCAGCAGCACCCGGCGGGCTTCCGAGTCCGAAATATTCAGCGTGCTCTCGAGCGCTGTCTGCAATGCTCGGTTTGGTTTTGCTTCCGTTAGCTGATTCGCTATTGCGCTGATGTTTTCCATTTCCGTTGTTCCCTGCCGTTGAAAGTTCGATTGTTGAAAGTTCGATCATCCGCTCGATCCGTTCCGGCGTTTCGAGCAAGTGCGTGATGTCGTTGTGCAGTTTTCGCTCGGGCCATGGGTCACGGAGCGCGCCGAGCCACACCGAATGCAAGTGCTCGAATGTTCTGCCTTCGAGCAATCGAACTTTGATCCGGTCGAGGCGTTTCGGAGTTGGCGAGACACGCTTGATCGTTTCGCAGTAATCGTCGAAGACTTCTCTCGCGCGCTCTTTTATATCTATCACTGATGGTTCTTCTGACGGTTCATCAGATTCTACTGACGGATAGGTGGCGGATTTCGCCGCTGGCGGATTTCGCCGCTGGTGGTGCAGTTTTTCGCCGTCGGCGGATTTCGCCGCTGGCGGATTTCGCCGCTGGTGCTCGTTTGGTTTAAGAGCACCCTCCGGCGCTTGGATAATGTAGCCGTCGCTCGTAAATGTGCCGTGATGTCCGCGCCGGTGGTCGCGCTGGATGAACTTATTTTCTTCGAGATAGGTGAGGTGGTCGCGGATTGTGCGCTGCTTGATTTCCGTCATCGTTTCGAGCGTGCGCTGGCTCGGAAAACAGTAGCCTGTTTCGTCGGCAAATTCTGCCAGCGCAACGAGCACGGCCTTTGCGCCCGCATTGCCGACACGCTGCTCATACGCCCATTTTTTAGCCCAAACGCTCATTGACGACCCCGTGAGTTAGTAGATTCGTGTGACGTTTTCGGCCTGCAAACCCTTCGGCCCCTGTGCAATCTCGAACTCGACCTTCTCGCCTTCTTCGAGCGACCTGAAACCGTAGCCTTCAATCGCGCTGTAATGCACGAAGATGTCCCTGCCGTCCTCGCCTGCGATGAAGCCGTAACCCTTGTTTGAATTGAACCATTTCACTTTACCTGTGGTGCGTCTTGCCATAACCCGAGACTTAAAAACTTCATCTTGAGTGTGCCAGCCTTGCGTCCACAACGCGGCGAGTCTGGCATCTTGAAAGAATAGTTGCGGTATCGGATTCAACGGGCGGTTGTCGCATCGCGCATCCATGCCGCGCATCATCGCCTCACACTCATCAGACGTTCGTGGTGCTAAAACTTTCTTCGGCATACCGTCCTTTCTGCGCCCATGCGCCTAACAAGCAGATGGAGCGGACTGTGAAAAGCCAGCCGCTCATCTGCGGCGTTAGACGGCTTCTTCTTTCCAGCAGACCGGGCAAGGCAAAATCGGATTTTCATGCTGCCGCCCTTGCTGATCGTGAACAGTGCCTTCAATGACTATCCGCTTTGTGTCTTTGCAGTATTCGCACTCGAATTGAGGCTCTAGCGCGTTGTCACTCTCCGATTGCGGGCGGTCTAAATTGGCGAATCGCTTTGATAAACTTTTTATGTGTGGCTCAATCTTTGCTCTAGCTTCGGCGTGGCTCAAGAATTCAGAACTACCGCGTCGCGCGCCCACGATTAAAATTGCCTCAACCAGTTCTGTAATTTTGTCGCCTCTGTTTTGTTCCTGCATATTGATATTTTCCCTTCGTTGTCTGTAATTAACGCGCCGTCTAACAACGCCATGCAGCCGACGCGCATCAACTGATATGTTCCCAATTTTGGTGTTTAACCACTCGTCGGATTGTGGCATCCGAAACTCCGTACATTTCTGCTAATCGGATTTGCGTATAACCACCTGCGACATACAATCGTCTTATTGTGATAACTTTATTATTAGAAAGTTTAGCCGAAGTAATTTGCGTCCCGATGGCATGATTCTGTCGTCCCTTTCTGTACTTATCCTCCGTATTCTGCTTTTGCGTAGCGGAGAAAAGATGTTGCGGGTTGCAGCAAGGCGGATTATCACAACGATGGCAAATGACATGTCCAGTTGGAATCATTCCATGCGTTAGCTCATAAGCCAAACGATGCGCCTTCACCATCCGCCGACGTTGAAAAGGGATTCTTATTGAGAACTGCCCATAGCCCGCTTCATGTCCAGAAGCAAGCCAAAGCCAGCAAGCATTAGCTCCGTTGCTTTTATCAACTTTGCGCCAAAAACGCTTAGCTACGGCTAGTTGGTACTGAAGAGGTGCGTGAAAAAGAATTGTGGTAGGATGTGGCATGTTGGTGTCAATTCTCCTTAATCCGACGATTGATGCTGACCACGCCTCTGGATGTTCCACCATCGCAGGGGCTTTTATTTGTCCGGTATTATAGCACGTTTCTTCTACCATAATGGATTATTTAACGTTGCCTCTCAAATTCCATCGACCGTGCGCGCGGCTGATGGCGGGCGTTACACATCAAGCGGCAGATGCTCCCATACGGTCACGAGCCACCACGCCCGCTGAATAATCACGACGACTTCGCTTACTTTCACGACGAGCCGCATCGGACATCTCCTTTGCCTTCGCTTCGACGAAAGGCCAGAGTCGATCAACGTATGTGCTCTCCAGCTTGCCTGCAATGATTCGCTCCAACGCCTTGATCGTGTGCGCTCGTTTGATCTTCGTATCAGACTTGAAAGAACGCCTTTTACGAGAAGACTGGTAGCTATCGGCCATCTTTCGATACCAGTCGCAATTTGCTTCCTGCACCGCGCGCACACAATGCCCCGAATGTTTTGCTTCCGTCGCGGGGATCAAAACAACTTCCAGATGCGCGCCTTCGAGTTCGATTAGAAGCTCGAGCGCCGCGTCTTTGTATGCCCCTCCCGTTTTTCATTGTGGACGCTCATAAAGTTGACTACAGCGCGCTCGTTCGCTGCCCCCGATAAACGCCCGACGGCTTCCCCCAAAGCCTCCGGGTGCGCGCCGTAGATTTGTTAAAATTTTTTATTCTGAATAGCAGCGCTGGAAATCTTTAACGCTGTGCGTATCCAGCAAATTGCCGCATGAGCGGCACGGCTCATCACCATGTGCGCGCTTATAGGCACGCAGGCGCTCGCTGCCCGTCATGCTGCGCCAGCCCTTAACTTCATGCTCTGTGACTGGCACACTTGCGTGCGGCGCAGCTTGTCCCTTTGGGACGTGGATGATCTTTCCGGTTGAGGTGTTCATTTAGTTATCTTTTCCGTTCTGTGACCGACGCACCGTCATCTGTTTGAAGGTTTCGAGGTCGGCGTCAAGGTATGCAGGTGTTGGGTAAATTTCGACTATTTTCGTGGTAAGTACGGTCATAATATTTGCGCATTTGTCGGCTAACTTCGGATCATCTTCATTGAGTGATGAAATAGCTTTTGTAAAACCATCGAGTGTTACAAGCGCGCTTTGGATGCGGCGATACATCTCCTCACACTTGCGCATTGACATTTCGTCGTCAGCGATGACAAAGACGTGACCTTTTAATTCAACTTCTGGTTTGCTCACTTTTGACTCCACTTGTGCTTACAATCGCGGCAGAAGCAGCGCAGCACCGACGTGTAGGCTTGCCACGTCTTCACATTCGAGCTGTTGCATTTAGGGCAAAGGATCATCGCGCCTCACAACCCTCGCGGACGACGAACCGCATACTCATTCAATTCTGGAAAGCGCGTCTTGATGACGTGCTCCAGTCCCTGACGCGATAGCTTAAGCATCACGGCAGCGCCCGCCACGCTTCCATCTGCTTCGATTAACGCTAACCGGTACGGCTCCGAGTCGCTTGCTCGCCGACGCGCGGCAATAATGATTTCAAGTGTTTTCCGCGACTGGGCGAGCAGAAGTATTTCGTCGCTGTCCTGTAATGCTTCCACTGAGCGAACGGCGGATCTATAGGCTTCTTCGAGATTGCCCGCTGCGAGATGAGCTTGCGCGCGGGTGTCGTTTATTTCGGCCAGACGTAAAGGTTCATTAGCGAAGAGTTCGCGCGCACGATCAAGGTATTCGTGCGATTCATATGCTTTACCCGTTTCGATAAGAAGGCTTGCGATGTTGTTTTCAACGTAGCCTGTGTATTTATCCTCGCCACCTGCACGGTAATAAAACCTTGCTTGTTCGTACTCAATAAAAGCCTTGTCGAATAACTCTTCGACGCCTTCACTTTCGGCGAGTTTTTTGTAGGTGAGAGCGAGCGCGTTGTGGTACTTGGCTTTTAATAGGTCGCTTGCGCAGAGATGAAGAAGTAGGCGGACGTCAAGCAGAATACGCAGGGATTCTGTTAAGTTCCCTTCAACCCGCTCAACCGCTGCTAGATGCGTTGAGAGCACAATCAATTCACTTGTTTCTTCCGCCTCGGATATTCCCTCGCGGAGCACGTCGCGCGCTTCGTCAGTACGATTCTCACGCCACAGGTGAACGCCGAGCGAGTCCTTGACCGAGTTGGTAATTTCTTCTGTTTTTAATTGCTTGCGACGCATTTTAATATCTAAGCAAGCCATTACTTGCTAAAGTGAACCGCATGGCCTACGGGTCAAATTCAAACCTGAAAAAGGAAAACAAACATGAAACGTTTCTTTGCTGTTACCGTTCTCGCCGTCGCGCTGTGCGTGCCGGTTTTTGCCGGCGATATGGATCACCCGCTCGATTCGCCGCCGATTACTACATCTGCCAGCACATCGGTGATCGTGACAATAGTTACTGTCATCGCCTCGCTCCTGCCGTAAGCGTTAGCGAGCGAGCACGCGCCGGAACCCCATCCCCCGAAAAGATTCAAACGCTTGGTACTTATGCCCGCCCGCTAACATTGTCAGGAGACGCCGCCCTTGTGCTCCAAAATTTCACACTCGGGCGCATCTTCCATGTCGAGATACATCAATCCCTTTTCGTACTTCTCTAATTCGTCTTTAGCTTTCCTGATAAATTCCAACCGGTTTTGCATCGGCTCTCTATCAGCCACCGCCGTAATCAAATCAAACAAGCTGTGCCGCATTCTTTTCTCTAGCACGGGCATGTTCGCGGGAGAGGCTGAGGCGGGCAGAAACTTATCGAAGAGGCGCAGATAAAATGCCCGCAGGCTTTCCGCGAGCTTGGGACTTGCAGTACATGCCGCCCAAATCTCCGGCACCGATTCTGCGATCTTCGTCGTCCCCTCGATGCGTTCGGGGCTAAGGCGCACGCTCAGGGTAGAGTCTTCGATGCCAAGCCATTGCGCCCATTTCGTTTGCGTGCCGTAAACCACTGCGCGTTGCAGTTCCTTCTCAGACCAGTAGCGGGTCGGCGGCGGGATTTGTTCTTTGCTGCTGCTCATCTCAAAACTCATTCGGGCTTTTGCGTAGATTCGTTAAAAGCGAAAAGAACAATTAGCTATCAAAGCAAGTAATCGCTTGCTAAGGTGTGCGGCATCGCTTGAGCGATTACGCCGCCTTCGCTTCGTCCGGCTGGCGCGCGGGTTCGTTGCCGACTTGCGAAACCTCGACATTGAGATATTCAGCGAGCAGCGCGCGTAAACGCGGGCTAACATAGTGCGGGTGCCGGTTGATGAGCGCGGACAACTGCTGCCGGTTCGTTTTCCAGTCGCGCGCAAGGCTGGCGATGGAGTCTCCGCGCCGCTCGATTTCGTGGCGAATCTCAAGTGGGGATAAAGGCTCTAAAACCTGTATTTCAACGTTGATTTGTGGCATATTTGCTTGCTCGCTTCATGCGTCCGAAAGAGACAGTGAGAGATTATAATCACTTTGTGAAAAAGTCAAGCGTTAAATTATAGATGGGTCGAAACATTAAAAATCAGCCATCTGTCTCACTCAAGTTCGGCCATTCATTAAAGGCCGCGCGTGAGAGAGCGGGGCTTAGGCACGCTGAACTTGCACGCCGCGTAGATAAGAGCGTAGGACTGCTTTCTATGTATGAAACAGGTCAAAGGTTTCCGCCAAAAACGACTTTAGAAGCCATTGAACGCGAACTGAGGGTTGATCTGCGGGCAGTATGGGAAGACACACGCAAGGAATGGGATAAACTTATCTCAAAGAGAAAAAGCGAGAAAGAGGCTACATCTAAACAGCCTTTTAATGCGCAGCGCCCGTCTGCCACAGAAACAGCGCAAAGATATGCTGCTATCTTTGAAGGCGAGAATTTTCAAGATTTAACGCCGGATGACATCGAGCATCTTGGCTTTGTTCTAGCCGATGCGGTAGCAAAAATAAGAGCCGGACGCAAATGAATCTTATCTCACGCAAATTCAAACGACTCATCAAAGGCTGGAATAAACGCCCGCTGACCGAAGCTGACTTTTACGCAATTTGCGAGGCAGAAGGCATTGTTGTAATAGAAAATGGCTCGTGCCATATGAGGTGGCGCGGGTTATACACTGTGATTTTAGATGTGCCGACGATCATCATCAACGCTAATATCAAAGGCTTGGAACGGCTCTGGACGATGTTTCACGAACTCGGACACCACTTTCTGCATTCGCCGTCAACGTGCTTCTTTTCGGAAAGCACCTTGCATAAAACACAGTCGGAAGCGAACGCTTTCGCGGCCATCGCACTTATTCCTGAACGGCATGTAAAGCAAAGGCCGCTCTGGGAACTTTACGAGTTAGATGAATATGCCGTTAAATTGTTTCAGATACGGATTGAACTTTACGAAATCTACAAAGTCTAGACGAAAGGATAATATGAGACTCTCACGAATTGCTTTTTTCCTTCTTCTGATTCCTTGCGTGTCCAGTGAAACTTTAAGTCAAAAAAAAATTGCGCCGCGTTCGAAGCAATCGGCATCACAGGACACAAAAGAGCCGCCCACTCGACCCACTAAACGCAAAGAGGATAGGTATATAAATGCTGCCTTTGATATAAAAACAGAAAAATTGCCGCCTAATTTTCACGGAGCAGACGCTAGAGCTTTATATTCCGACTTGGCAGTCCATCAAGTCAGTATAGACAAGAAAGGTGAGTTTGAAACAACCGAAGATTATCGCCGCCGTGTCGAAAACGCTGGTTCTTCTTCCTTCCTTGGCGTTATCAAACCCGACAGCGTTCTAGCTTTCGAGGTGATGAATTCTAGCGGCGAAACTTTGTATAACGCGGACACTCAAACAATGAACGTCGTGGTAGCCTTGACCTCCGTAACAGGTGCTACGCTTTATGATGACGATAAAACAAGGCGTGCTATTACGTCCCAAGCAGATGTTGAGTCCAGTGAATATGAAGCATCTAACGCGTATGGCGCGAAAGTAACTGTTACTCGAAATACAGGAAAGGACTTTGAGATCGCTTTCCATGAGTTTCCGTCATTTGGTATGACACGCTACGTTGATAGTCGAACCCGAGAGCAGGGATTCACCGGAGACTCATTTGCTAAAGATGTGATTCATGTTGATTTTAAGACTGATATACCTGCCGCAAAGAAAATAAAAAGCAATTTGCGTGTTTTGGCGGTGGCTAAACTTCTATCTCCTTATACCTCAAATGGTAAGTTCTATAACAAACCTACCAGAGACGACCCGAATGAGTTTTTTATTCAGTATGACTACCTTAACGCTGAACTTTTAGAATTGTGGGTTTACGATATTTCAACGGGGCAAGTTTACGCAAAGAAAAAGCGGGCGCAGCCCTAACCGTCTTCTCACAATGCACGATCCGCGCTGCCTCGTGTGGACATCAAAGAGAATTTAACATGGATATTTATTTGAAAGACAGCGACCCGAAAGAGCCAGCGCAAGTGCCGAAGCAGCCGCCCCCGCCTGAGCCATCGAAGATACCGTGGAGTGATTCAACTAAGTCCCCTTTCTTATTACCACTTCCCTTTTATAATCTGTTCGCCTGATTAACCCAAATTTCTATCCTTGGAATTATTTTTCAGGGTAGCACATTTTGTGATTGACATTTTCACAAAGTGATTATAATATCCCTGTGTCTTTCGGACGAATGAACAAAACAGGAGCGCACAACATGATTCACAATCCACGCCGCACCGCCCGTCAATCGAATCCATTCTCGCTCATCAACAGCCAGCGCGGCCTTGCCGTCAATCAAACGCCCGACACCGAACTGCGCAACGGCTACACAATCTCCATCACGCGCAGCCCGTCATGGCGCGCGCAAACAAACACCGGCGCGCCCTTCTTCGTCGTGGATAGTTTCGGCGCAAGCCGCGACGACGCGATCACGAAACTTCTCACACGCATCGACGAATTGAAAGCGAGGATAGCAGCATGACCACAATCGAAACATCCGCACAAATCAAAGCACGCAATATCGAAATCCTTTCCACGCGCGACGACGTATCCCGCGAAAAACTCGCGGCGATGACGCTCGAATATTCGGAAGCGCACAACAAAGAGGCCGCCGCGCGCTACGCAGCCCGCTACCCGGACGCCGACGGCCACAACGAAGCAACGTGTATCTTCTGCCGCGCCGAAGCCGCACAGCCAACACCTAACCCCGCGCGCTGCGCGCCTGTGGAAATGTTATCCGCCGACACGCCGATGATACACATTGCGACGCCTGAAACCGGCGAGCGCATCGGAGGCATCTTGCTATGAGCGACGTTAATAAAATCAACAACGACCTTTTAGGCTTGACGAAAAAGCTGGCTGAATCGAGCAACGAATATCAAGACCTGTTGCTTGACGCCGTGATGAAACGCAACGACTACGACGTGGCGAAGGCAAAAGCATTCCTGAAGGCCGAAGGCAAAAACGTCGAAGAGAAAAAAGCGATTGCCCTACTTGCCTGCGAAACGGAAATGCGTGAAGCCAGGATAGCGGAAGCAATGCTCGAAGGCATGAAAGCCCGCCTGCGCGCCCTCGCTGATAGCCTAAGCGCCACACAGACCCGTGCGTCGAACATGAAGCAGGAAATGAAACTCGCCGGGCAGTTCGATTAAGGAGAGCGCGATATGAGCACACAACCCTACATCCTTTGTTTCTGGAAAGACGACACGGCGGGGCGCGTGTGGCGCGTCGTCCGCACCAGTGACGGCGTGATGATCGCCAACTCACGAAACCGCGAAACAATCGAAGGCATCGCCGCATGGCTCAACCAAGAGCCGCGCCGCGAGGCCGGTAATGTAACCCCCGCCGAAGCCGCGCAGGATGCGACGCGCGTACACGGCGAACATTTCGACTATGAGCACTACGGGCGCGTCATCGCCGAACGGCAGCGCCGAAATTCCACAGTCTAAGGATACAGATAAAGTTATGACCCAAAACGCACAATCAAAAGACCGCTTCGAGAATTACATTCCGGTGGCGGAAAGAATCGAGCAATTCTACGTCAAGTTTTCCAAAGGCCGCATCACGACAACTATCCTCGAGCATGATCGTGAGAGCGGATTCATCTTGATTCGCGCCGAGGCTTTCCGCGACCCGGACGATGCCAGCCCCGCTGCCACCGGGCACGCCTTCGAGTCGCGCGCCGAAGGCTACGTCAACAAAACTTCTTATATTGAAAACTGCGAAACCGGAGCCGTTGGGCGCGCCCTTGCCATGCTCGGCTTTGAAGTCAAACGCGGCATCGCCAGCCGTGAAGAAATGCAAAAGGTTGATCGCATGTCGTCAACTTCGAGCGCCGCGAAGCCTTCGACGCCTGACGCAAGCGAAGCCGCACCGCCCGCGCCGGACGTTGAAAGTTTGAAGGCGCAAGTGCGCGAAGCCTGCATCGCTTTAGGTTACGACGAGCAGAAACAAAACGACGCCCTCAAACGGCTCGCGGGGCGAAACAAAGAGCAGATCGAAATGGCTCTGCGCGCGCTCAAACAGCAGCGCCATGACCGGGAAGTTACGCAACAGCGTGCCTATATTCAAAAAGGCTTTCAGGATCAGCAGTGGGACGACGCGGACATGGCGCGCCACCTCAAAGAGAAATACGGCGGCAGGGCACTTAACGAATTATCGCTCGATGAATTGATCGCCATGTCGGACGATTTATTTACTGAAAAGAAACCCGTGACTAAAGGAGCAGGACGATGAGCACGACTATTGAAAATGAAAACGATCTAACCGGCGTCGGCTGGGCATTCCTTTGCGGTGACGAGGGCTGGCAGGGCAAACATGCCGAACTCGGGATTGAAACGAAACCGTACGGGACAACGCAGGAAGCGCAAGCCGAAGCGCGCACCGAGTCACCGCCGCGCGAAGCGGAGACACATCCCGAGCAAGAAATTGAAGCGCCGCCCGAGACACCTACGCAAGCAACAGCCGAAACGACGGAAACGCTTCTCGACGTTGACGTGATTCGCACCGACGGCGGCACACAGATGCGCGCCGAATTGAACTTTCTCAAAATCGCAGAGTACGCGGAGTTGATGAAGGAAGGTGTGCGCTTTGCTCCTTCTGATGTCTTCTTCGACGGCGAAGATTACTACGTCGCCGACGGCTTCCACCGCGTCGCCGCGACGAAGCAGGCAGAGCTTGCCGAGATCAACGTCACGGTTCATCAGGGCACACGCAGAGACGCTGTGCTCTTCTCCATCGGCGCTAATGCCTCGCACGGTATTCATCGCACCAACGACGACAAGCGTCTCGCGGTCACGACGCTTTTCAAAGATACGGAGTGGCAGCAGTGGACGGATAGCCGCATCGCCAAGGCCGCCGGAGTGTCGCAGCCCTTCGTTTCGGCCATTCGCCGCGAGCTTGTCACTCAAAACGTTTTGAGTGAACAGACGGTTCGTAAATCCGCCGACGGGCGCACGATTGATACAGCGAAAATCGGCGCGCGCGAAGATGAATCCCTCAATAGTTCGCAGTCTTTACTGCCCGGTGTCGAAGAAGCTCTTGCCGCGCAGCCGGAATCGCACATTGACGACCAGCGCCGCGCCGCCGACATGGAGATGGCCGATCCGGGCGGACACCTCGAACAGCAAGCGCTTGAAGACGAAGCGGCGCGCCGCGACTTCGACCCGCAGCGCGAAGCGAACATGGACGCAATGATCGAAGAAGAGCGCGCGTCGAACGCCGCACACACGCCCGCCGAAGCTTCCACTAACACAACGGACGCTGCGCACACGCTGGCCGAAGCTACCAGCCAACCAACTGCCGCGCCCGACCCCGAAGGCTGGTCACGAGCCGCGCTCATGCTCACCATTCAGATCATGCCCGGGGCGCCGGACGCAGAGCGAGTGGCATCGGTGGCCGCGCGCGTCGGCGAAAGCGCGCCCGTGTTCAAGTCCCTGCGCGAGCCGGACATCTATCCGCTGCCGCCCGCCCTCGCCGCGCTCGTCGAGCAACTGAAGGCGAGCTTCATCACGCCCGTCGCGGCGAAAGCGTCTCGAGCCGAAACGGTTAAGCCGTCCGCGAAGAAGGCTTCACGAGCGTCCGCGAAAAAACAGACGAGTAAGAAATCCACACCTGCAAAAGCGGGTGTCTAAGAGGAGAAAGACAGATGTTCACAATCAAAATCGAAGGCACCGAAATTCCGATGGAAGACGACATGTGCAAGGACGACGAGACACTCAAGGCTGCTCTCGCTCCGTTTTATCCGGCAGTCACAAACGCCGACATCAAGCGCGCCGGGCAAGTCATCACCATCACAAAGCGCGCGGGCAGCAAGGGAGCAGTCATCGATGTCGTCGCTTTCCTTGAAGCTGCGCCCGAAGAAATCAATCCGGCGCTCTCCCTCGCGCGCCGCGTGCGCCAACTGTCTGAAGCGCCGGACTTTTCTTTACAGGAAGCGATGCTGATGCAGGGCGAGATAGATCAGGCGGTTCAGCAGGGCGGCATCGCAGTTGCGCAGGTTGAAGGCGCGCTTCGTGTGCTCGATCAAGCGGAGCCGGTTTCATCGTCAATTGTTCCCGTCGGATTTTAATTATTTCCATGCAAGCCAGCGCGGCACATCTATTGTCAAACCCTGCCCTGCTCGACGTGTCGGCGGCCTGTGGGCGACTGCAAGCCTTCGCACGCCAGTCTGGTCTGAATTATTCGCTCGACTTCCTTGAGAGTGTGAGCGGCTCTCTCGACGTGCTCAAGCTCTACAAGGCAATATTCCCGAAAGAGTTCGCCGCGTCCCGCGCGCCCGCCTTCGCTCCCCATGAAACAGGGAGAGCGCGCACAAAACGCGAAATGGAGTTTTTGAGTTTAATCAACGACCGCCTCTTCCCGCTCGATATAGACCTTTACGAAGGCGAAGACTCGCGGGTCTTCGCCTTCGACCTTCAAATCGTAACTCTGGCCGGGGCCGAGTGGCAGGAAGGCGATTACATTTACGAGAATTTATCCGTTTCTTTTCAACTCGCGCTTTTGATGCTCGACCTCTTCAGTGAAGCGCGCACCGGAACAAACTACACGGATCATTATTTCGAGCATCTTCAGACGCGCTACGACTTGCCCGGCAAGCTGAAGCCCCTCGCCTGCGCTTCTTATGGCAAGCTCATTGCCGCTTTCCTGCGTGAGAAATCGCCGCTCAAGGATTTAGCACTCGTCTGCGAAATGATCGGCTATCAAACCGGCAACATCTTTTTCGATTACGTTCCGGGCTACGACGAGGGCGGCTATCAGATGGAATGGTCAACCGAAAACATCGAGCGGCTGACCGGGCAATACAAAGTCGCCGTCGTCATGAACGACGCCGTCAACGACCTCAACGCATGGATACTCGAAGAACCTAGGGCGCGCATTTCCCGCGCTCTGTCGATTCATCAATTTCTCGTCAAAAATAAACGCGATGGCAAAGATACAACCGAACAGAACGATCACGGCAGAACACTCGTTGATGTTTTTTCAGGGTCAGTACCTGTTTCAGACCTCGGACTCGACGACTGGCGAGCTGAAACACAAATTCGTCTCCACGGCGGCAGTTAAGCAGGCATTCAGTGGTGAAGCGACGGACTCCGGCTGGCTCGCTCAAAACGTCGTGCGCGCCGGCGCCGCGTCGAAGGGCGAGTGGGCTGTGATGTTCATTCCCGCCGCCCGCCGGAGCATTACCATCGAAAGCGCAAAGCGTCCGCTTTCCGTGGTGCTTCCGGGATTCATCTTCTTCGGCATCTCGACGCGTTACTACGTGTGGGCGATGAAGGGACAGGCGTTTGATCCGCGCGCGCCGATGTTCAATGCTCCTGTGCCGAACGTCCACGGTAACGGCTCGATCTGCTTCGGCCAGAACAAGCCGCCGCGCGCAACCGGCGCGAAGATAGCCGACGCATGGCTCATGTTCATCACCTCGCCGTTCAACAGCGACTTGGCGACGGGTAAATCAAAACAGCACAAAAGCAATGCGCTCGCCGCCCTTCGCGCCTTCGCCAAAGAGGACGCTTACCCGCACGCCGATCTGCTTCCCGCGCGCAGCTATCGGAACACCGTCGATGCGATCATCGACGATTTGATTAAGGAGTAACGATGCTGGTCGATTACAAAATTATCCGACGCGAGACGGACGTGCCGCTGCAAATCTTCGAGCGCAAACCGGAAAGCTCACACCTGTATGAATATCTGCTCGCGGCTAACGGCGTCTTCCTTCGCGCCGAACGCGAGAATCTGCACGTCTGCTTTCCCGTCGCACACGCTTCGATACGCGGCCTGCAACCGCTCGATCCCTACGTCGAGACGCTTCTCCCGCGCGTGCCTTCACGCATTGTCAAAGAGATTCTCGATCAGTCCGTGCAGGCGTGCGTTGCGGCGGGGACGTCCGTCGAAGCATTGTTCCATCTCTTTCCCGAACACGGCGACTGGCAAAGCGTGTCGCCCCGACAGGAAGCGAACCACATCGCGGTGAAGCCGACGGAGACGGGCGAAGGATCGTCATACGAGAGAGCGCTCATCGAGCTTCATTCGCATCACTCGATGAAAGCATTCTTCAGCGGGCAGGATAACCGCGACGAGCAGGGATTCAGAATCTACGCCGTACTCGGAGAGATATTCTCGCGCCCGACGCTTCGTGTGCGCGTTGGCTGCTTCGGCTATTTTTACGAAATCCCGGCGCGCTCGATTTTCGAGTTACCCGGCGGCGTGCGCTGCCACTTCGACGGAAGGGTGGGTAGCGATGGCAAATAAAAAGGAACCAATCGCACCGCCTCTCAATCTCGACTTCGGCTACATGAACGCCGCGACGGTGCTCACGCGCCAGCCGGACGAGCACGAGACCACGACCATTGCTCTCGTCGGCTGCGGCGGCACAGGCTCTTACATGGCGCAGCACATCTCCCGCATCATGCGCGTCATGCTCGAGCAGGGACGCCGCGTCCGCGCGCTCTTCATCGACCCCGACCGCGTCGAAGAAAAGAACATCGGACGGCAGCTATTCTGCGACGCGGAGATCGGTATGAATAAAGCCGAGACCCTCGCGCTTCGCTACGGCGCGACATGGGGACTCGACATCGCGGCTCACGCGAAACGTTTCGAGCCGGAGATGGTGAAAGCTTACGGCGGCAGCCCGCTCACGGTCATCGTCGGGTGCGTCGATAACGCGGCCGCGCGCAAGTCAATCGCCGCGTCGCTCAATAATCGACCGGGGAGCGCGCCGCGGATATGGTGGCTCGATTGCGGCAACCACGAAGAGGCAGGGCAGGTACTGCTCGGAGCCGCACCCAAGATCGAGCACGTCAAAGAATGGTTCACGAGCGCAAGCATCTGCAAGTCGCTTCCCTCGCCCGCGCTGCAATGCCCTGAACTTTTACAGGCGAAACCGGAAGAGACAAATGTATCGAAACTATCGTGCGCCGAACTCACGCTGCTTAACGTGCAGAGCTTGCAGATCAACAATCGCGTCGCCGCCGAAGCTGCCGACATGCTGACGCGCCTTCTAGTCACCCGGAATTTGAAGCGGTTTGCGTGCGAGATCAACATGGCAGCCGGTTCGATGAAATCAACGTATGTGACGCCGGAATCAATCGCGGCGATTCAGAAAGGAAAAAGAATCAATGAACACCGATAAACACAGGGGGGGGGGGCACGATGAAAGACGGACAACTGCTCTCTATCTCGATCAACTCCATCAAGCCGTCGAGCACCAACCCGCGCAAGCGATTCGACGAAGCAAAACTGCGTGAACTCGCAAGCAGCATCAAGACCTCCGGCGTTATTCAGCCGTTGACGGTTCGCGCCGTCGGCAATCGCTATGAAGTGATCGCCGGAGAAAGGCGACTGCGCGCATCGCAGATTGCCGGCCTCGTTGAAATTCCCTGCATCGTGCGCGACGCCAAGCCGTCCGAGGTTCTCGAATGGCAGATCATCGAAAACGCCCAGCGCGAAGATGTATCTCCGCTCGAAGAAGCGGCGGCGCTCAAACGTATGCGCGACGAACTCGACTACACGATCAACGAAGTGTGCGCGCGGATCGGCAAGTCGGACGCGCATGTTTACAACCGGCTGGTCTTGCTCGACCTGCCCGAAACCGCGCAGAAAGCTTTGAATGAAGGCTTGCTCTCGACGGGCGTGGCCGTGCGGATCGCGCGCCTTCCGACGATGGAGCAACGCAAGCAGGCGACCGAGGATTTGATTAAGCCGGAATGGAGCGCCCGGATAACGAGCGAGCCTGCCGCCAAGCAATATATCGAGCAGAAGTTCGGCGAGAAAGGCAAGAAGTACATCAGTCGCGGCACGTCTCCGCAGGCGCTCCAAGCGAAAGGTTTGTCCAAAGTGGATTACGTCGGCAACTGGAAACAGTACCTTGTGAAGTTCACTGCCGAACAGTTCTTAGCGTGGCAGCGGGTGGTCAAGGGACGCATCGACACAGCCATCCTTGCCGAAGGAGTCGATGTCGTAATGCGTGAGGCGCAACGGGCGAGAGCATGACAGCGCGGATATTCAAACTGCCGAGCACTTACGATGAGCGCCGTGACTTGCTAGACGGTCTCGCTATCATGTGCGCCCGCGCGCTCGGCTCACCGGTGCGGCAAGCGGACGTCGCGCGCTGGTCTGCGTTAGAGATGCCGGAGATGCGGCGCGTTCACGCGAATTGGTGCAAGCTCGTCAGCGCACACGAAAGCGCGCGCACGAAAGCGAATCAAGTCTCAACCGGAATCCAGAATGGCTTATTTTAATGGCGCGCGCGAAAAGTAAATCGAATAGAGGCAACGAACGCTCGGAGGGCCAGCCGGCGCAGATGGCAGGTAACAGGTACTGCATCGAATGCGGCGCGCTCTGGCCTAACCCGCCCGCCGATTGGGGAGAGTGCTCGTCCTGCAAGAAATATAATCTTGCGGTCGAAATCGAACGGCGCGCGATACTGAAGCGATAACCGCTCTTCACTTAAAACGAATTTGAGTCAAACAAGGAAACTAAATTATGAGCGCACAATTACGTTTGGCGACACCAACCAAGCCCGCGCCGGATTTTGTCGGCGTCAAAGAGATCGCTAAATTTCTAAATCTCAAACCGCGCTCCATTTACGAAAAGGTTGCGCAGAAAAAGATTCCGTTTCACAAACCAACCGGCAAGCTGCTTTTTGACCTCAATGAAATTATTCCGTGGTCGAAGGGCGAACGAAAATAGACGCCCTCTCCCGACTGCTGCTAATATCGCCGCCTTGGAACTCTCCGGCGGTGGCTGCAATCACCAACAAGGAGAAACAATGTCAGTCTATTTACGAGGTACTTGCCAGAAAAAGCATCGTCATTCAGGCGACTGTATGCACTACCATTACGCCTTTCGATTAAGCGGCAACCGCTATCGCGGCAGCATCCCCGAAGCCCGCACGAAATGGGAAGCCGAGCAAGCCGAATCGAAAATCAAACAATCCGTCTTCGATCATTCCTACGGCACAGTGGAGTCCGGGGCGGATAAAATCGAAGACTTCATCGACGAAGTGTTTTTGCCGTGGTCGAAGACCAATAAGCGATCATGGAAAAACGATGAGTACGGCGCGCCGGTCATCAAAAAACACTTCGAAGGAAAAGCGTTGCGCGAGATTACTCCGTTTATGATCGAGAAATTCAAGCGCGATTTACTCAACACGCCGACTTTCAAAGGCACCATGCCCGCACTCGCTACTGTCAACCGCCACTTCGAGATGTTGAGCCGCATTTACACTCTCGCTATCGAAATGGACAAAGCGGATTTCAACCCGTGCAGCAAAGTGAAAAAGTTCAAACTCGACAATGAACGCTATCGCTATTTGCTGCCCGAAGAGGAACCCGTTTTGATGAGCGTGCTCGACGACGGAGAGCCGAAGCGCAAGCATCTGAAAGCAGTTGTCACCGTTGCGCTCGGCACGGGCCTTCGACCAATCGAACTCAGAAACCTTCGACGCGATCAGGTAGACTTCGCGCGAGGCGTCGTCATCGCCGCGCGCACGAAGACACGCAAAAACCGTGAAGTGCCGCTCGACCTCTTCGGCCCGGAACTTCGCGAGACGTTCCTTAATCTATGCAAAGGTAAAAAGCCGGACGATTATCTTTTCGCTAACCCGAAAACAAAAAAGCCTTACGGCCACTTTAAGCGCTCGTTTCACACCGCGTGCCTTCTCGCCGGAATCGAAAACCTATGGTTCTACGATTTGCGCGCGACTTTCGGGACACGCCTCGCCGAACAGGGCTATGAAGCATATACGATTATGCAACTCATGGGGCACGCGGATTTCAAGACAACGCAGCGCTACACACGCGCGACGCAGCTTACCCGGCGCTCCGCGGCGGGCGGCACAGTCCTGAAAATCGTAGCAAACGGCCACAATTTGGACACAAGCGGAAATTTGCAGCTTGTAAAAAGCAAAAGCGCCTGAGCTGTAACTAGCTCAGGCGCTTCCATTTATTTGTAATCGGGGCGAGAGGATTCGAACCTCCGGCCTCTCGGCCCCGAACCGAGCGCGCTACCAGACTGCGCTACGCCCCGATAAATTGACTTAACGCTTGTGGATTCTAGGCGAGACCCGCGCGCATGTCAACGCACCGCTCACACCGTGAAAACGATATAGCATTTTGATTCGTAAACTTATGCGATGGTGCTGCCTTCGGCGCGCGAGTTTTTAATGTGTCGCCAGACCCACCAGACTGCAAAGAGCAGACCGATAATGCCGATCACAAAATCGAAACGATGGAACCAAGACTTCAGCGTTTCATTCTTGTCCCACTCTTCGCCGAGCTTTTGCCCGATATACGCAAGCCCCAGACACCACGGCAGCGACCCTGCGAAAGTGTAAAGAATAAACCGCGATAGATTCATGCGCGCGACGCCCGCCGGAAACGCGATGAAGGTACGCACGACGGGCAGCAAGCGGCTGGCGAAAACAATTATTTCGCCGTAGCGCGCGAACCATCTGTCAGCCAAATCGAGATCGTGCGTCGAGATTAAGATAAAACGCCCGTAGCGTTCGATCAAGCGTCGCCCGCCGTGCATCCCGACCCAGTAAGCGACGAGCGAGCCGAGCACGCAGCCGAGTGCGCCCGCGACGCCGACAGCCAACAGATTGAAGCGCCCCGTGTAAACCAGATAGCCCGAAAACGGCATAATCACTTCGGACGGCAAAGGAATGCACGCGGACTCGATTGCCATCAGCAACACAATGCCCGAATAGCCGAGCGCGCTGATAACTGCGACGATGAACCCTGACAGTATTCCGATTATACGAGCGATCAATTGAAGTTGCTCCGATGATTAAGAACGATTCGTGCTACGTTAAAAATCCTTACAATGAACTATCCCACAACGAATTGCGAAGCGTTGAAAAGTATTCAGACGCGCCAGCCGTAATGCCCTATGAGCGGAACAAAGGCACACGCGCCGTGATCTTCGCGCTCGTAACCTTTGTCTGTTTTGGTAACACGAACAAGAGTTTGTGATTCGCGCGTTGCGCCGACGGGTATCACGAGGCGTCCGCCGATGCCTAGTTGCGCGAGCAGAGGTTCTGGCACTTCGGGGCCGCCCGCCGCGACGAGTATGCCGTCATAAGGCGCGTGCGCGCTCCATCCGAGCGTGCCGTCAAAACATTTTACCGTCGCGTTGTAAATGCCAAGACTGCGAATGCGCGACTGCGCTTCCCGCGCGAGGTCTGCGATGCGTTCGATAGAGTAAACCTGCGCGGCGAGTTTTGACAAAACGGCTGTTTGATAGCCGGAGCCAGCGCCGATTTCCAGCACGCGGCTACGATCATTCGCTTCCAGCAATTCCGACATGCGCGCGACGATGAACGGTTGCGAGATGGTTTGCTCTCTGGCAATCGGCAAAGCGTGGTCGCCGTAAGCGCGCGACTGCAAAGCTTCCGGCACAAAGACGTGGCGCGGCACGCTTCGCATCGCTTCCAGCACGCGCGTATCACGTATGCCATATTGCTCACGCAAACGCTCGATCATGCGCTCGCGCGGAATGCGATAGTCGGCGGAAAGCGAGGCGGGTCGCAGGGACGGCGGCGGTGCGTGGTTCAAAATAGTTAAGGATGTAGAAAAGGCTACGGAATTTATAACTTAAGTTTTTCGGGCGCGGAGTTTACACCACTTGGTCGCGCTAGACGTTCGGCAAAGTTTCATGCGCGAGAATGTCGTTCCAGTTCTCTATTGCTTTAAGCGCGCGGTGATCCGTCATATCGCTTTTGAGCGGAGTAATGGAAACAAAGCCTTGCGCAACGGCTTGATAATCGGTTCCGTCAGAGCTGTCGTGGCTTAAATGTTCTTCGCCGATCCAGTAATAAGCTTTGCCGCGCGGGTCGAGGTGTTCTGTAATAACGGGACGGGCGTTTTTAATGCCCTGCCGTGTGACGCGCGTGCCTTTAATTTGACCGGGCGGAAAATTGATGTTAAGCAGCGTGCCTTCCGGCAAGCCTTCCTGTAAAACTTTGCGGACGGCGACAACAGCGAATTCTGCGGCGTATGTGAAATCGAATTCCTCACGCGCCACGAGACTAAAGGCCAAACCCTTCACGCCCAATATCGTCGCTTCGAGTGCGCCCGCCACCGTGCCGGAATAAGTCGCATCGTCGCCCAAGTTGCCGCCGTGATTAATGCCGGAAACGCAAATATCCGGGCGCACATCTTCCGCTGGAAGAATATTGTTGAGCGCAAGCGTCACGCAATCCGTTGGCGTGCCGTCAACGCTCCAGTGCCGTTCGTCAATGCGGCGTATGCGCAAAGGGCGGGAAAGCGTCAGGCTATGCGACGCGCCGCTCATCTCCGAAGCGGGCGCAACCGTGTAGACATCACCGATTTCGCCGAGCGCTTCTTCCAACTTAATAAGCCCGTCGGAGTGTATGCCGTCGTCGTTTGTAAGCAGGATACGCGTCATAAGACAGGCACGACAAAACACTTAATAAGGAATTCGCAAACGTCATCAAACGACGATGGGCAGACTAATGCGCATCAATATCAATACCGTAAGCATCGAAAAGATTTGAAAGGCGCATCGAGCAGGAATCGCGCGACAAAGCTTCTCGCGGAAATACTCAAAGCCAAAATCGCAGAAAATAATTTGTGCGGAAAATAATTTGTGCGGAAAAATAAAACCAGTCGCGCGTTTAATCACGCGGCGGACGCGGACGCCCCTTCTTTTTATTGCGCTTGCGCGCGAGGGCAGATTTCAATTTCGCTTTTTGTCCGGGCGGCATGAAAAACGCATGACGCTTCGCATCCTTGATAATCTCTTCGGTCATCACGCGACGCTTGAAACGTCTAAGCGCGCTTTCAATCGATTCGCCTTGGTTGATAGTAACAATCGCCATTCTTCTCTCCGTGATAGATTGATTCTTTGTTTGAAATTTGAATTGTTAAGAGCACTAACTCAAACCTTGTATTTAACACGCTCGAAGCCGTAACGGTCAAGCGCGCTCGCGTCTTTTTCGCAAGCAGTCTAGTTGTTCGCTTGCCACGAAACGGTTTGCGCGTGGCATGTCTGACGCGATGCGCCCGCAATAAGAACTCCGCGAACCTTGAAGACTGTTCGCGGAGTTCTTAAATAAACATCAGGCGTCGGTATTCAGTTAAGCAGAAGCAGAAGCCGCTTTGTCATTGTTCGGGCTGCGGCTCAAGCCTTTAATCTGCACGGGCTTGTCGGCTTTGATGTCGCTCTTGTTCAAGACCATCTCGTTGTAGAGTTTGCGCATCATCACAGCTTCTTCGGCAGCCGTCTTCGGCCCTTCCATTTGCGGCTTGTCCGGGCGCTGCAAGTCAATCTGGTTCAGCACAAGACCGTGCGAAGCGTCATTGAGCGAAACTTCCTTGCCCTTCGCAAATATTTCGTGACGGCCATTCTCTTGATACCACTTTGCGACGGTGGCGTTCTGGTGCATGTTCTCGATGATGTTGCGCCAGCCGATTCCCGTATTGTACGCGCAGAAGGAAATTTCGCCTTCCTGCGTACCGTAGGGAATAATGCACATTTCCGTGCGGCGGAAATCGTAGTTAAACAAATCCTGAAACCACATGCCCGCGATGAACAAGAAGTTCCAAGGGTCTGCGCGACGCTTTTCGATGTCTTCGAGCGTGCGTTGACCATCGACCTTGCCGTAATCCTTGCCGGTCAAGCCAAACGACTTGTCGAACTTTTTGAAAATATCGACGAGCGTCAAGCTCTGCGGCGCGCCGTATGGACTGTAATTTTTCAAGAGCGCCAGAGCCATCATCGCGTTCGACATCCACTTGCCGCGCGCCGCGTCCGTGATTCCCTTCATGTCTTCGACGAGGCCGGGAATGTTCAGAAACTGCGGGACGGGAGCCATCTCCTTCGTGTTTTTGTTAATCATCACGGCAGTTCCGACGCCGCAGTTCGGGTGGCAACCGCAGGAAACTTGTCCCCACTCCGCATCCGGGCCATGTGCCAAATCTGCGAAGTCCGCGAACGCGCCCATCAAGGACAGCGGGAACCAATCTCGCGTCGGTTCCGTAATACCGACCTGCTTTTTCACGTCGAGCGCGAGATGCGAGAGCGTATAGCGTTGCTGCAAGCGGCGCTGTTCTGTGATTTCTTCATCGCGCCCTGTGAATGAAACCGGCTGGAACGAAAGAAACGCGATCTTCTTCGGATTTTCGAGCGCGAAGCGAATAATCGAACCGACCTGATCGTTGTTAATGCCGTTGACGAGCGTGGTCACGAGCACGATTTCAACGCCTGCTTCATGCAGATTATTGATCGCGCGAAGTTTTACGTCGAACAGATTGCCGACTTGACGATGCGAGTTGGCGTCGTTGCCGATGCCGTCGAATTGCAAATAGGCGTAGCGCAGTCCGGCGTCGGCAGATTCACGACAAAACTCTTTCGACTTGGCGAACTCGATGCCGTTCGTCGCGCACTGCACGGAGTTGTAACCGACTTTACGCGAGTAACGAATGGATTCGAGAAAGTGCGGCGAAATCGTCGGCTCACCGCCGGAAAACTGCACGCTCATCTGGCGGCGCGGCTTAATGGAAATCGCGTTGTCGAGAATTTCCTTGATGTCTTCCATGCTGAGTTCATGGACGAAGCCGACTTGGTTCGCGTCCATAAAGCACGGATCGCACATCATGTTGCAACGGTTCGTTAAATCAACTGTGAGCACGGAACCGCGTCCGTATTTGATTGTCGAAGAACCGTGATTGTGCAGCTTTTCGTCGTTGTGCGCCTGAATGTCACGACCCGGAAACATTTTTTCGATGTGCGCGAGAAACTTCGCGTCAATCGCCATCATGTCTTCGTAGTGGCCGTGAATCGGGCAATCCTTGACCATCCAGATTTCGTTGTTGCGCTCGATAATCTGCGCTTTGACCTCGCCGACTTTCTCGTTGATGAGCACGGAAGGGTCTTTCTTGCCGCTGATGATTTCTTCACGCGCTTCGATGACACACTTCGGGCAGAGGCTATCCGTCGTGCGCGGCCAACCGAGCGTCGGCTTGCTTTTCTGCCATGATTTCAGCAAGGGCTTGTCAGACCACTTGGGCGTGAACGAAGGATTCGGTTTGTACTTATTGACGGATTGAATGGCATTGAAGAGGCCGCCCGCGATGGCGGTCAAACCTCTTTCGACGTGCTTGATAGGTCGCATTATTTTTCCTTTATGTGAATTATTATGGCGGGCGATAACGCAAAATAGTCAGCCGCCGTATCGCTCATTTGGCGCTTGATTACACCGTAGGCGAAAGCTTAACGATTAATTAACAAAGTCCAATCTGCCTGCATGAGCAATCAGCATACCAACACCCCTCCCATTAAGCAACCATAAAAGAATTAAGGGGTTTGCGTGTTAGTCTATTATTACAGTTTAGTGACCTAAGTGCTTCGTGGGTCAGTTTGAGTCAAATTCTTTTATTAACTATTGCATGTAGCCTTTTGGCACGGCGGCTAAATACTACGGATGTTTGTTGGTCGAATTTTTTGATGGAGCACGTAAACGCAAACCTAAAAAGCAAAGAAGCACGAATGGCTTGTGCTTCTTTGCTTTCCATAACGTGACAACTTTGAGCGAGGCGTTGCCGGTGGCTAAATGACTCTTCTAATTACCCGACGGAATAACGAGTTCCTGCCCGACACGAATCTTGTCAGGATCGCTTAAAGTGCCCTGATTGGCGTAGTAGATACGCATAAACTCATTCGAGTCGCCATAGAAATGCTTGCTGATTTTGGAGAGCGTGTCGCCAGCCTGCACCGTGTAAGATTCGCCTCCCTGCTGATCGCCGCCGCCATCGCCCTGCTGCGCTTTGCTTTCGTCAACGTCAATTTCGCAGGTCAGGTCTTGATCGTTATTTTGATCGACGAGTTTGATTTGATCCCAAACAGCATTTTTAGCGTCTTCGCTGGAGGCGACGCCTTTGATGAAAAGCTTGTTGTCCTGAACGTGCAGGTTTTGTAGCTGTACTTGCTGCTGCTGAATGGCGTTGAGCACAGTGCCGTACTTCTGTTTGAGCGAATTAAAGCGTTGATCCGCGCCCTGCGCTTGCTGCGCTTGTGCCGCGCCGTGACCGAACATTTTATCGAAAAGTCCCATTTCTATTCTCCTCTGCGGTGGTGTTATAAAGCGTATGTTTTCCGACACCGATTGTCGTTTAGAAAGGCTGGAAGCAACGGCTATGCCTTATATTCGCCGAACCACCGGATTTGTTTATTTAAGGCAATTTTCCGCTTGTTTTTTGAAACAGGCACTCCGGGCGCAGTTTATAAAGTCGAAAACGGCAGCTTCTTTGTATCTGAAATATACAGCTTCCAAAATCCGACGCACCGACTCACTCAAGCAAGATTCAAGCTAAAATAGCAATGCCGCACGCTTGTAAATTCCGGCCTGTGATAACATGCCGCGCATACACTTAACACGAAAAGATTATGAGCGTCGCGGGCAAACGCGGGAAACCGTCGAGTTAATTTAATCCGCACGCTCAGTCGTAAAAATAAATCAACAGCTAGGCCGAAAAGGAGAAAACGAATATGGGAGAACCCCGATTAAAAGGCAAAGTCGCTATCGTCACGGGCGCAGGCACGGGCATCGGCGAAGCCATCGCACATAAGTTCGCCTACGAAGGCGCGGCGGTTATCGTCAACGGTTTATACGGCGATCCGGTTCGAGATGTCGCCGCGCACATAGTGGAACGCGGCGGCACAGCCGTTTCTATTGAAGCGGACGTTGCCGAAGAACGACAGGCGCGTGAATGCGTGGAGTTCGCCGTCAGCGAATTCGGCAAGCTCGATGTGCTCGTCAATAACGCGGGCTATTTTGACGGCATGGAGGAAACGCAGAACTTTCCGCTTGAAACCTTTGATCGCTTGATGTGGGCGAATGTCCGCTCCGTCTTTTTGATGACCAAATTTGCTTTGCCTCACTTGCAGCAAACGCGTGGAAACATCGTTAGCGCAGGCTCGGAAGCGGGTTTCAACGGCATCGCCAATTTCACTCCATATGGCGCGACGAAGGCCGCGATTCATGCTTTTATGAAAGGCGTTGCGATGGAGCAGGCGCGCTACGGCGTGCGTGCCAACTGCGTTTGCCCGGGGCCGATTGATACGGCATGGACGCACAAATCAACCGGGCCGATGGACAAGAAAACAGAAAAGATGACCGTCAGTTCGACCCCGCTCGGGCGACGCGGCACGCCCGAAGAAATCGCCAACGTCTATGCCTTTCTCGCCTCCGCAGAGGCGAGTTATGTAACGGGAGCGCTCTGGCTCGCCGACGGCGGAATTACGCCCGCGCACGGCAATATTGGAGACTTCGCCAAATATACGGATGAACCCGAAGGCATTCTTCGCTTGCGCCACAGTCAAGACGGACTCAAAAACAAGCCTGAATACGCACGCATCGAAGGCCAAGATGGGCGCTAACGCTACTCTTTATCAAAATCATTGCGGTTTTTATCGAATCATGGTGGCGCGGCAATTTCTTTCAACTGCCGCGCCACCATGAATTTTTAATAAGCTAAGGTATAGACTACCTTTACAGGTAAGTTTTTCCACATCTACACCGTTCCCGCACCGCCGCTATATCTCTTGTCTAAAGCACATCATACGCTTCTGCCCATACAGCGGATTTTCGTTCGCCGATTGTTCGCCTAATTAAGCTCTTGCTTAAGTTTAGTTCATGTAAACATTGAACTTAGCATCGTAAACCGTTATAAAGAAAAGTCTTTACTACCTCTCCGGTGCGTGCTACATTCCCGCCACTTCGTCGCTAAGTGTTTGAGCGGCAAAGGATTGGAAGCACCGCGAACCGCATTAGATGGTAGTGCATACACTTCCCGCACACATCATCTTGGGCTTCCATCGCAAAACTAATGCAACAAGTGATTTTCAAAGTTTAACCATGACAATCCGTTTTGGCACATCCGGCTGGCGCGCAATTATCGCTGATGAATTTACTTTCGACGGCGTGCGCACCGTCACGCGCGCTATTTGCGAACAGCTACGCAGTGCCAATTTATCGAGCGCACAGAAAACGATTATCGTCGGTTATGACACGCGCTTTTTGGGCGAGCGCTTTGCCGCCGAGTGCGTCAAGGAAATTGCGGCGGCGGGTTTTCGCGCGCTTCTCTGCAATCATCCGACGCCGACGCCGACAATCTCTCACGCGATTCGCAGCGAAAAAGCGGCAGGCGGCATAAACTTTACGGCATCGCACAATCCGCCCGAATACAACGGCATGAAGTTTTCAACTGCCGACGGCGCGCCTGCTTTGCCGGAAATCACCAAACAGGTCGAGCAGTTAATCGCAGAGTTTCAGCAACGCGGAAATGAAGCTGTTAAGGCTACAAGCGAGAATCCGGCTGAAGTACACGATCCGAAGCCCGCTTACATTGCAGACCTTGCCACGAAAATTCGTTTCGATGTGATTGCACGCGGCGGCGCGCGTTACGCTTACGATCCTTTGTGGGGAACGGGGCGCGGTTATCTGGATGAAGCATTGCGGGCGCACGGCGTGCAAGTTGAAACCGTCCACGATTGGCGCGATGTAATGTTCGGCGGGCGCGCGCCGGAGCCTGAATCAGAGCACTTAAATGATCTGCGCGAAGCGATGAAGAGAAATAAGTGCGCGCTCGGACTCGCCACAGACGGCGACGCTGACCGCTTCGGCGTTGTTGATACGAACGGCGAATTCATCACGCCGAATACTTTGATCGCCTTGCTTTTCGATTACCTAGCAGAATCACGCGGCTGGACTGGCGGCGCGGCGCGCTCCGTCGCAACCTCGCACCTTATTGATCGCGTGGCGGAATCGCGTGGGCTTCCCGTTTACGAAACGCCCGTCGGCTTCAAATACATCGGAGAGTTAATCAATGCAGACAAAATCATTCTCGGCGGCGAAGAATCCGCAGGGTTGTCGATCAAGGGTCACTACCCGGAGAAGGATGGCATCCTTGCGTGCCTGCTCGCGGCGGAGGCAGTTGCGGCGCGCGGCGCGAGCTTAACCGAACAATTAAAAAGTTTGTATGCGCGGGTCGGGCGCGTCGAATCCGGCAGAATCGGCGTGCGCTTAACGCTGGAACTTCTCGAAGCTTTGCCGGAGAAATTGAAACAGGAGCCAGCGGAGATCGGTAATCGAAAGATCGAGCGCGTGAACCGTCTGGATGGAATCAAATTTATTTTCGCGGATGGTTCGTGGCTGCTGCTGCGTCCTTCCGGGACAGAGCCGATCGTGCGCGTTTACGCTGAATCGGAATCAGAGAAAGATGTGGAGGTGCTCCTCGATGAAGGCCGCAAATACTTATTGGATTGATAATCGCCTGCGCGCGCAACAAGTCACAGCCCGCGCCGTTCCCCAGTTCACACACGAAGGCGCGCGTTCGCTTTCACGCGACATCGTCGGCACGCGCACGGAAGTCCGCAAGCGCGGCGGGATGGTTCCCTCGTGGGTAATTTTCGGGATGATAATTCTCGCAACCTTCGCTTTGTGCGTGAGCGTCAACATACGCGCGCAGGCGGAGATGCGCACGGCTTCGCAGACATACGAAAAGGCCAGCACAGATGTCGAGCAGTTGCGCAACGGCAACGCGGCGCTCGAAACGGAAGTGCGCCGTTTGAAGACGGACTCGCGCGCCATCGAATCGGCAGCGCGCGCGCGTCTCAACATGGTTCGCGCCAACGAAATCGTCGTCCCCGTTCAATAAGCGACACTTGTTTTGTTGCTTATTGAACAACACAAATTTCCGTCCGCCCGCTTGCACACTGCTTTGTTTGCCCGCTTCGACACCGCCCGGTTTTTAGTGCCTGCCATTTATGCGCGGCGGCGAACAAGAAACGCCGCCGCGCACTTCTCTTTTAATTTGGAAGAAAGACTGTAATGCGTGCTTAACATGCGGTTGACACTCGCTTAACGCGTCAACTACTATCGCTCTCAAGTTACCTTTACATTAACTATCATTTCGCTTTGTGTGCCGCACGCGTTTGTGCTTCACGGGAGACTGAAAAGCGCCATGCCTGAAACAAAAGATATTGCATCACTTGAGCAAGCCGCCGTCGAGCGTTGGGAGCAGGAAACGCTTGCGCCCGTGCTGCGCGCTCGTCCCGAACGCAAGAAAAAATTCGAGAGCGTTTCGCTCGAAGAAATGAATCGCCTGTACACGCCCGCCGACACGAATAATATAGACTTTGAAAACGACACTTCCTTTCCCGGCGAATTTCCCTACACGCGCGGCATACACCCGACGGGCTATCGCGGCAAGCTCTGGACGATGCGGCAGTTCGCAGGCTTCGGCACGCCCGAAGAAACCAACGCGCGCTTCAAATATTTAACGAGCCAAGGCCAAACAGGTCTCTCCGTCGCCTACGATTTGCCGACCTTAATGGGCTACGATGCAGATTCCATTCTCTCGGAAGGCGAAGTCGGCAAGTGCGGCGTCGCCGTTTCGTCGCTCGCGGACATGGAAGTTCTCTTCGACGGCATCCCGCTCGAAGAAGTCACCGTGTCGCAAACAATCAACGCACCCGCATCCGTTCTGCTGGCGATGTATTTGGTTGTCGCAGAAAAGCAGGGCGCGGATTGGCGCAAGATTTCCGGCACGCTGCAAAACGATATTTTGAAGGAATACATCGCGCAGAAGGAATGGATTTACCCGATTCGTCCGGCGATGAAATTAGTGACGGACACCTTCGAGTTCTGCACACGAAGTGTTCCGCGCTATAACCCGATTTCCGTCAGCGGCTATCACATACGCGAAGCCGGATCATCTGCCGCGCAGGAACTCGCATTCACTTTGCGCGACGGCATCGAATACGTTCAATGGGGCGTTGAAGCAGGTCTTGACGTTGACGAATTCGTGCCGCGCGTTTCCTTTTTCTTCAACGCGCACAACGATTTTTTTGAAGAGATTGCGAAGTACCGCGCCGCAAGAAGAATCTGGGCGCGAATGATGCGCGAAAGGTTTAATGCGAAAAGCGAAAAGACTTGGCAGCTACGCTTTCACACGCAGACCGCAGGCGTCTCCTTGACCGTCCAGCAACCTTTGAACAACATCGTGCGCGTCGCCATCCAAGCGCTCGCGGGCGTGCTCGGCGGCACGAACAGCTTGCACACAGACGCTTACGATGAAGCGCTTTCCCTGCCGACGGATCGCGCAGCTCTCATTGCACTCCGCACGCAGCAAATCATCGCCGAAGAAACAGGCGTCGTGAACACCATTGACCCGCTCGGCGGCTCATATTTTCTCGAAGCTTTGACGAAGCGCATGGAAGACGAAGCGCTCGATTACTTCGCCAAGATAGACGCGATGGGCGGCATGGTCGAAGCCATCGAAAAGGGATTTCCGCAACGCGAGATTCAGGAATCCGCGTATCAATATCAAAAGGCCGTCGAGCGCGGCGAACAAATAATCGTCGGCGTCAATAAATACAGAATGCCATCCGAAGCATCGGAAATCCCTGTTCTCGTCATCGCCGAAGGCGTGCGTGACCAGCAAGTAGAGCGACTCGAAATAACACGCGCGCAAAGAGACGCGGGTGCTGTCACAATCGCTCTCGATAAACTGAAACTCGCAGCGCAGGCCAACGATAACACCATGCCCGCGACCATCGAAGCCGTGCGTGCCTACGCTACTCTCGGCGAAATCTGCGACGCACTGCGCGACGTTTACGGCCTATATGAAGAACCCGCATTCTGAAAGCAGATGTTATATACCGGATGTCAGATGTCGGTAAAATCAAAATACTGTACTGTCTAACATCCAGCATCTAACATCAAACATCTACTTTATGTCTGAACGAAAAATTCGAGTGCTCGTTGCTAAACCCGGTTTGGACGGACATGATCGCGGCGCGAAGGTGATCGCGCGCGCGCTTCGGGATGCCGGAATGGAAGTCATCTATACGGGCTTGCGCCAGACGCCGGAAATGATTGCCGCCGCCGCGCTTCAGGAAGACGTTGATGCCGTCGGCATTTCGATCTTGAGCGGCGCGCATAACACTTTATGCCCGCGCATCGTTTCCCTGCTTCGTGAGCGCGGAATGGATGATTGTCTTGTGCTTGTCGGCGGCATCATTCCCGAAGAAGACGTGCCGCGTCTTAAGGAACAGGGCGTCGCGGAAGTTTTCCTGCCCGGCACATCCACCGAAGACATCGTGAAATTCCTACGCGAGCACGCCGCCCAACGCGCATGATTCGTTCCGCGCAAGACGAGCGCGAGCGTGTCGTCGTAGAGATTCGTAAATCGTCTCTCGCCATTGTTCGCCTCAATCGTCCCGCCGAACGCAATCCGCTTTCCGTCGCCACGCTCGAAGCACTCAACAAAGCCGTTGACGAACTCATTCAACACTCTGACATCACTTCAATAATTTTCACTGGCACCGAAGACGCGTTTGCTTCCGGCGCAGACATACGCGAACTCGCGTGCCTCACGCCCGCGACGGCAAAAGAATTTGCGTTGCGCGGACAGCGTCTTTTTCAAAAAATCGCCGACGCTTCGCAATTGACCATCGCTGCCATCAACGGCTACTGCATGGGCGGCGGTCTCGATCTCGCGCTTGCCTGTGACTTTCGCTGCGCTTCGCACGATGCCGTCTTCGCTCATCCGGGCGCGCGACTCGGCATCATCACAGGGTGGGGCGGCACACAGCGTTTGCCGCGTCTCGTCGGCGCTGATAGCGCTCTTGAAATATTCACGACGGCAAAACGCTTAACAGCCGCTGAAGCTCTCGGCATCGGGCTGGTGAACGGCGTTGGAGAGACGGTTCTCGCGTGTGCCGTCAAATTCCTTCGCATACATGAAAGGTAATTTCAAACGAACAGAGCACGCGAACGATTGAGCTAAGTCGCGTCTCAAAGTAATTCATCACTCGATTCGATACGACGCACCAGACGGACGCATCAATAGCATTTCTAATCGCACATGGAGAAAAGCAGCGTGCCAGAAATCGAATCTAACCCGCGCGCATCGAGCTTCAACAAAGCGGAATCGTTTGTTTTCAACAAAGTGGCTTGGGCTGTGTTCGCGTCGGCTTTTGCGCTATATGCTGCGCTGCGGCTCTGGCATTTGACGGACTCGTGTTTGTGGTTCGATGAAATTTTCAGCGTTCATGCCGCGCGTCACGATTGGCTCGGTATGATCGGCTTCGTGGCCGCAGACCTTATCCATCCACCGTTATTTTACTTGCTGCTGAAAGCGTGGATCGCGCTCGGCGGAGAATCGCTGCTCTGGTTGAGATTGTTTCCGGCTCTCATGGCAATCGCGGCGGTGCTGCCGTTATATCTTCTCTGCCGTGAGTTGCATCTGGGGAGCGCCGCGATCAATCTCGCGCTGTTCTTAATGGCTGTCAACGGCCACTTGATCAAGTACGCGCAAGAACTGCGCATGTACAGCTTGCTATTGTTTCTCTCGCTCTGGTCGTTCCTTTTCTTCATCAGATTCATTCATACCGAAGCGCCCGCGAAGAAATTTCCGGTAGCTCTATGCGCCTTTAATCTGCTACTCATCTACACGCATTATTACGGTTGGATGGTAATCGGCGTCGAACTCGTTTACGTGTCCATTTGGATGCGGCAAAGGCTTCGTTTGTGTTCAGCGATGATTGTCGTTCTGATCGTTTCCTTCAGCCCTTGGCTTTATGCCGTCGCGCACAATTCGGAAAGCGGCAAGGGACTCGATCAAAATCTTTTCGGCACGCCGCGCCCGAATTTAGTCGGCGTTCTTCGGGATTACGTCACGCTCAGTGAGCCGCTTTACGCGCGCCACATCAATTACGAGCCGCTTTATCTACTCTGGTTTTCGCCTTACGCGCTACTGCTGCTGCTCGATGTTCCGATACTTTTATTCATGTGGCATGTCCTCAGACATTCGCGCATGAAGGATAAGGAACAGACCGGGCAACGAAGAATTTTCTTTTGGCTTTTCAGCGCTTCGTTTCTGCCGATTGTAATCGCGTTCATCGCCAGCCAAATACTGCCGCAGTCTGTCTGGGGTACACGCCATTTGATTATAATGGTCGTGCCGCATTTAATTCTCGCGGCTGTTTCCTTGCGCCGTCTGCATCAACAGTGGCTCAGAATCACGCTGCTTTTCTTAATCGGATTCTGGATCGTTCTCGCCGCAGCGGTTTCGCTTGTTGGAAGCCGCACAACTTATTCATGGTGCGCGTGGGAGCCGTTGACACGAGAGATGATAAGAGCGGAAACATCCCGCGACGAGGTGGTTAATGTTTACGCTTTTGAAGACGCTGTTGCCTACAGCATCTGGTTTTCTTTGGACTCGATAAAGGATAAGGAATTTCAGGTCAGCGTAATCAAAGGTGTTGCGGGACTAACCGAAGACGCAGTCTATTTTTTGCCGAGACGCTTTGACGGCGTGGCGGTGAAGAACATCGACGCTCTCACAGAAGAACATTTTTGGGTCGCGTTTCGCGCCGCTTCGTGGGACACGGAAAAGCCGCCGCTCAAGACTTTAACGGCTAAAGGTTATCAATTAGGCGAACATTTTTCCGTCAGCACGCCCGGCATAGAAACATACGTTGTTTCCGTTACGCGCCGGTGAACAAAATTGCGTTATGAATCAACGCTGCTTTTTCAGAAAGCGATTGATTCCCTGCTGGCAATCATCTGTCATGCGCGCGATGGTGTTGACATCGACGCCCGCTTCGAGCGCCGTGTCGAACGTCATGCCGTCCATGTTGTAAAGCAATCGCTTCGAGAGAATCACGGCGGAGCGGCTCACTTTTTCAAAGGCCGCAACATATGATTCTATCTGCGCTTCAAAAGTTTCATCATCGAAGACGCGATTGACGAGGCCGAGACGTTCGGCTTCCTGCGCGCCGATTTCCGCGCCGCGCGTGATGAGTTCAAAGGCGCGTTTCTCCGAGACGTTGCGGCGCAAAATCGCCATCACCATCGCAGGCACAAAACCGATTTTCACTTCCGGGTAGCCGAAGCGCGCCGAAGCCGTTGCGAGCACCAGATCGCACGCTGTGGCGAGGCCGCATCCGCCCGCCAGCGCACGCCCGCGCACCGCCGCGACCACAGGCACACTCACGCGGCGAATCAAAGCGAAGAGTTCCATCAACGACTTCGCGTCTTCGAGATTTTCCATCACGGAAGCTTCGGATATTTTCTGCAGCGACGAAAGGTCTGCGCCCGAACAAAAATCCGCGCCCGCGCCCGTGATGACGATAACGCGCACGGCTTCGTTTTCGTTCGCTCGATGGAGCGAATGTTTGAGGCCGCCGATGAGCGCATCATTCAAAGCGTTGCGTTTATCGGGACGATTAAGCGTGATGAGCGCAACGCTTCCCTCAAGTGTATAAGTTACTTCTTTGTTTTCGTTCGCCATTTCGTTCTACGTCATCGCAAGCGCGCGTTTTTATATTCAAGCGGGTTCCACAGTATTCAAATGGCCTTTAGAAAATCCGCGAGAGCATTGTTTACTTCCGCGAAGGCTTCCTGCTGCACCCAATGACCGCTCGTCGGAATACGCACTTCACGATACGGCGCATCGACGAATCTTGCGACACCGCGCACGGTTTCCGGCAAGATCGCAAAATCCCTTTCACCGTAGATAAAAAGCGTCGGCACTCGTATGCGTTTGTTATTTGCGCGCTGCGATTCACTGCGGCGCAGAAACAGCGCGGCAAAGTTTGCGCGGTAATAATTAATCGCGCAGGTCAAAGCATTCGGCTCCCGCATGGCCTGTTTATAGATAGCGATGTCCGTATCTGTGAATGTGCCGGGACGAGTTGCGGTTTGTTTGAAGGTGCGCCGAAGCGTTGCGAAATCGTTAGCGCTGATAAACCATTCAGGCACTTGCGGCAACTGAAAAAAGAGCATGTACCAGCTACGCCAAGCCTGCTCGAATGTCATGTTCCTGATCCATGCCGCGATGGGCGGAACTTGCAGCGCGGCGAGCTTCCACACCCGTTCTGGATAAGTTTGTGCAACAGCCCATGCGACGGCTGCGCCCCAATCGTGGCCGACGATGGCGGCATCCTTCGCGCCGAAATAATCTATTAAGCCGACGACATCACCGACGAGCGCATCCATCCTGTAATCGTCGATGCGTGCAGGCTTATCGCTCACATTATAGCCGCGCATGTCCACTGCAACGATGTGATAATCATTGCCGAGCGCCTTTAATTGATGCCGCCATGAATACCAGCACTCTGGAAAGCCATGCAGCAAAATAACGAGCCGTTTAGCGCCCTCGCCGACGGCTCCCGTGCTTTCCGCATAGTGCAAGGTGACGCCGTTCACGCGCGCGTAATCGTGGCGAACGGGCGCATCAATGTCTGGAAACAGAAAACTCATTCAATTGCTGCCTTCAACGCCCACGCTTATATCTTGATAACAACACGAACCGGCAATCCCGCTACCGTTGCGGGCAAATGTCTATCAACTCGACAAACTCAAAGAGCGCGCTTCCTCGTCCGGCACATCTATTTCCATGCGCAGCATCGCGGTGGAAAAGGTTTTGCCCTGCGCGTCCGTCATGAGGGAAAGCGTGCCGCCGCCGCCGAGACTTTCGTGCAGCAGGAAATTGAGCGCGTGCAAATTGGGCAACTCGAAGCGTTCGACTTCGCCGTGGCAAATGCCCGCGAAATGCTGCTTGACGCGTTCGGCTGTGACATAGCGACGAAGCAGCGGATAAAATTCTTCGCGCAAGGCGATCAATCCGACGTTCGCCGTATCACCTTTATCGCCGGAACGCGCGTGCGCGATTTTCGTTAATTGAATACGCATAAGTTGAAGTTTGAAAATAGTCAGTAACGCTTATTTGTTTGGAACGAATCCTTGCGTGTGCAGTGATAGAAAGTGAAAGCCGACGACGACCAGCGCGTGGTCAATGATGCCGTCCGCGATCAAAGCAGGAACGTCTTTAATCGGCACAAGCCGCACGCTCGTGTGCTCTGTCGAATCGAACACGGGCGCGCTTTTGAATTCAACATTGCGCGTAAGGTAAGTATGAATCCAATTGTTTTGCAGCGCCGGATTCGGGCGTGTCTTGCCGAGAAATAAAACTTCGCTTGTCGCGGCATAGCCCGTTTCTTCCAGCAGTTCGCGCGTGGCAGCACGTTGGGGTGTCTCGCCAGCATCGACCATGCCGCCCGGAATTTCCAGCGTCACGGAGTTTGTGCCGTGTCTGTACTGCTCGATCATCACGACTTCATTGTTCACCGTCAACGGAACGACATTTATCCAATCCGGCGCTTCGAGAACATAAAAATCATGTTCGCGATTATCTAAAGGGCTGCGGCTCAAATCGCGTCGCACTTGAAAGACCCGGCAATCCGCGACAACCTCCGAAGACACGCGAGACCATACTTGAGTATCGAAGCCGAGACGCGCGCGCTCAAACTTCACAGCGC
>JBPCOJ010000047.1:0-33180 GCA_051000345.1 Pyrinomonadaceae bacterium | reverse complement strand
CCGCTTTGCAATTCAGAAGAAAAAGCGCGGCTAATTGAAGCGGCGACGGCAAACCATCATGTGCGCTTGAACGAGTCACAGCGCGGTGCACTTGAAGCGATTTTGACGAGCCAAGACCGAATCATCGGTTTGCAAGGTTATGCCGGTACTGGTAAGACGACGACGCTCGCGGTACTGAAGACGGCGGCAGAAGGAAGCGGGTACGAAGTCAGAGGCTATGCGCCGACGACGAAAGCGGCAAAGCAACTCAATGAAAGCGGCATTGAAGCCGTGACGTTGCAGAAGTTTTTACGCAGCCGGAATTACGCCGAGTAACTGTTCAGGTACTTGGCGAGTCTAGCGCTTAACTTTCAGCAATTTGAAAGACAAGCGGCTTGCCGTTGAAGACACGCACCAGAGCCGAGAGCAGGGAATGGCCCTGCTTGCGTGCCGTTGAGAGATAGCTTCTGACGCGACAGAAGTTGCGTGCTCCTGTAGGAGTGCGGAAGCAGCCAGAGATTTTCTGTTGGAGTTTGACAATCCGCAGGTCACGTTCCGAGCCGTTGTTATCGAAGGGCACACTGGTGTCTGCCATGAAGTGCAAGACTTCATCGCGGCGTTTTTGCAAGCGGTTGATTAAGCGGCGCGGGGTGAGTTGCGTCGCCGGCTTTTTCGCCGTGTCGCCCTCGTCTTTGCTTCTCGGTTGAGGTGGGTTGAGACGATCAGCACGCTTGACCAGTTTATCGTAGCGGCGCAGGAAGTCGTTTTTCGTTTGCGCGCTTAACTCTCCTTTGGCATCCGTCTTTGCTTGAGCGACCGTGTCTTTGATCTTCAGTAGAAGCTTGGCGAATGGACTAGTCCAGACCTTCTGTGCGGGACTACTTTCTTCGACGAAGACGAGATCACGCAAGAGGTGAGCATTACAGAGACTATGCCGGCACTGCTCGTACCATTTATAAGAAGAGAAGCCATCACGGACGAGCGTGCCACGGAACTGCGGGAGGATGCCGGTCTCGTCCATGGCCGCCTTGCCCCGGCGTGCGTCATAAGCATAATGCGTGAGTCCGTCGGTTCTGGCGACATGAATATAAGCAGCGCTACCGGCGACACGAAGACCGGTCTCGTCAGCGCCAATGACAGCGGAGTCACGGATCGCGGCTTTGATGCGCTGCTCGGTATTAACCAGTTTTGCTGAGGAAACACGCGCCGCGCGTTGAATAGTCGCCACCGAGATGTGGCAAGCGAAAAGATCGCGCATGGTCTCAGAGGTTCTGGCGACCGGGAGTAGTTGGTAGAGGTGAAGATAGACGGAGCGTGAAAGAACACCTTGTCCATACTGGACGGGGGCGCGCACTGTGTCCGGGAACTTTGCCTTCGTCATCGCTCGGCAAGCCGGGCAGCGGCGAGTCTCGGCGCGATGTTCGATGACTTTCATGCGCCCTTCGAGGAGGTCGAAGACCTGGCGGCGGACGCTGACGGTTGGCGTACTGTGGTGGAGCTGAGCGCCGCAGTTCGTGCAGGTCTCGGGCGTATGCATGATGACCTGATCTGGTTGCGCGACTTGTCGTAGCGTGGCACCGCGATGACCGAACTGACCGCCGGGCTGAAGTCCGGTTTTCTTTCTGAGGCTTCTGGTGCGAGGGACTTTCCGCCACGGCAGATCAAGTGAAGGAGGCCAGGAGGAGTTATGCGAATCGCGCTCGACATGAGGTTGAACGCCGCGCTCGACCTCCTGTTCCAACTCACGCAGGCGGCGCAGGAGTTGATGATTAAGTTGACGCGCACGGATCAATTCATCGGTCTGACGAGCAAGTGTGCGTTTAGCTTTAGCGAGTTCTTGTGAGAGTCGTGCGATGACGGGTTGAGGTGTGCGGATGAGTAGCGCTTGCAAATCCTCGATGTTGTCCACCAAGCGGTGGACGAGGCGGACAATAGCCGGTTCGCCTTGCTTGTAAATCCTTCGGATGTGCGCTTCGCTATAAAGGTTCATCACCTGAGCCGGAGTCGGAAGTCGTCGAACGAGCAGAAGGTAAGGAGCAGACGTGGCGCGGGAATGGCAATTTTATGTACTTTGTTTATAGCCACTTGGTCGGGTAGGTGAATAGATACAAAGGTTTGTTTGCGTCCGATAATATATATTATGTCAAGACCGCTCTCTGCACTTAATTGAAATTGCTATTCATTGCCATTCGACGCCTCGTTCGTGCTTGCTTGACAGGTTTTGAAACGGTTGTTAAAGTAGCCGGTCTTTTGCGTAATTTTAAAAATAAATTCTTGGCCCTAAGGAGTTAACATTTGAGCAAGGAAGGCAGTTACCTATTTACATCCGAGTCCGTCACCGAAGGCCACCCGGATAAGATTGCGGATCAAATATCGGACAGCGTGCTGGATGCGGTTTTAAGCGAAGACCCGGAAGGCCGCGTGGCCTGTGAAACGCTCGTGACAACCGGCTTAATCGTTATCGCCGGTGAAATTACAACCTCTGCGCGCATTGATTTCTCACGCGTGGCACGTGAAACCGTTCGGGAAATAGGTTATACACGGGCTAAATATGGTTTCGATTGCGATACCTGCAGCGTTCTTTCTGCTGTTGACAGGCAATCGCCGGACATCGCGATGGGCGTCGATACGGGGGGCGCAGGCGATCAGGGCTTAATGTTCGGGTTTGCCTGCAACGAAACGCCTGAGTTAATGCCGCTGCCGATTCAGTTGGCTCATCACCTTGCTGCAAAACTCTCTGAAGTTCGCAAGTCCGGTGAACTTCCCTATCTGCGCCCCGACGGTAAATCGCAAGTCACAATCGAATACCGCGACGGCAGACCTTTCAGAGTCGATGCGGTGGTTATTTCATCACAGCACGATTCTGAGGTCTCGAACGAAAAGCTGCGCGCCGAAATCCAGAAAAGCGTGATCGAGCAAACAATCTCCGGCGAACTAATCGACAAGGACACGAAATATCACATTAATCCGACGGGACGCTTTGTAACAGGCGGGCCGCAGGGCGATGCAGGTCTGACCGGGCGTAAAATCATCGTCGATACATACGGCGGCTACGCGCCGCACGGCGGGGGGGCATTTTCCGGCAAAGACCCGACGAAAGTTGACCGTTCTGCCGCATACATGGCGCGCTATGTCGCAAAGAACATTGTCGCCGCAGGCCTCGCAGATCGTTGTCTGGTTCAACTCGCTTATGCCATAGGCGTCGCAGACCCTGTTTCCGTGCTTGTAGACACGGGCGGGACAGGGCGTTTGGGTGAAGCAGCCCTCGCCGCACTCGTGCGCGAACACTTTCAATTGACACCGCGCGGCATTATAGACGATCTGCAATTGCGCAGACCCGTTTACAAACAAACGGCTGCCTACGGTCATTTCGGTCGTGCGGGCAAGGATTTTACATGGGAAGCGACAGATCGCGCGGAGGACTTGCGCACGGCGGCAGGCATCTGATTCCCGAACTTCCCATTTACGGCTTTTCTACAATTTATAAAGAGGATAATCAAAATGAGCGCAACGCGTTCGGTTGAATACGAAATTAAGGACATCTCGCTCGCGCCGGAAGGCAAACGCAGAATCGAGTGGGCGGAGCGGGAAATGCCCGTGCTGCGTTTGATACGCGAGCGCTTCGATGCGGACAAGCCCTTACGCGGCGTGCGGCTTATCGCTTGTGCGCACGTCACGACGGAGACAGCCAATCTTGTCCGCACATTGCAGGCAGGCGGCGCAGATGCCGTTTTGATCGCATCGAATCCGCTTTCGACGCAGGACGATGTGGCAGCATCGCTCGTCGCAGATTACGGTGTCCCTGTGTATGCGATAAAGGGCGAGTCCACGGAAACCTATAATAAACATGTCCGCACGGCATTGGATTTTCGTCCGGAAATCATTATCGACGATGGCTCCGATGTGGTTGCGACAATAATTAAAGAGCGCCAGAGCCAGATTACGGAAGTGTACGGCTCGACAGAGGAAACAACGACAGGAATCGTGCGCCTGCGTGCAATGGAAACGGCTGGAGTGCTTCCTTTCCCTGCCATGGCCGTCAATGACGCGCAGACGAAGCATTTCTTCGATAACCGTTACGGCACGGGACAATCGACAATTGACGGTATCATACGCGCCACCAATGTGTTAATAGCAGGCCGCACGTTCGTCATCATCGGTTACGGTTGGTGCGGCAAGGGTGTGGCGATGCGCGCGCGCGGTTTAGGCGCTAACGTCGTGGTCACGGAAATCGATCCGATCAAGGCTGTCGAAGCTGTGATGGATGGTTTTCGCGTGATGCCGATGATCGAAGCAGCCTCTATCGGCGACGTATTCGTTACCGTCACAGGAAACCGCCATGTCATAGACGGGCAGCATTTTTCGCGCATGAAGGACGGCGCGATTGTTTGCAACAGCGGGCATTTCGACCTCGAATTGAATCTGGACGCGCTACGCGCACTGGCGGAACCGGTGCAGCAGCTACGCAGATTCGTCGAAGAATACAAAGTGCGCGAAACGGGCAGCAGAGTTATCGTGCTCGGCGAAGGGCGACTAATAAATCTCGCGGCAGCCGAAGGCCACCCAGCGAGTGTAATGGATATGAGCTTCGCCAACCAAGCCTTATCGGTCGAATATCTCGTGCGCAAACGCGGTGAGCTGGCGGCGGGCGTGCATATCCTGCCGCAAGAAGTCGATACGGAGATCGCAGGCCTTAAATTACGCGCTCTCGGGATAGGCATCGATACACTTACGGCAGAACAACTCGAATACCTTAACAGTTGGGAAACCGGAACATAAATAGACTTTATTGATGAGCTGCTCGGCAAGAATATCGCATGTTCGAGCGGAAAAAGCGTCTGGGAGTTGGATGATCATCCAACTCCCAGACGCTTTTATGTGCGGACGCGTGTTAGTAAATACCCGCCGAGTGCTGCAAAAATCGCGGCAGGCGACCAAGCGGCGATGGTTATGGGCAATAACCCGTAAGTGCCTAACTGGTGGAATCCGCCGCTTGCCGCCCAAAAAGCCATGGCAAGGGCAATTGCCGCACAAAGCGCTGTGACCGCACTTCGTTTGCCGAATGAAAGAGCTAGCGGTATGGCTACCAGCGCAAGCACCAAAGAGCCGAAGGGAGCGGCATACTTAGCCTGCAGGGCTGCTGTCATAATGCGTGCCGAATCGCCGCGTCGCCGTGCTCGCTTTATGTAATCCCTTAATTCCCATGCGCTTAAGTGTGCCGGGTCTTTAAGCGTTGGCTTAAAAGTTTCCATTTCGTCCGCCGCGCTTAAGGTAAGCGAACGAGGCGAACTGCGACGAATGTTTCCCCCGTTTAATTCGAGCAAGCTTCCATCAGAAATCTCAAGTCGATGCGTCTCATTACCCGTCCACACCCCGCGACTTCCCTGCACGATGCTCTTTAAATGAACTCCCTCGTTATCGAATTCGTAAATGGCGGGCGCTGCGAGCGAGTTCGATTCGTCATCGAATTCGTAGGCATAGAGTCGTCCGCCTTCGGACTCTGCGGAAGACGCCAGCCACTGCCTCCCGACCGGAGTCGTCGTGCGCGGTGCGCTTGGCCGCTTGATACGCGCTCTTAATTCGTCTTGCCGACGGTTGGCCTGCGGCATTAAGTTTTCCTGCAGCATCCAACTGCACGCGGCGACAAAAACGGCAAACAACATGCCGGGCAGCATCAATCTGTAAATACTTTGACCGCTTGCCCACCATGCAATGGCTTCACTCCGCCGCGTGAGCAGCGCGTAGGCGACAAGCATCGCCAGCAACACACTGGCAGGCATAATCTGCACTGTGACAAACGGCAGCAAAAACAGTAGATAGCGCGCGACCAGCCCGAACCCCGCGCTATTTTCGATGATTGCACGCCATAATTCGAATAACGTGAAAATCAGAAAGACAGCGCTCAGCGATGCCAAAGCAAAACCGAAACTCATCGTTAAAGCGCGCAGGAGGCTGATGTCCAACAAACTCGGAAAGCTCAGCAAACGCGCTCTGCCCACAGATTGTGAAAGACCGGCACGCGCCGCCGTTTTCCGTGGTCCATGCTCCATCGCCGACCCGCCGCGCGTCAAGCCGGGAAGCATCTTTAAGACACCGCTTCTTCCCCTGTAGCGTCCTGTTAAAAGCAGCAGCAAACTGAACGCTACGGTTAGCGTCGTGGCAATCCACATTCCCAATTGCGGCGGGAGAGTTCCTGCGCGGCTCAACTGTTCGCCAAGTAAAGCCAACAGGTAATAGGCAATCAGTGCGGCCAGAGAAATCAGCACGCCTGCTCCTCTGCCGCCTTTTTTGACGCGTAAACCGAGCGAGGCTCCGAGCAGCGCGAAAACGAGCGGCGTGAGCGAGAGCGCTGCGCGTTTCTGTTGAAGCGTGACGGCGTCGCGCGCTTCCTTGCCGCTTTTGTGTGCCGCGTCCCTTTCAAGCTCGCTCCATTTCATTTCATCCGGCAGGGGCTTGCCGCCGCTCAACTTTTCGAGCAAAGCCTTGCGACCCGTGTCCAGCTGCAGCCGCAATTGCTGTAGGTGTGTTGAAACATACGAGCCGTTAAAGGCATTTGCCGCCGGTATCTCGATTGCCACGGCGTCCGTTAAAACCAACTCGGACTGTCCCGCAGCAGAATCTATGCGCCCGCTACGCGCCGTTACAATTCGCTGTGCTTTTGTTTTATCGTCATGAGAATAAATAAAAACTCTGCCCCAGCGCCCGGATTCCTTATCGCCGTCACGCACGTAAATCAGGTAATTCGGAATCTCCGTATTAAAATCTCCTGGATCGACCGGAGAATCCAATTTGCTGATCGCCGTGAGAGTCAGCGTTTGGCGCAGCGAACGCGTAGACTGCGGCGCAAGCTCAAGATTGATATACGCTGCTGCCGCCGACACACTTAGCCCTATGAGCAGCACGGGTTGCAGCAAACGCCATGTGCCGATGCCCGCCGCACGCATGGCGATTAGCTCGCTATCGCCTCCCATTCGGCTAAGTCCTATTAAAATACCCGCCAGCGTTGCCATCGGCAGCGTAAAGACGAGCACGTTAGGAACGAGCGCCAACGCTACTTGCGCGGCTATCTCGCCTCTGATATGCACGATCAGCAAAAGTTCTGCGAAACGACTGGATTGTTGGGCAAACAAAATCGTTGTCAGCAGCAGGAGCGCCAGCAAAAGGTAGGGCACAACTGCCGCCAGCAGATAACGCTCAATCAGTCTGCCGTTAAAGCTCATATACAAGTTTCTTCAGTGAATAATCGGCTTTCTAGCGACTTACAACGAATCATCCGCACCCTAAGCTTTACGCAACTGCCCGAATGCCGGATTGCAACAGAAAACTCTCTGTGACGCGCGGCTTGCGCTCCAGCGCGCTTTCTATCAGGCGGCGTGTCAAATTCCCTGCTTCTTTGCGGGCTTCTTCATCGAACTCCGACCACTGGAGCGCAAATTCATGAGGTGAAGCGGTCATCACTGCGCGCAGTAAAGCTCTCGTCGCCGCTGACAACTCTCTGCCTCCGGCGTGACTGCACGCGCTGCACTGCAATTTATTTTCCGTATTCGTATAGCCTTTTTCGGTTGCGTCAAAGCGTTTGCGGCAGGACGTGCACGCGCGCGTCTCCGGCATGAATCCAGACAATTTTAGCAACCACACCTCGAAATAACGTTTGATCGCCGTCGCTTGATCCGCATTATGCGCGGCGGCTTCCATGCTGCTCGACAATAAGCGGAAAAGATTTTGGTTCGGCTCGTGCGGCGGCGCAAAATCCAAAACCAACTCCGATAGATAAGCCATCCAACCGATCATCTCCGTCCTTGCTGTTAAACTGAAATAGGAGCGCTGTATTTCAGCCTGTTTGATTGATACCAGCTCACGCCCGTCTTTCTCGAAGTAGCCGAGATTAACAAAGGTAAATGGTTCCAGGGCGGCTCCGAAACGGCTTTTTAATCGCCGTGATCCGTTTGCCACTCCGCGTATTACTCCGCAACAGCGTGTCAGACAAACGACTATCTTATCCGCTTCCGCCAAATTATAAGTTCTCAGAATGACTGCTTCGGTCTCGACTAATCCCATGCTTTCTTACCGTTTGACTATGTATGTATGTCAATACTTTTATGTTATCGGACGCGCTATCTGTTTCCGAGTGGAATAAAATACAGAATCCATCCGATGACCAATCCTGCCAGAATAAACTGCCCGAATACTTTCAGGCCATAGAGAATACGCGACTTCCCCGCCTCATTCGAGACGTTGCCGAAGACAATGCCGACAAGGGCGGCGAAAAGACTCAAAACCAAAAAGTGAATCATGATTTTCGCTCCACAGCAATGTCGAAGGCATCCAACATCACAATATAATTTAACAATCCCGCGACCAGTAAAAATGTATTGCCATACTCGAAGGTTGATAATTGAGCGTTTTCTCGAAAGCCTGTATTCGTCAACCAGCAAAGGCCATACAGCACTCCCGTTCCGCCATTGGCGACCAAAGCCGGTAACTGCAATAACGAATTAGCGTTTTGCCCGTCCTGAGCGGCAGTCGGGAATAAGTGGCCGCCAAGCCACAGCCCTGTCAGAAACATCAAAACGACAGCCGCGCCCTGCATCAAACCGCGCTGCCATCTGCCCTGCAGCAAGTGGCCTGCACCGGGAATTAACCAGCCAGCGACGCCCATTAACCATTCATTTCTTTTATGATGCTCACCGTTCACGAATTTTCCCTCTTCGGATCGCCTTACTTTTACTTCTGAGTTAAAGTCTTTTATCAATAGTCGGCACTACGACTATTCTTACACATAACGATAACATTTTTACCGTAAACATTGTCATGTAAGGACTTCATAAATGGGTAGCCTCTCGCAAAATTAATTCAATCGATAATAATCGCCGTCAACGCACGGGCGACATAAATTGCTGCCACTTGACGAGACGATTTCCCGCCCGTCGTTTACACCTTCTCCGCACTGTTTGCATATCACACGCGAACGAGGGCGGCCCGGCGCATCCGTTTCCCTATACTCGACTGTTACCTGCTCACACTTAAACAATTCATTTTCGGCCGCGTTTTTGTAAGCCCGCAATTGTCTTTCCTTTTTGCTTTCGATAAACGAATAGTGTGTATCGGCAAACCCGCGCGATTCTTCGAGCGCCACAACACGCATTGCGTCACGGGTTTCGACATTAAAAAACGTCGCGGCGACTTTGCCGTAATCGAAATATTTCAGGCTTCTCTTGCCTAAACGCACGCCCGTCACGGCACTGACGGCATCCGTCATACAACGATCTATTTCAACCCACACAATCAGTTTTTTTCGATCTGCAACGCACGGGTCAGCCACGCCGATCAAGCGGCAACCTAGAAGTGCCATACGCGCTCCCAGCACTTGGCCCGGACACATATGCCCATGCAAACGTTCGCATTCCACGAGCAAATCATCAAGTGCATACGACATACGGAGCTTAAACTACTTTCTGAATATATCTTCAAGGAAGATGCGACCTTGCGCCGTCCAATTAAGTCAATAACAAAGACTTGCGCTGCGGATGTTCATAAATTCTGTTAAAGGTTGCCGCCAACTTTCCTTGATTGCCTCAAGAGTTGCTTCGCGTTCTATGGCCTCGCGCAGGTCGTTCGTGCCTGCAATAATATCGAAGGGGTTTTGGTCATAGACGTATTCGTAGGGCGGCTCCTTCCAAAGAAACTCCTTTTTGTGCAAGCTGTACGCGATCTTAACGGCGGCGACTCCCGCCAGCACAGGCTCGAAATTATTTCTTTCCGTGACGTGCAGTTGGACTCCGCCGCATGTCTGCCGCGCGTGTTTTTGAAATGTCGGTTGAAAATAACACGCGCGAAAATAAACGCCCGCCAAATTCAGTTTGTTCAATTCAGAAGCATACTCATACGCCTCTATAAAAGGCGCTCCGATCAACTCGAACGGGCGCGTCGTGCCGCGCCCCTCGGACAATTGCGTTCCCTCCAGATGCACTGTTCCCGGAAACACAGTCGCCGTCTCGAGTGTAGGCATATTCGGCGACGGCAGCACCCACGGCGCATCCGTTTCGTTCATCCACAAATCGCGCTCCCAGCCGTCCATCAAAATCAGCTCCAGTTCACAGTCTAAGCCGGATGTCTCCTTGAACAAACGCGCTAATTCACAAACAGTCATGCCGTGCCGCGTCGCCAGCGGAAATTGCCCGACAAAAGAGGCATACGCCGGATTGAGGACTGTTCCGGCAACGGCTTTTCCATTGATCGGGTTCGGACGGTCGCAGACAATCACTTTTTTGCCGTACTTCTTGGCCGCGCGCATACAATTCGCCAGCGTGTAAATGAATGTGTAGATGCGGCAGCCGACATCCTGCATATCGAAAACCAGTGCGTCCACATTCTCCAGCATTTCTTCCGTCGGCTCGCGTGTTTCGGAATAAAGCGAATAAACAGGCAGATTCGTTCTTTTATCGACGGCGTGCGTTGTCTCTACCATATTGTCCTGCACGTCGCCGCGTATGCCGTGCTGCGGCCCGAAAAGCGTTGTCAGGTTTATCTCGGCGTGCGCGTGAAAGAGATCGGCCACGTGCTGAAAGTCGTGATTCACGGAAGCTTGATTGCATACTAATCCGACACGCACGCCGCGCAGCAAATCCATTCGCATGGACAGCAGTTTCTCCACTCCCAACACTATTTTATGCGCGCGTTTGAAGGGGATTCCATAATCTCCAATATCTCCAATGATTTTCGATTTGTCCATATGATTATTTGCCTTGCGCAACTCTGCCGCCGTGCGGCTGCCGAAACCGTCCACGCCGCTCGGTGCTGCAGCAGCTTTTAGTTCGTCGCTCAAACGATTGGTGAGCAACAGCATTTCGTGCGCATGGCCGCGAAGCGCTTCTATCAATAACATCAATTGCGGGCGTGCTGTCGAGTTGATGGTGGACGGCGGCGCATCGGCATCGGGTTGTCCGGCGATTTCCTCGCGCACTTCATCGGGCCGCAATCCTCTTTCATATAAAATCTCCGCTGCCACAGAGCGTTCTTCTCTGAGAAGCCCTAATAATAAATGTTCCGTCCCGATGTGCGCGTGCTGCAATTCAAGGCTTTCCTCGTGCGCATATTCCAGGACCCTTTTTGTTTCCAGCGCCAACGGCAACTCCACAGATGTCGAGATTTTTTCCCTGACCGGCGTGCGGCCTTCGATTTCTTTGCGTATCGCTTCGATGGAAGCCTGCGCCTGTGAAAAAAACCGTTTCGTCAACTTTCTATCTTCTCTGATAATGCCCAAGAGCAAATGCTCCGGCTCGATAGCGGGCGCGCCGAATTGCGAAGCTTCATAGCGCGCGAAGAAAATCACACGCCGCGCTTTTTCCGTATATCGCTCAAACATAAAAATACTTCGCTAAATTTTAGAAATCAGGAACAACCCGTTAACCCGTTAATGTTATCGGACGCATCGCTGTTATTATACAACTGTTTCAGTAAACAGGCGCCGTTCGCGGTAAGTCTGCGACTGCGCGGCGAAGCAATTGAAAAGCGCCTGCGCAAATTCGTCTCGCTCCCAAGCGATTTCAGGATGCCACTGCACTGCTGCGACAAAGCGCTCGGCGCGCGTATCTTCCAGAGCTTCCACCAAGCCGTCTGCCGTCCATGCCACTGCCGACAAATTGCGCCCGATTGTTTCAATCCCCTGATGATGGTGGCTGTTGACGAGCGCCGTTTCATCGCGCGCCAATTCGCGCAACAAACTGTTTGCCTGTAGACGCACGCGATGCGAGCGCCTGTCCCTCGGTGTTCCCTGCTGGTGCCTGATCGACTGCGGCAATTCCGAGCGTATGTCTTGTATCAAAGTGCCGCCGCGCCACACATTGAGTATCTGCATTCCGAAACAAATCGCCAAGAGCGGCATCGACCTGCGCTCGATTTCCGCCAGCACAAGGAAATCCGTTTCGTCCTTCAAAGGCTGCACAGTGCCGAGTTCCCAGTGCGGTTCCCGCTCGTAACGCAAAGGGTCTACGTCCGAATCGCTGCCCGGCAGCAGCACGCCATCCAGATCATCCATTAACGCGGAAATGTATTCGGCCTTCGGGATCAAAGGGATCATCACGGGAACGCAATTCGCCGCTTCCAGCGCTTCGCTGTAAAAACGCCCTAAGTAAAAGCGTTCCGTCTCCTGCTCTAGGCGCATCGTGATTCCTATGCGCGCCCTTTTATCGTGTAATACCATCAGTTCCTTTACACGCTCCTTAACTCCGGCACTCTTCCGTATCGCGCTTCATCATACCGCAAAATTAATTTCAATGCCCGCGTCGCTATATTTGCCTTCAGTTACCTGTTACTCGATCAACCCGGCATACTTTTTCAGCAACACCTGTAAGCACGGCTTGACTTACCTTCGGGCGACTTTCTATAGTTCTTGTTTCTTATGACCCGAAAAAAAAAGATGCGTGTGCGCAGCACGACAATTTTGCTGGTGCGTAAAAACGGGCGCGTCGCGCTCGCCGGTGACGGACAGGTAACGATGGGCGACACCGTGATGAAAAGCGGCGCGCGCAAAGTTCGACGCCTTTACAACGAGCGTATTCTCGTCGGCTTCGCCGGAGCCACCGCCGATGCCTTTTCGCTTTTGACAAGGTTCGAGGGCAAACTGGAACAGTATCACGGCAATCTGGAGCGCGCCGCCATCGAACTCAGCAAGGAATGGCGCACCGATAAGGTTTTGCGCCATCTGGAAGCACTGCTCGTCGTCGCAGACGAAAAGACCGCGTATCTTTTGTCCGGCAACGGCGACGTGATCGCTCCCGACGACGGCGTGCTCGCCATCGGCTCCGGCGGCTCCTTCGCCCTCGCGGCGGCACGCGCTCTCTACACCAATACGGAGTTGAGCGCGCGCGAAATCTGCACAGAAGCAATGCGCATCGCCGGTGAAATCTGCATCTACACTAATAGCAACGTTATTATCGAAGAACTTTAGAAAACAGTATTCAGTAGACAGTAGTCAGTAGACAGAATAAAACGGGAAGTGCGATTGGAGATTACGCTAAGTTCCTTTATCGCTGCTTCATTCTGATTTCTGATTACCGTCTCCTGACTTCTAACAAAATGGTTATTTATCTTTCAGGTGAAACGGATCAGGAAGCGCGGCTCGATGAAATGACGCCGCGCGAGATTGTCGCGGCGCTCGATAAGCACGTCGTCGGGCAACGCGAAGCCAAGCGCGCCGTCGCCATCGCTTTGCGTAACCGCGTGCGCCGCCAAAAGCTTCCGCCTGACATGGCCGCAGACGTGATGCCGAAAAATATTATTATGATCGGCTCGACCGGCGTCGGCAAAACGGAAATCGCCCGCCGCCTTGCGCGCATGTCCAATTCCCCCTTTCTCAAAGTCGAAGCTTCCAAATTCACCGAAGTCGGTTATGTCGGGCGCGATGTCGAAAGCATGATACGCGACTTGACGGAGATCGCCGTCGAGATGATGCGCGAAGAAAAATCCGACGAAATTGCAGACAAAGCCGAACTCAATGTTGAAGAGAGGGTGTTGGATTTGCTGCTGCCCGCCGCAAAAAGCTCCCACGCTTCCGCCTCCTTCGATTTCGACGCAGACCGAACCGAGGCAGAGCTTTTAACCGACCCGACGATACTCGCCGAAACGCCCGCCGCCTCGACGCGCGACGACAATTTCGGGCGCACGCGTGAAAAACTTCGCGCGCAGCTGCGCGAAGGCAAACTCGACAATCGCATTGTTGACATCGAAGTGCGCGAAAAGAATTTTCCGACCATCGAACTCGCCGGGCCGCAAGGCATAGAGGAAATGGGCATCAACATGAAGGACATGCTCGGCAATCTCTTTCAGGGGCGCACCAAGCGCCGCAAGATGCGCGTCGATGAAGCGATGGAATACTTGCTGCAGGAAGAAGAAGAACGCCTCATAGACATGGATACCGTCGCGCGCACTGCGCTCGAGCGCGTCGAATCCAACGGCATTATTTTTCTCGACGAACTGGATAAAATCGCCGGGCGCGAAGGCGGTCACGGCCCGGACGTTTCGCGCGAAGGAGTGCAGCGCGATATTCTGCCGATTGTCGAAGGCACGACCGTCAACACGCGCTACGGCATGGTGCGCACGGATCACATACTCTTTATCGCCGCCGGAGCCTTTCATGTCTCCAAGCCTTCCGATTTGATTCCCGAATTACAGGGGCGTTTCCCCATTCGCGTCGAACTCGAAGCCCTCACCGTCGAGGATTTCAAGCGCATTCTGACGGAACCGAAGAATGCGCTTATCAAGCAGTATCAAGCGCTGCTCGAAACAGAAGGCATCGAACTCGAATTTACGGACGATGCCATCGACACCATCGCTAACTTCGCCGCGAGCGTCAACGAGAACACGGAGAACATCGGCGCGCGCAGGCTTCATACGATTGTCGAAAAACTCTTGGATGAAATCAGCTTCGAGGGGCCTGATCTGGAACCGAAGGAGCAGCGTATAGACGCCGCTTACGTTCATCGTATGCTCGCCGAAACAGTCAAGGATCAGGACTTGAGCCGCTACATTTTATAAGCGCCGAATTATAAACGCTAAAAGATTTTCATACGCGTGCCCGAAAACTCTTTCGACTGTCGTTGAATATGCTGCGCAAACTTCCCTCTACTCTTTCGTTTGGCTCAAACATGCGTCAGCCTCAAGGTATCGTCCTTCCGCCATTCAAAAGGCGCGGCGTGCTGTTGCTGCTGTCATTTGTCGTCGTCGCGTGCTGTTTGTTCATTGGAGCGTGCGGCAAGCGTCGCCCGCCGCTTCCGCCCGTCGAGCGCGTACCGCAGCGCACCGAACTTCTCTCCGGCGTGCAGCAGGGCAATCAAGTGATTCTGAGTTGGCCTGCGCCGCAGCGTAACGCCGCAGACGGGAGCGTTCAAAGCATTCGCCGCATAGACATTTTTCGTCTCGCCGAACAGCCCGATGCGCCGCTTCCCCTCACAGAAGAAGAATTCTCGCGCCGCTCTACCTTGATCGGCTCCGTCGATTTCGCTGCCATCCAAACCGCAAGTGATACGTTGACCTACACGGATACGCTCGAACTGGCGGGCGAGAAAACGCGCCTGCGCTATGCCTTGCGCTATGCGAATGCTTCCGGCCAGCGCGCCGCCTTCTCCAATTTTCTTTTAATCGAACCCGCCGCCCGCATTGCGCAAACGCCGAGGCTCGAGGCGCCGCAGGTGTCCGAAGCCGCCGTTATTCTTCGCTGGCAAGCGCCCGCAGCAAATATAGACGAATCCACGCCCGTTAATCTGCTCGGCTATAATCTTTACCGCAGCGAAAAATCGCAGCCCGGTCAGGGACAAACGCCGCTCAACACGGCGCTTATCAACGCGACTACCTACGCAGATAAAAACTTTCGTTTTAATGAACAATACAATTACGTGGTGCGCTCCGTGTCGCTCGGCACAGGCGGCGCGCAAGTCGAAAGCCTCAATTCAAATACGGTGTCAGTCACGCCCGTAGACGTTTATCCGCCTTCTGCGCCGACATCCCTGAGCATCGCCGCCGCGCCGAATCGATTATCGCTCTTTTTCCCTGCGAACCCGGAGCGCGATGTCGCGGGCTATAACGTTTACCGCACGCTCGATCCGAACTTGCCGAAGGAGAGTTGGACGCGCCTCACGCAAATGCTTTTGACGCGCACGACTTTTCAGGATGAAGCGGTTGAATCCGGCAAAAAATATTATTACTATTTGACCGCCGTAGATACCGCCGGAAACGAAAGCAAGCCGTCCGAAACCATCAGCGAAACTGTTCCCTAAAGCTTATGAAAATCTGCCGCTTCACATCAACGGCGCACAACTCCGCGCCGCGTTACGCCGTCATCGACGAAGGCGAAAACAATTTGCGCCCGATTGTCGGCGACGATCCCTTTGTCTCCGATCCGGCGCTTGAAGAAAATTCCGTTCCGCTTTCGCAAGTGCAACTGCTTGCGCCCGTCGCTCCTTCAAAAATCGTTTGCGTCGGGCGTAACTATAAAGACCACGCGGCGGAACTAGGCAATCCGCTGCCGCCCGAACCGCTTCTCTTTCTCAAGCCGCCTTCGTCCATCATCGCGCACGGTGAAGCGATTCTTCTGCCGACTCAATCAGGTCAGGTCGAACACGAGGGCGAACTCGGAGTCGTTATCGGACGCGCGGCGCGGTTGTTGCCAGACGCTGCTGATCCGCTCGATTATGTTTTCGGCTATACGATTGTCAACGACGTCACGGCGCGCGATCTACAGCGCAAGGACGTACAGTTTACGCGCGCCAAATCGTTCGATTCCTTTTGCCCCGTCGGGCAATTAATTTCGACAAGCTTCGATCCTGCCGATGCGCGGATCGAGACGCGCGTCAACGGCCTGACCAAACAGCAGGCCAGCACTTCCGCGATGATTTTCTCTGTCGCGGAAATCGTGCGCTACATCGCCGATATAATGACGCTGCTTCCCGGAGATTTAATTGCGACGGGGACTCCTGCGGGCGTCTCCCGCTTAAGCGACGGCGACGTCGTCGAAGTCGAGATTGAAGGCATCGGCGTGCTGCGTAATTCCGTGCGAAGCGGCGCGGCGGCAGAACATTAGCAAGAACGAGTTTTTATGTTGAACGAGCGCAACGTCGTCGTGAGTGCGCGCGAATTGACGAAAGTTTACGAAGCGCGCCGCGCCGTCGATAAAATTTCCTTTGAAGTCAGACAGGGCGAGGCTTACGGATTTCTGGGGCCGAACGGCGCGGGCAAATCGACGACGATGCGCATGATCGCCTGCCGCACGCCGCTCTCCGGCGGCGAACTCTTTGTTGAAAACATGGATGTCGATTCTTCCGCCAGACAGATTCGTTCCATCATCGGCGTCGTGCCGCAGGAAAACAATTTAGACCCGGACTTGAACGTGCTGGATAATCTTTTAGTGCAGGCGCGCTATTTTCGTTTGACGCGCGCCGTCGCCATCGAAAGAAGCAACGAACTCTTAAAATTCACGGGTCTCGAAAAACGCCGCGCCTCGCGCATAGAACAATTATCGGGCGGCATGAAACGTCGTTTGATGATCGCGCGCGCATTGCTTCATCAACCGCGTTTGCTCGTCTTGGATGAGCCGACGACTGGCCTCGATCCGCATGTGCGGCAGGAAATCTGGCAGCGGCTCGAAGAATTGCGCAGCGCTGGCGGCATCACCATTCTGCTTTCCACGCATTACATGGAGGAAGCCGAAAAGCTTTGCGGGAAATTGCTTGTCTTGAATCGCGGGCGCATTCTGGCAGAGGGCGCGCCGATGGACTTGGTGCGGGAGAAGGTTTCACGCTATGCGCTCGAAGTGCGCGACGCGAACGAACTGCCTTTGCGCGAAACATCGTCGAATGAAGTCACAGCCGTCAAACGAAACGGCGCGCATTTTTATTTTGCCGCCGCGCCCGAACTGCTTGCGCCCTTGATAAATTCCTTTACGGACAAGCGCGTGCTGCTGCGCCCTTCAAATCTCGAAGACGTATTTCTGCAACTCGTCGATTCAAATGAAGACGAAGAATCCTGAAGCCGAAACCGAAGCTGAAGCCGAAGCTAAAATACTGGTCGGAGAGATTGATGTTTCCGCCACTGTCGCGCGCAAGGAAATTTCCGTGCGCGCTTACAAATACGACAAGGCTTTGCACAAAAGCTGGCGCGCCCGCGTCGCACGGCGTGAGGGCGCGTTGCTCGTGCTCGATGCAGAATTCGCCGAGACGATTCATCATCCGCTGCTGGGGACTATCGAACGAGGCACGGTCAGCGAGGAATATTACTGGCTGGATCGCCCGTACAATGTTTTTCGATTCAGCACGGCGGCGGGCGGATTGCGGAATTTTTACTGCAACATTAATAAATTGCCGGTTTTCGACGGAGAAGCGTTGAGCTACGTCGATCTGGATATAGATGTGCTCGTCGCGCCCGATCTCTCGTATATAATTCTCGATGAAGATGAGTTTGCCGCAAACGCCTTGCGCTATGCTTATCCTTTGCCGCTGCAAACTATGGCGAAGCGCGCGCTCGCCGAACTCATAGACTTAATCGAAAGGGGCGGCTTCCCTTTCGGCGAGCAAAAGGCCGCAACGCTGAATGATGAATGAATCCGGCGCATTGCCGCAAATGCCTTTTGCCGTGAATAAACGCGGTAATAAAAGCAGCGCGCTGGCATTGCGGCGCGTTAATTTCCTAGATGCTTGGAGCGTGTGGCGGCGCAATCTGGACGTTTATTTGCGTTTGTGGAAAATGGAATTGGCCGCGCCCTTGATCGAGCCGTTCTTTATGATTTTCGCGTTCGGCTGGGGCGTCGGCTCGCTCGTTGCCGCGCGCGTCGAAGGGATTCCGTATCTTTCCTTTGTCGGCGCGGGCGTGCTGGCTTTCACTGTTATTTCGCGCGCGCTTTTTGAAACGACCTACGGCTCTTATTTTCGCATGGTTTATCAATCGACTTACGATGCTATCTTAGCGACTCCCGTCGATGTCGAGTCGCTCGCCTTTGCGGAGATTTGCTGGGCAGTCACGAAGGCTGCGATTGATTCGTGCCTGATACTAATTGTGCTTGCAGTCTTCGGCGCGGCAACGTCTTGGCTCGCTCTGTCCGTGCCGCTGTTTTTGATCGTCGGCAGTTTCTTTATCGCCGGACTGTCGCTGGGCGTCACCGCGCATGTTCACGATATAGACAATTACAATCTTTATCTGGCTATTTTTTTCTCTGCCATCTTTTTGTGCGGCGCGTGGTTTCCCGTCTCCGTGCTGCCGCAAGCCTTGCAGTTGCTCGCGTGGACGATTCCAATCACGAGCGCAATTGATTTAACGCGCGCCGCCTTGAACGGCCAATTCATGCCGCGCCATTTCCTTGAACTTTTTTATATGATGTTGTCGGCGCTCGTTTTTATCGAATGGGCTTTGCGCTCTTTGCGCCGCCGCATGATCGCTTGAACCGAACGGAAAATTATTTATGGCTACCACAGAAAAACGACACTCCGCCGAAACGAAACTCGATCAACTGCGACAACGCTCCGCGCAGGCTGAAGCGGGCGGAGGAATCGAGCGCGTTGAAAAACAGCACGCGGCGGGAAAGATGTCCGCCCGCGAGCGCATAGATTTTCTCCTTGACGAAAACAGCTTCGAGGAATTCGATAAGCTCGTCGTTCACCGCTCGCACGATTTCGATCTGGACAAGCAATTGTACCCGGGCGACGGCGTCGTGACGGGTCACGGACTCATTGACGGGCGGCGCGTCTTCGTCTTCGCGCAGGATTTTACAATCTTCGGCGGCTCGCTCTCGGAAACCCACGCCGCGAAGATTTGCAAGGCAATGGATTTGGCGATGAAGGTCGGCGCGCCCATCATAGGCCTCAACGATTCCGGCGGCGCGCGCATACAGGAAGGCGTCGTCAGCCTCGGCGGTTACGCGGATATTTTCCTGCGCAATACTTTAGCGAGCGGCGTCGTGCCGCAGATTAGCTGCATTATGGGGCCGTGCGCGGGCGGCGCTGTCTATAGTCCCGCGATCACGGATTTCAACGTGATGGTCAAAGACACTTCCTACATGTTCATTACAGGCCCCGACGTGATTAAGACAGTCACGCATGAGGATGTCTCGAAGGAAGAATTGGGCGGAGCCGTCACGCACAATCGCACATCGGGCGTCGCGCACTTTGCCGCAGACTCTGACGAGCACGCCTTGCGCGTCGTGCGCGAACTTCTTTCATTCATTCCTTCTAATAACATGGACGATCCGCCGCGCGTGCCATCGGCTGATCCGGCGGAGCGCGCCGACATTAAACTGAATTCGATTGTGCCGGAAGCTTCCAATCAACCGTATGACATACGCGAAGTCATTAATCTGATTGTTGACGAGGCATATTTTTTTGAAGTCCACGAGCTTTACGCGCCGAACATCGTGACGGGCTTCGCGCGCCTTGGCGGAAGGAGCGTCGGCATCGTCGCCAATCAGCCGGCGTATCTGGCGGGCGTCCTCGATATAGATGCGTCCGTGAAGGCCGCGCGCTTCGTGCGTTTTTGCGATTGCTTCAACATTCCGCTGATAACTTTTGAAGACGTGCCGGGCTTTCTTCCCGGCGTCGCGCAGGAGCATGGCGGCATTATAAGGCACGGCGCGAAGCTGCTTTATGCCTTCGCCGAAGCCACCGTGCCGAAGATTACTGTCATCACGCGCAAGGCTTACGGCGGCGCTTACTGCGTGATGGCGTCGAAGCACATACGCACGGACATTAACTTCGCATGGCCTTCTGCGGAAATCGCCGTGATGGGCGCGGAGGGCGCAGTCGGCGTGCTTTACCGCCGCGAGATAAGCGAAGCAGATGTTGCGGAAACAACGCGGCGTGCGCGTATCACAGAGTTTGAAGAAAAGTTTGCCAATCCGTATGTCGCCGCCGAGCGCGGTTTTGTGGACGAAGTAATAGAGCCTGCACAAACGCGGCCGAAGCTGATTCGCGCGCTGCGGCTGCTGGAAAATAAACGCGACACGAACCCGCCGAAAAAGCACGGCAACATTCCCCTCTAAAACAAGCTACGCGATTAAACTGTCAAACTCTGCGGCGCTTGCTGTATCGGTTTGAAGAAAAGGCCGGAAGCATTGCGACTAAAAACAATCGCGTTTCTTCCGGCCTTTTATGTTTGTTTCGGTTTCTAATGCCAGCCGTTTAATCTATGCCGCGCGCTGACTCGCGGCGGGCTTATCGCGCAGCAATTCTAAAGCCTTTTTGAGTTGCGTGTCTTCCGGCGTGGCTTGTTTCGGCGCGTTCGCATCCGGCGCAGTCACGTTCGGTTTGTCGTTGCCCTGTTGCTGGCGCGGCGCAGCCACAGCATCATCGTCGTTGCCCGTTAAAGTTTCCGGATCAATTGCGTCTGCAACTTCAGGCCGTTTGACTTCGATGGACGGCGCGACGCCCGAACGCGCGCGGTCTTCGCCGAGAAAAGGCTTGCCAGCGGCGTTCGCCCATTTAACTGTCGTGAGCAGCAAGCCATCGCCGTCGCGCAAAGTGAAAAGCTGCTGCTCGACTCCCGCGCCAAAGCTTTTTTCGCCGATCACATCGCCGCGCTTGCGCTCCAGCAAAGCGGAAGCGACGATCTCCGCCGCGCCCGCCGTGCCTGTGTCGATGATGGCGACGACGGGGCCGTTGAAGACAGTGTTAGTCGGCTCTGCCTGAAAGGTTTTCAGAACTTTGCTTTCGCGCCCGATGGTTTCGGCGAGCGTGCCGTCTTTGATAAACAGATTGGCGACGCTGATGCCTTCCGCGAGCGAGCCGCCCGCGACGCTCCGCAGATCGAGCACGATTTTTTGCGCGCCCTGTTTTTGTAAGTCGGAAAGGCGCGCGCGCACATCCGCCGCTTCGCCTTCGGCAAGGCTGTTGACGCGCAGCACGCCTATGCGATTGGCGTCCATGCGCGCTTCGGCTGCCGGAGCTTTGAACGTTCCGCGCTTAACAGTTAGATTGAGCGGGCGCGAACTTGCGCGCAGCACTCGCAACTTAACTTCCGTGCCGGGCGCGCCGCTTAAAAGTTGTCTGGCATCGTAAAGCGAAATATCGTGCGTCGCCTTCGTGTCGATGTATTCGATCACATCGCCCGCGCGCAAACCAGCTTGCTCCGACGGCGATCCCTTGACGGGCGCAATCACGTACAGATACGAAGCGACCTGCGAGAGTTCCGCGCCGATGCCGACTTGTTTGTCGTTCGCGGAAGAATCCGGGCGAAAGTTGCGCACTTGTTCGGGCGTGAGATAGGTCGAATACGGGTCTAGGCCGTAGGCGAGGCCGCGCAAAGCGCCCGCGCGAACCTTATCCAGATTCGGCTCATCTACATAATCGTTTTGAATGTGCTGAAGCACGCTCTCGAAAATGCGCAGTTGCGGGCCGGGACTGTTCTCCTGCTGCGCGTTGGACGAGAGCAAGCCGCCGACAATAGCATAGAGCAACAGTGTTGCCGACATCACGACCAACAAGAATTTATTGCGAAACGACATTGTGGTACCTCTTAATAGACGTTCGAGCCGTTATTGTTCGATAGTGTAAAAAAGCAGCGGCCTACGGTTCCGGCATTTACAGCGCGCGCCTTGTGCATGATACAAGTCTCAATCGAAGTCGCGCAAGTTATCCACCGTTATCTGTATACTTAATGGCACGAGAAAATTTGCTTATGACCTTGCCCGACGATTCCCCAACTCGCTATGGTAAAAATCCACTGCGCGGGCGTGTGCTGGCTTTAGACCTCGGCGCAAAGCGCGTCGGCGTGGCCGTCTCGGATGAACTGTGCATCACAGTGCGTGCGCTTGAGCCGATTCAACGCACAAGTTGGAAACAATTACTGCGCGCCGTGATTAATCAGATCGTAGCCTTTGATGCACAAGCGTTGGTCATAGGATTGCCGCTGCGCATGGACGGCGATGAGGGCGACGCTGCAATGGATGCGCGACGCATTGCGCAGAACTTTTCCCGCTCGCTGTCTATTCCGATTTATTTGCAGGATGAGCGGCTCACTTCGCGCGCCGCCGAAGAAGATTTACGAGCCGCAGGAGTTGCCGTAAAAAACTTGCGCGCGCGCATCGACGGCGAATCAGCAGCCATTATTCTGCGAGACTTTATCGCCGAGGCGCAAAGCTCTCTCAATACGCTTTGACAAGAATTGCGTAAGGCGGCAAATTCAACCGAGAGCATTGCACTTATTCCATTTGATAAACTGACCGAAACATAAATCTTTATGAAACGCCTGCGCATCCTTTTTCTTGTCGTTCTGATTCTCTTAATATCTGCGGCAGGATTTTGCTTTTGGACGTACAGAGAATTGCATACGCCCGTCGCTCACGCGAAGGCCGCCGAATACATTGAAATTCCGCGCGGCGCTTCCCCTTCCGAAATCATCAATAAACTCGCTGCCGAAGGAGTTATCAAGCGTTCTTGGCCCGTGCTCGCTTATCTGAAGTTTTATAATCCGCAAGCGCGTCTACGTGCCGGTGAATATCGCTTTCCCACGCCCGTCTCGCCGCTCGGCGCGCTTCGCAAGCTCGAAGAAGGCGAACAGCGCCTCAGCCGCTTTACGGTTATAGAAGGCTGGACGCGCTGGGATATTGCGGCGGCAATGGCGCGCCTTCCCGAACTCGGCCTGACGGATGCAAACGCCGCGCTTGCCTTAATGGACGACACGAGTTCGATTCCAGACATCGATTCGCAGGCGCAGAATCTGGAGGGCTATCTTTATCCTGACACATACAATTTCCCGCCGAACGCCACAGCCAAATCGATGATTGCCGGAATGGTCAAGCGCTTCCGGCAGGAATGGAAGCCGGAATGGACACAGCGCGCGCAGGAATTGCGCCACACTCCGCGCGAAATCGTGACCGTCGCCGCTTTGATTGAAACCGAAGCCAAGCTAAAGGATGAACGCCCGCTGATGGCGTCCGTTATGTACAATCGCCTCGACAAAAACATTCCGCTCGGCATTGACTCGGCGATTATTTACGCATCCAAGCTCGCAGGCAAATGGCGCAACGACGGCAAAATTTACAAGAGCGACCTAGAACGCCAATCGCCTTACAACACACGCCAGCACACTGGGCTTCCGCCCGGCCCCATCGCTTCACCCGCCGCGCGCTCGCTCGAAGCGGCGCTTTATCCGGCTGACACAGATTATCTTTATTATGTGCGCGATCCGGCGCGCAACGACGGAGCGCACAATTTTTACACTAACGGAAACGATTTCGAGCGCGGCAAGCAAGCCTTACAACAATGGCAGCGAGAACACAGCGCACGCACGGCTACTGCGCCCGATGACTCTTCAGCAACGGGCGCAGAGCAGTGATGTATAAAATTCTGAAGACTTAAAAAGGCTATTTCAATCAGGCTCCACGGATTGTGACACAGGCTTGCAATTTTATTTGCTGCAAACCGCATCGATGTCGTCGCAGCTTCCTTGAAATAGCGTCTTCGTTGATTTATTCTTTTACCAGTCGGCGCCCTTATAACGGCGGCGATTCGATCACTAGAAGAGGTTAAAAAATGAAAAAATTCCTGACCGGCGGCTTTGTTCTATTGATTATGGCGGCGAGCGTTTACGCGCAGGGCAAAGGCGTCGATAGACAGAATGAGCGTATACGCGATACAGGCACGGATCGCGGCACAGCCAACAACGGAACGAAGCAGGATAACGGCGCGGGGCGCGGCTTCGATTTCGGCGCAGGCCGCACGCCCGAAACGCCGCTGCTGCCGAACCCGTACCGGTTCACCGCCCGCCGCGATGCCGTTATCAACGCCGTGCAGGAATTAATGCGCGACCGCAAACTCGTTCTAGACACCGCCGCATCCAAACCGTCCGACGGACTGCTTATCAGCCAGCCATACACTTTTATTAAAGGCGCAGTCGTCAGTCAATCGGAGCTAAACCGCTACGCAATCCTGCCGGATGCCGTCTCGCGCGGTTGGACGCGCGGGCGTTATACAGTAATAGTCGAAATTCAGCCTGTCGATGCGACGACCGCGAACGTTTCCGTCAATACCAAAATCGAAGGCCGCACGGACGGCGCAACCGGCGCGGAATGGGTAACGCTTCGCAGCACAGGCACTGCCGAGCAGGAATTTTTGAGCGCCCTTGTCGAAAACATAACCGGCGGCCTACCAGCGACAAGCGGTGCTGGTAAACAGCAGGGTAAAAAAGTGCCGTAGTGATTTCCTCTTGTATTTGCAATATTTTGGCAACCTTTATCTCATGTACTGGTTTAAGCAATTGGATAACCAGTGAAGCTTACTTCATCCGATAATAGTGAAACGGAATCGACGTTGTTCGCTCCACAGAAAACACGTTCGTCTATTTCTATCCTCGTTTCGATTGTCTTTGCGCTGGCAGTCGTTTGCGGTCTTTTCTACTCCTATTTATATTTGCGCAATAAACATGCGGCGCAACTTCCGGTGGTATCCAAAATCTCTGTAAATAACGGAAAGGCCGTAGTTGTCGCAGAGACTCCGCAAACGCAGATTGCGCAAGATGAAACATGGGCTAAAAACGGAAAAGCGATTATCGGCGGCACTGTTCGGAATATTTCCTATAATAAATCGAATAAACTTATAATCGAGTTGGAAATGAAACGGCGCGCGGATGGAGCAACGGAAAATATCGAAGTGGAAGTGTTGCCGAAGAATATCGCGCCCGGAGAGCAAGGCAAGTTCTCTTTGCAAGTTCCGTCGCATGACTATTCAGGACTGCGCATTCTGCGTTTGAAGGATGCAGAAAATTCAACCAATATCGCTTTTACATCTGTGCCGGGTGCGCCGCGTCCTGTCGAACCTGCTCACGAAGCAAAAACAATTATTGTTCAGAGACCAGCGGCGCGCGCGCGGGGTGAAGAATTCTTAAATACTCCAGATAATCCGGAAGTAATCCGCTGATTTATTCGACTGCTGCGAATGCGCTGACGGCAACGGCTAAAAGGGTTAAAGTCGAACATGATGAGTCGGCATTCCGACTTTTGAAGTGAATCCTTAAAGACATACATATAAAAGTTATAAAGAAGAGTTTTACGACTGCGGCCAATGTATCTCAAAATCCTTTGTTTGGTTCTTCTGATCGTTGCTTTTAGCGGCATGAAGCTTATTGTACCGGCTACTACCCGTAAGGCCCTCAATCAAATTCAAGGCGGCAACAGCCAATCGCGTTCGTCCGCCGATGATGACGAATCAAAGCCTTTGGGCTTGCCCGAAGACGAAATGCGCGCCCGTAATGAAATCAAATACTACGAAAAGCTTCACAGGGAAAATGTCGAGCGCGCGCGCGAGGCAGCCGAATTGAGCGAGAAGCTTCGCGCGGCTTATGATGCTCAAAAAAGCTTCGGGCAGGCGGAAAGAAAAAATCTGGAGCGCATTGAAAAGCTTGTCCGGCGAATACGCAGCGCGGCGGGCGGCTCCAACGGGGATACTGATGAGAATAATTCACCACGCGATTTTACGGCGGCGCTCTCGCGTTTAGCCGAAACGTCCGGCGCGCTGAAAGACGGCGTCGAGAAAACGCCGCGCATGGTTGTCTCTGCAGCGGTCATCGAGCGCTCGAATGAATTACTGCAACTTCTTCGCTATCTACGCACAGCCACACGCTGAAACGCATGAGTGTGCGCCGCAAGCTTATGAATCGCCTTCAATCAACGCCACGCAACTCTCTCACATGCTTTGCCACGATTGCGCTCGTGTGCTGCGTTTCGTTTCCCTTCTTCGCCAGTAAGCAGCAGCAACAGCAGGGTGAGGATGAGGACGTCGTGCGCGTTAATACGGATTTAATTGTCTTGAATGCGACAATCGTTGATTCCAAGGGAGAATACTTGCATCATCTTCGCCGCGCAGATTTTGAGCTGCGCGAGGATGGGAACAAACAAACGATCTCGAATTTCAGCGTTGAAGAAACGCCTTTCGCCGCCGTAGTGCTTTTGGATACGTCAGGCAGCATGGAAGAAAGATTATCGATTGCGCGCGCGGCGGCGATCAGTTTTCTGGACGGATTGCGCACGGATGATGCGGCAGCCGTTTACAAATTCGATTCTAAGATAGAGCAGGTTCAGGATTTTTCGCAGAGCAGAGATCTCGCCCCGCTCGCCTACGGATTGCGCGCCAAAGGCATGACGGTGCTGAACGATGCAGTCCTGCGCGCGGCAAACGATCTGTCCGCGCGCCCGGAAAAGCGCCGCGCCATTATCGTTTTATCGGACGGCGCGGATACGCAAAGTTCCGCCTCGAAAAATAAAGCGCTGGAACGTGTGCTCGCCGTCGGAGCGACTGTTTATACCGTCGATATGTCTGACACGAGTAATCCGGCGGCGCGCGCGCAGGGAGCAAATGGCAGCGGCGTGCTGCGCGACTTGGCAGTTAAAAGCGGCGGTCGTTATATTGCGACTCCGGGCGGAAGGACGATGCGCGAGGCGTTTGCACAAATTATCGAGGAACTCAATAATCAATACACAATCGCTTATCAATCCACCAATCGTCTGCGCGACGGGCGCTGGCGCAGCATAGAGTTGCATCTCTCGCGCCCGCCGGACGCAATCATACGCACGCGCAAAGGCTATCGCGCGCCAAAATCCTAACGCATCGAAATCCTGATTTTACTATTAGCTTTCGAGGCTGGTAACGTTGCGTGCTTTTTCTCGATGGCGTTCGAGTGCAAGGTCGAGAAGTCTTTCAATTACCTGCGGAAATTCGACGCCGGAAGCCTTCCACATCTTCGGATAACCTGAAACGTCCGTGAGTCCCGGCAGCGTGTTCAATTCATTAACGAGCAGTTCGTTTGTATCTCTACGAACAAAAAAGTCCACGCGCGCAAGCCCTGCGCCGTCAATCGACCGAAACACTTGCACAGCCATACGCTGCACGCGCGCCGTTGCCGCCTTCGATAAGTTCGCAGGCACGACGAATTCGACGTGGCCTGTGCCGTTGTATTTTTCTGTGTAATCGAGAAAGGCCGCTTGCTTGTCGAGCACAACATACTCGCCGGGCAAACTCGCCTGCGGTTGATCGTTGCCGAGCACGGCGCATTCGATCTCGCGTACATCGAGGCCTTCTTCGACAATTATTTTACGGTCGTATCGCGCGGCAAGATTAATCGCGCTTTCCAGCGTGCGCCGGTTGATAGCCTTCGAGATGCCTACGGACGAGCCTAGATTGGCGGGCTTTACAAAACATGTGAAACCGATCTCACGCGCAATACGGCTTAAAATAGCGGAGCGATTTTCTTCCCAGTCGTTGCGTAGAAACCATGTGTATTTGCAAACAGGCAGCCCGGCATCACGAAACAAAGCCTTCATCGTAACTTTGTCCATTCCACAGGCCGAAGCAAGCACGCCGCAACCGACATAAGGCACGTCCGCCATTTCAAGCAGCCCCTGAATCGTTCCGTCCTCGCCGTAAGTCCCGTGAAGCACAGGAAAAACCACATCAAAAGCTTTTGAGACAGAGGCAGCTTTAGCAGCATTGCCCTTTACATTATTGGAAAAGAGACTCTCACGTACTGAAGGCTGCAACTGCGAATCTTGCTTTCCGCTAGCCATTTCACCGCTCAGCGTTATCGGACGCGCAGCGCTGGTGGGTAATAATTTGATTGAATCTTGCGGATTAAGCCACGCGCCATTTTTGTCAATAGCGATTGGTGTTACTTCATAGAGCTTCGGATCGCACGCCTCTATCACGGCTTGTGCAGAACGTAATGACACTTCATGTTCGCCCGAACGCCCGCCGAAAATTACCGCCACACGCATTTTTTTCGCCACGCAAGTTTCTCCGCAATCTTTTCTTCGTTGGCATTCACTTCTATAAAATAGTTTTGCCGAGCGCAGATAAAATCAGTTCCACGCCGAGTTCCGCCGTGCGATTGTTATGATCGAGGGCCGTGTTGATTTCAACTATTTCCAGCAAACGCATTCCGCCCGCTTCCGCGATTTTTTCGAGTGCCAGATGCGCCTCGCGGTAAGTCAAACCGCCGCGCACGACTGTGCCGCTGCCGGGCGCGTCTCCCGGATCAAGCGCATCTACGTCCCAAGTAACGCAGTATCCGGCTGGAGCCTTCGAGGCAATCGCAATCGCTTCATCAATGCACGCACCGATGCCGCGCTCATCTATTTCCCGCATCGTGAAGAAACGCAGGCCTAGACGCCGAATCAGTTCTCGCTCCGGCGGATCGAGATCGCGCGCGCCGACATGTGCGCAAAATCGCGGATCGAGTTTCGGAGCAAAGCCCGCGATGTGCGTTAATTCCTTCGCGCCGAAACCGAGCAGCGCCGCCAGCGGCATTCCGTGAACATTGCCCGAAGCAGTTGTCTCCGGCGTGTTCATGTCCGCGTGCGCGTCAACCCAGATTAATCCGATTGACTGATTGCGTTCGCGGTAAAAAGAGGCTGCACCGGAAATCGAACCGGCGGCAATCGAATGGTCTCCGCCGAGCACGATGGGAAGTTCGTTTTCGCTCAGAATTTTTTTAACTTCGGCGGCGAGGGTTTCGCAGGCTTCGGCAATCTCCGGCAGATGCCTGGCGTTGCGCGCGCTTTCGTCAGGTTCGTTTGGATGCGGCACGCGCATGTCGCCCACATCACGCACTTCATAGCCGAGACCCGCGATCCTTTTATTTAGACGCGCGACGCGAAGCGCAGCAGGGCCTAAGTCTACACCGGCGAGTTCTGCGCCAAAGGCGAGCGGCACTCCTAAAACGCTGACACGCTTGCCCGTACCCGGCAGCACAGTTGCCCGCGAAGAAACTTGCGAATCGATGTTGTTGGCATCAACCTTCATTTGTAGCTCGTGCTCTTTACAAGTTTAAGACTGCTTGAAAGCGGAAATGAAACTGACCACAGGAACGGATACGCACCTATGTGTGATGTGACTTGAGACGCGGCTCAAACAGTCACATTTTGCGATTTTTCATTGATGACCGCGACGGCTTGCTCAGGCGTGGCAGCGAAATCGAGCACGGAAACATCTCTATCGCTGACCACCAGATTCTTTCGCCATGCATCGACAACCGGCGGCCAGCAATCGCCCAGCAAGACGAGCGGGCGCTTTTCGATAACGCCTGTTTGCAGTTTGTTCCAGACAAGCGAAACCTCCGTCACGGTTCCCATTCCGCCGCGCAAGGCGATGAAGCCGACGGAGCGCGTAATCAACTGCTGCAACCTTTCATAAAAATGCGCGGTCGCAACTTTGTCTGTGAGAAAGCGATTCGGTTCGGCCTTGAATTGGTTCATCACGATGCCGAGCACGCGCCCGCCGCGCTCGCGCGCCCCGCGACTCGCCGCCTCCATCACGCCCAGATAACCGCCCGTGCAGATCGTGTAGCCCGCTTCCGCAAGCAACTGCCCGACACGCCGCGCGTCTCCATATTCCGCGCAGCTTTCATCGCAACGCGAGCCGCCGAAGATAGTCACAATTCGTTCTTTTGCTTCACTCATAAAAGTTTTCGAGTTTATCAACTAAGGTTTGAGGCGATACATCATGCGCGGAAACGGAATGGTTTCGCGCACATGCTCGATGCCGCACAGCCATGCGGTGCAGCGTTCGATGCCCATGCCGAAGCCCGCGTGCGGCGTCGTGCCGTAGCGACGCAAGTCCAGATACCAATCAAAGGATTCTTCTGGCAATTGATGCAGCGCGATTTGCTCGCGCAGGAAATCCAAAGATGTCGCGCGTTCGCCGCCGCCGATTATTTCGCCGTAGCCTTCGGGCGCGAGCACGTCCACGCCGAGGGCGAGTTCCGGCCTTTCCGCGTCGTGCGCCATATAAAAGGCTTTGACCGCCGCCGGATAGCGATGCACCATCAAAGGCTTGTCATATCGCATGGAAAGAAAGCTTTCGTCGGGCGCGCCGAAGTCTCCGCCCCACTCGAAGCGCGTTTCGATTTCGCCGCGCGCGTGGCCTTCCTGTAAAAGCCGCACGGCATCATCGTATTGAAGGCGCGGAAAAGGCGGCACGACTGCTTCTAATTTCGCCGTGTCGCGTTCTAGAACCTTTAATTCTTCTTGCCGCTCGTCGAGCACGCGCGCGGCGATGTGTGAAAGAAAGCGCTCGCACAAATTCATCACGTCGTCAAGCGTCGCGTAGGCTATTTCGGGTTCAACCATCCAGAATTCCGTCAGGTGGCGGCGCGTCTTGGATTTTTCGGCGCGGAAGGTAGGGCCGAAACAATAGACTTTGCCGAAGGCTGCGGCAGTCGCTTCGTTGTAGAGTTGGCCGGACTGCGTGAGATAAGCTTTTTCGTCGTTGAAGTAATCGACTTCAAAAAGCGTCGTCGTGCCTTCGCAGGCGGCGGGCGTGAAAACGGGCGCGTCGCACAGCGTAAAGTCTTCGTTGTCTAAAAAGTTGCGAACGGCTTTGATGATCGTGTGGCGCACTTTGAGTATCGCGTGCTGGCGGCGCGAGCGTATCCACAAATGGCGATGATCCATCAAAAACTCTGTGCCGTGTTCCTTCGGCGTGATCGGATAATCGTGCGCCGATTGCAAAACCTCTGCATCTATGACATCTATTTCATAGCCGCCCGGCGCGCGTTCGTCCGCGCGCACAGTGCCGCGCACGATAAGCGATGATTCCTGTCCGAGACTTTTAAGCGCGTCCCAGATTTCAGGTGCGATTGTTTTTTTCAGCACGACGCACTGCACGATGCCTGTGCCGTCGCGCAGTTGCGGGAAAAGAAGTTTGCCGCTCGAACGCAGATTGTAAAGCCAGCCTTTAAGCGTTACTTCTTCGCCGACGTGTTGTGATAATTGGTTAATGTAAACTTGGCTCATCGTTCGTTCAGCTTCCGGGTTTTCTGATTTTATTATGAGTTTTATAACGCACTGATTATCATAAAGAAAGTTGCCCGTTGAAGAATAATCACGTCAACGTTTCTTTTCGGATATTGTACAGGATGCGCGATTAATTGTGTGGAAGATCATCTATGCGCGAACTGATGGCGCGATGCAGCGACGGAAAACGGTCTTGCCATTCGATGGACTGCAACACGATGACAAGCGTCGGGCGTAAATACTGCGCATACGTTTCGCCTCGCCCGCAAGCGGCAGTCTGATACGAGAACGTGCCGACGGCCTTCAGGCCGCGTTGAATCGTCATCAAGCGAAACTCCCGCGCGAAGTCGTCCGGGTCGAGCGCATCGAGTCCTTCACGGCGTCTTTCTTCGAGAAAGAAAAGCCTTTGGGCGCGCACCTCCGCAAGCGAAGGCAAGGCGAGTTGGCGGTCGAGCAAGAGCGACACCAGATCGTAGCTCGCAGGCCCCATGCGCGCGTCCTGATAATCGACGATGCGCAGTTTGTTGCTTTTGTCGAGCATCAAATTAGACGTGTGGTAATCGCGGTGGCAAAGCACGCGCGGGCGCGCGGAGAGTTCGGCGGCAATATCGTTTAGCTCCGCTTTTATTTCGGCTGCTTCGGCGTGCGATAGAGTTTCCCGTCGCAAGCTCTGAAAGAAATGCTCGAAAAAAAATTTCAACTCCCAACTGAGTTTCGCTTCGTCGAAGTGTAGACGGCTGCAAATCGAATGGCGTTTATAAGCGAGAGGCGTTGCCGCTTGAATTTTTGCGATTAAACCGATTGCCTGTTCCTGCCGCGTTTCGTATTCATCTGCCGAAGCGGATTCGTAAACCGCGCGCAATTGCCTGTCGCCTAAATCCTCTTGCACGATAATGCCGTTTGCCCCGTCCACAGCGTAGATTTCCGGCACAGGCAAAGCAGCTTCCGTGAATAATTTGGTGACGTCCAAGAACGGGTGAATCTCCGGGTCGAAGGCTTCAGGGTAAACGGCGGCGATGGCTGTGCCGCGTTTCCAAGGCAATCGAAAATATTCGCGCGTGGAGGCGTCCGGCGTCAGCGCGATGATTTTTCCGGGCTTCGTTTTGTGCGCTGAAACAAAAGCCGCGAGCCGCTCGTGCGCCGATAAAGCGAGCGCGTTTGAAGTAATTTGCGAAGCCTGACTCATATGGTAATCAATCGCCTGAAGCGCCCGTTATTTACGCAGCAGCGGGACGAATTGCATTGCAGCGTCCCGCCGTTTGTCGTATTTAATTGAAGAGATTGTATCACTCCGGCAGCGGCACAACAAAGTTATCGCCGCGCACTTCGCCCTTCAGAGCCTTCGGCGGTGGTGTTACGCCGCGCACTAATTCGGCGCGCACGACCGCCGCATTCTCAATCGTTTCTCCAGCCGGAACTCGCACGCCGTCCGCCAGCACAACGCGGCGCACACGCGCTCCCGCTTCGACATGCACGTTTTCCCAGAGCACGGCGTCGCGCACGTTTGCTTCTTCTGCGATGCTCGAATTTTTTCCAATGATCCGGTCACTTCCCTTTTGCCGCAGCAGCGCCAGACTGATTTCAAGATAACGCTCGATGGTCGAAAGCTCATACCACATGCCCTCTGCAATGTGCGCGGCAATCGGTTCACCGCGCGCAATAGCCTGTGGGTAAACGTCCGTCGTCGAATGCGAAAACACTCCGCGCGGTATGTAGTCGAAAATGCGCGGCTCAAGTATCTGTATGCCCGTGAACATCAACGGCGCACCATCTGTGAACATATCAGTGCCAGCAACGCCGCCGGAAGTTATAGCATTGCTCATTCCGTTCGGAGCGAACAAATGTTCGCTGTCGTTATCGGACGCTTGGGCGGCGGGCATTCCGCCGAAGCCTGTCACGAGATTATTATGCGTGTTGACGATGCTGAAGCGTTCGCGTTTTGG
>JBPCOJ010000037.1:0-17376 GCA_051000345.1 Pyrinomonadaceae bacterium | reverse complement strand
ATGAAGAAGTCGAGAAAGCGGTTATCGAGGCAGTCAAACCGTATTTGAAAGATAAGCAAAAGGTGAAAAGCATAACCTGTTACAGTTGGCTACTAAACACACCTACTTAAATGGTTTCGGTATTATTTGATAAGCGCAATCTAACAGATGATTCGGGCGCGATGCCTCGACAACTTAGCTCTCATGTTCTTTCCTAGATTCAAATTGAAGGCTTATATCTAACATCTGCTTTAACGATGACAAGTTCATATCAACACATTCATTTCGCCATCGAAGACCGCGTCGGGCGTGTGACGTTTGCCGCGCCGCCGCTCAACATTTTTAACATTGCAATGATGCGCGAGATCGGCGAGTGTCTCAACGAATGCATGGGCAGGCGCGACATGGTGGCGATTGTCTTTGACGCGGCGGCGGATTCGAGAGCGTTCAGCGCGGGCGTCGCCGTCGAAGAACACGCGGAAGAAACCATTTACCAGATGCTCGAATCCTTTCACCAAATCTTTCGCACGCTGGAGCAAACGGCGAAGCCTTCGATTGCATTGGTGGACGGCGCGGCCTTGGGCGGCGGCTGCGAACTCGTCGCGGGCTGCGACATCGTGATTGCGACGACGCGCGCGCGCTTCGGTCAGCCGGAAATCAAGCTCGGCGTTTTTCCGCCCGTCGCGGCAGTGCTGCTTCCGCGTATCATCGGCGAAAAACGCGCCCGCGAACTTCTGCTCACAGGCGAACTCCTTGACGCGAACGAAGCCTTGCGGCTCGGACTCGTTAATTACGTCGTACCCTCGGCGGCGGAGCTATCGGCGAAGGCTGCGGAAATATTGCATCGCCTGCGAGAGCTTTCCGCGCCCGCGCTCGAAGCCACCGTGCGCGCGATTTCTCTTGGTCGCGGGCGCTCGTTTGAAGATGCTTTGGCGGCAGTCGAAGATTTGTATTTGAATGAGTTGATGAAAACAGAAGACGCGCGCGAAGGCGTCGCAGCCTTTATGGAAAAGCGCAAACCGAATTGGCGCAATCGTTAAAAGCCGCACTTTGAAACAGGATTCCTTCATCGCAATGAATTGCCGACGCGCCTTCCTACCAAACCTTAAAGTTTATCGAAGAAGCACGCACGCGAGCCGCTTCGCATCGCCGCTGTCCGTGTTATCAATCGGGAAACGAACGCTCATTTGTGCGTCGCTTCTTTTGCTCACATGCTTTCTCGCCGACTGCCGCGATTCTTCTACCGAAGACAGAAGCGTGCGCCCGCGCTCTCTTCGGGATGTGCCTGCGCAGCGTCTCGCCTATCGCTTTGAAGCGGACACCGCGCAGCCGCCGATTGCCGCGAACGCGGGCGACGATGCGAACGGCAAACTCGCATCCATTCAAAAGGATTTCGATTCGCGCCGCAAGGACGACGCGTTGCTGCGCACAGTTTTATCGCCGGATAAACAACGCGCGCTCGCGCTCTACGCGACGGGACAGGACGAGCCGGGCGAATTTCGCATTGACATGTATGCGGCGGACGGAAACTTTTTGCGCAATTTGACGCCGCCCGAACTCTCCGGCGAATTCGCGCCGTCCGTCGCGTGGTCGCCCGACGGCGCTCACATCGCCTTCATCGGGCGCAAAAGCCTTGCCGCGCAACGCACGCCCGCTCCTTCGGAAGTTTCGCCGGACGAGTTGCCCGCGCCCGCACCGAACGCTTCCGTCGCGCCCGCCTTCGGACTCGTTCCCGTTTACAAAACCGAGCAAGTTTATGTGTGCAATCGTGACGGCTTCGATTTGAAACCGCTGACGGCGCGCGAAGGATTGATTTACTTTTACGTTGCTTGGTCGCCGGACGCGCGCGCCCTCGCCGCCCTCGCCTGCAAGGAAAACGAATGGGAAGCGCGCGAAAAAGAGAATCGCCCGCCAGCGGGACGCCCGCGCTTGCTCGGCTTGGACGGTGTGGAGCGCCTGCTCGCCGATGACCTCACGGATGCGTTCATCGTGTGGTCGCCGGACGCCTCGAAAGTTGCGACGGCCTTCGATACCGATGTGGCGATTTACGATGCCGCGACGAATGCTCCGACGGGCGCGCGCCTGCCTTTGCGCGATCCGCTGCTCGCGGCTTCCGTCGCCTACGACGAAAAAAACGCGAAGGCTAAACCCGCCACGAAAGCGAACGATAAGGCAAACGGCAACGCAGGCGAAGCCTCCAACGCCGCCGCCAACAACGGCGCTTCGCAAACGAACAGGCTGCCGATCTCCTTCAATTCGATTGTGCGTCTCGAATGGACGCAGCCCGAAACGCTTTACGTCCAAACAGGCTTCGTGCGCATCTACGCCAACGGCCCCGTCAATCGCGGGATGCGCTGGCACACGCTGCATCTCGCACCGCAGGCGGCGCTTCTCAAATAGCGAAAGGACAAACGAAAATGATTTACCACAGCATCGCCGAAATCTTCGCCGCCAACGATGAAATGCGCAATCGCTTAGTCAGTCGCCTCGAAGGATTAACCGACGCCGAGCTAAACTTTCGCGCAAGCGATGAGGCATGGTCAATCGCCGAAATCGTCGAGCATCTCTCCGTCATCGAAAGACAAATGTGCGCGCTGACTATGAAGCTGCTCGCGCGCGCCGAAGCTTCAGTCGAAGCAGGCGCGCCGCCCTTTGATCTGCAAAGCAATCCTGTTTCACTGCGGGCTTTTGCCGAGCGAGCGGCGGGCGAAAAGTATCGAGCGCCCGAAGCAGTGCGTCCGACGGGAACAGTTCCCATCGCCGAATCGCTTGCCGCAATGCAAGGCACGCGCGCGAGTTTGCGCGAATTGCAACCACGCCTCGAAGCCGCGAATTTATCGAACGCAACGTTTCCGCATCCGATCTTCGGCGCGCTCGATTTATACGAATGGCTGGCCTTCATCGGGCTGCACGAAGCGCGCCACCTGCGGCAGATCGAAGCCGTCACCGCCACGCCGGAGTTCAAATCGCTCGACGCCGCACGCGCCGCCGAGACGAGCGCTTAATTCGTCAACAAAACTTCGTTCAACCTTATCCAACGTGACGCGCGCCTTGCGGCGATGCGCCGTGCGCTCTTATAATCCCACGCACGCACTGCTTACTTTGCGCCCCTGTAGCTCAATGGTTAGAGCAGCGGACTCAAGCTTTGTCGAGTCTAAGTGGAAAAGTCAGGGTTATGAATTTCTGCATGGCAGTTGAGACAAAGAAGCATACACTTCTGCGCTTCTTCTAAAAGCGTTTGCCAAGAAGTGTTGGAACAGCTTCTAAGATCGACGGGAAAGGATTTGGTTGCGGGATTGAGATGATGAAAAGCAAGCGCCGCTTGATTGCTTTTGTAACCGCATCTTTCGCAGCAATCTCCTTTTTGTTGAATTAAGAGTTGTCTTCTTTGTCGTCCACGCCGTTGTTGAGATTGGTAATTCTGATGTTTGTTGTTTGTGAAGGAATGTTTGCAGCGAGCCGAACAAAATTTCGATTGCTTGCCTGCTAACAGTGTTTCGCAAATGACGCAAAGCTTTTCCATAAGATTCCTCAAATGTGGGTTGCAAGCGTGTCACACTGCGCGGCTGAACCTTGGTTCAGAAACGCTTTCAGGTGCGCTTGTAGAATCTGTCAAATTCGGGGAAGCCTGAACTGCGAAAGCAGCATGGTAATCCCGAGCCAAGTCCCGCGCTAGTTGCGGGAAAGGTGTAGAGACTTAATGGCAGACGCGTAAAGCGAAGAGAAAGTCCAGACCACAAACTCCGGTTTCTAACGAACTCGGAGCGCGGCGAAAGCCGTAGCGGGTAAGCATAATCCGTTGGTTGCATGTTCGACTCATGCCGGGGGCACATCATTTTTATGCAGATAGGTTGGCACTCCGAATGACAACCCGAAGCAATCGCCAAAAGGAAGCCGTTCTGGGAATGCCCTTTGGAACGGCGTGCGGACGACTGCGCAGAATGATGGTATTTGAATTACTACGGCGGCACGGTGAGAACGTGTGTTACAGATGCGGCGGGTTGATAGACGGCGCAGATGACTTAACGCTTGAGCACAAGCAGTCATGGCAAACAAATGGTGCGGCGTTCTTTTGGGACGTAAACAACATTGCTTTCTCGCATGTGCGTTGTAATATTCGTGATGGTTATGTGAAGCGCGAAATCATTGACGGAAAACTATGGTGTCCGTCATGCAGTCAGTCGCTTCTCATCGAATGCTTTCACAGAGAGCGCCGTGAGCGAACAGGGTATGCGCCGCGCTGTAAAAGTTGTAATAATGCAAAACGGAGAAAGATAAAAGCGCGCGGCAATTGCGTCAGTTGCGGCGCTATAAGAGATACAAAGCCTTTTCGCGTGAGCCATAATATCTGTAGTGAATGCCATCAAACTCAAACTCTCGCTAACAGAAAATCCCGTCTTCATAAGCAGCGCACACAAAAATAAGGTGAGATCATGGCAAGCGAAAAAGATTTTATCGGCATCGGCATTATCGGCGCGGGCTTTGCGCGGACGACGCAGATTCCGGGCTTTCGCGCGTGCGAAGGCGCGCGTGTGGTGTCGATTGCGAGCGCACACCGGACGCGCGCCGCAGCGGTTGCGCAGGAGTTCGGCATTCCGCACGTCGCGGATGATTGGCGCGGCGTGATCGAGCGCGATGATGTTGATTTGGTCAGCATCGTGACGCCGCCCGCGACGCATTTGGAGATGACTCTCGCCGCGCTCGATGCAGGGAAAGCAGTGCTCTGCGAAAAGCCTATGGCGATGAATGCTGCGGAAGCGAAGCGTATGCACTTGCGCGCGATTGAAAAAAACGCGCTCGCTTTGATTGACCACGAACTCAGGTTTTTGAACGGGCGCAGGCGTATGCGCGAAATGATTCTCAATGGCGAAATCGGCGAAGTGTGGCACGCGAAGTCTGTTTTTCGCGCGGACTCGCGCGCCAACCCGCAGGCCGCTTGGAATTGGTGGTCAGATAAAAAAATGGGCGGCGGCGCGCTCGGCGCTATCGGCTCGCACGCCGTCGATTCGTTTCGCTGGCTTTTCGGCGCGGAAGTCTCGCAAGTCTTTTGCTCGCTTGCCACGCATGTTAAAAAGCGTCCCGCCGACGACGGAGAAATGCGCGACGTGACGACGGACGACGAAGCGAATCTCGTTTTGAACTTCACGGATACGGCGCTTACCAAAAGCACTACGGCGACTGCTTCCTTGTCGGTTGTCGAATCCGGCGAGGCGGAACATTTTTTAGAAGTTTTCGGCTCGCGCGGCGCGCTCAAAATCGAAGAAAGAGGCGAGTTGTGGCACGCCGCGACAAGCGCGGGCAAATGGACGCGCGTCGATGTGGAGCAAGGCACAGCCGCGCCCGGCATGGGCGACAAAGGCTGGCAATACGGCTTCACAGAATTCTCATGCCGCATCGTCGAAGCTCTGCGCGAGAAACGCAACACAGTCGAAGGCGCGGCGACTTTTGATGACGGCTACCGCACGCAACTCGTGCTCGACGCCGCCCTTCGCTCGCATGAAACCAATTGCCGGATCGATCTGTAAGGGAAAGATGCTGGATGCTGGATATTAGATGTTAGTGAAAACAGAAGTCCGACGTCTAGTATCTAACATCTAGCATCCAGCTTCTCTAAATCATGATGCGCGTTACCATCGGTCAGATCAATACGACGAACGGCGATTACGCGGGTAACACGGAGCGTATTCTTCGCGCGATTGAAACGGCGAAAAATGACCGCGCCGATTTGGTCGTGTTGCCGGAAGTCGCCGTGCAAGGCTACACGTCGCTCGATTGGTTTCTGGATCGTGATGTCGCCGCGCACGCCCTCGACCCGCTCGATAAAATCATTGCAGCGACAAAGGGCTTGACCGCAATCATCGGCACGGTTCGTCCCGTCGAAGCCGAACGATTGCAGCAGGGAAGTCGCACGCTTTATAACTCCGCCGCCGTCATACGCGATGGAAAGTTGATCGGCTATGCGGATAAAACTCTCTTGCCCGAATACGATGTTTTCGATGACCCGCGCTATTTCGAGCCTGCACGCGAAAGGCATCTTTTCCGCCACGAAGGACACGCGCTCGGCGTCGCCGTCTGCGAAGATTTCTGGAACGACAAAACTTACTGGCGCGAGAGATTGTATGTCCAAGACCCCGCCGATGAATTGATCGCAATGGGCGCGGACGTGCTCGTGTCCATCAACGCCTCGCCGTTCAATAAAGGCAAGATGAAACAGCGTTGCTCGATGGTGACGCATCGCGCGCGCGCCGCAAACATTCCCGTCGTGTTCGTTAATTTAGTCGGCGGCAACGACGGAGTGATTTTCGACGGCGCAAGCATCGTCGCAGATTGCAACGGTAAAATAATTCTGCAAGCGCCGCCTTTTGAAGAATTCTACGGCACAGTAGACCTAGATGTGAACGAAGCGGACAAGCACTGTTTGCCGGGCGACGACATAGAAACTATTCATCAGGCGCTTGTGCTCGGCATACGGGATTATGCGCGCAAGAATCGCTTCGAGCGCGCGGTCTTAGGTTTGTCCGGCGGCATTGATTCGGCTGTCGTGGCGGCGCTCGCGTGTGAAGCCTTAGGCGCGGCAAACGTGCTTTCAGTGATGATGCCGTCGCCTTATTCGTCGCGCGGAAGCGTGGATGATTCCGTCGCGCTCGGACAGAGTCTCGATATGAAAACGATTGAGCATCCGATCAGCGCGGCGTTTGAAACTCTGACGCAGGAACTCGAATTAAAGCGCCCGACGCGCGGCGGCGAAACACTCGCGGCGGAGAATCTGCAATCGCGTCTGCGCGGCGCGATGCTGATGACGATCTCGAACGCCGAAGCGAGGCTGCTGCTTTCGACAGGCAACAAGTCGGAACTCGCGCTCGGCTACTGCACGCTCTACGGCGACACGAACGGCGGCCTTGCCGTGCTCGGCGATCTACTCAAAACAGAAGTCTATGCGCTCGCGCGCCATTTCAACCGCGAGCGTGAAATTATTCCGCGCTCGATTATCGACAAGCGCCCGTCCGCCGAACTCGCGCCGGATCAATTCGACGATCAAAGCTTGCCGCCGTATGACCTGATTGACCCGATCATCAAAATGTACTTTGAGCAAAAAAGAACGCCCGAAGAAATCATCGCGGAAGGCCACGACGCGGCGCTCGTTTATGACTTGCTGAATCGCATCGAATCTTCCGCCAACGAATTCAAGCGCAGGCAATTGCCGCCGACCTTGATTATTTCACGCAACGCCATCGGCATCGGACGCCGCCGCCCCGTCACGCATCGTTACCGCCGTGCTCCCGGCGATGCTGCAACGATGCGTTGAAGACGTCGAAAAGGGCTTCGATGTTTCCCCGCGCCTCTCTTCTGTCCTTGCTCAAGGCAACGTAAAACCGTATAATTCCGCCATATTCTCCCTGAACAAAGCAGAATCTCAATAAACATACGCCCCGTTTCCAATGTAGCAGGGCGAATTCACAAGAGGGACCTTCGTAATGAGCTTCAAAATTTCTGACATCGTCAAACCGGCTGTCGCTTCCGCTTCGGTGCTGGCGCTGGCGCTTGCCACTTTCGTGCAGGCCGGACAAACCACGCAAAACAGCAACAACACAAATAATTCCAATCGTCCGGGCGTGCGTCGCGGGCGTAACCCGAATCCCGGCACGCCGCGCGGCCCCGTCAACAAAAACATGAATTCAAACGAGAACACGAACGGCAACATGAACTCGAATGGAAACATGAACGGGAATATGAACGGCAACAGCAACATGAACGGCAACATGAACTCGAACATGAATGGGAACATGAATTCCAACGGGAACATGAACTCAAATGGAAACATGAATTCCAACATGAACTCGAACGGAAATATGAACATGAACGGGAACATGAACGGCAATATGAACTCGAACATGAATGGAAACATTAATGGCAACATGAATGGAAACACGAATGGCAACATTAATGGCAACACGAATGGCAATATGAACTCGAACATGAATATGAACGGGAACATGAATGCCAACAGCAACATGAAGCGTGATAAAAAGAAGGATAAGGATCGCGACAAAAAGAAAGATAAAGATAAAGACAAAGATCGCGACTCCAACAACACCAACTCTAATCGCTAATAAGACAAGCGAGCCGCGACGTCTTCAACTCTGTTTCGGTAAAGAAAGCCGCTGCCTTACATGTATACGTAGGGCAGCGGCTTTTCAATTGAGCGCGGGCAGCGTTCGCCGTTTATCAGCGCACGCCGCAGCACACGGCTTTGCGCGAAACATCGAATTGAATAACGACGAATGCCGATGCTATGGTGAGGCGGCAAACAGTAATAACCAAACGAAAACTGCCGCGCAAATTTATCGAGGAGAAACTTCTTGCCCAACGCAAAATCCCAAGCGCCTTTGCTTTTTCAACTGAACACTTACGACGAAGAAACAAACGACCTCAACGTTATCATCGAAACGCCGAAGGGCAGCCGCAATAAATTCAATTACGACGAAGAACACGGCATCTTCAAACTCGGCGGCGTGCTGCCCGCAGGCGCAAGCTTTCCTTTTGATTTCGGCTTTGTCCCGCAAACTACGGGCGGCGACGGCGACCCCTTGGATGTGCTCGTCTTGATGGACGAACCGGCCTTTGCGGGCTGCCTCGTCGCGGCGCGCTTGATCGGCGTTATCGAAGCGGAGCAAACAGAAGAAGGAAGGACGGAGCGCAACGACCGCTTAATCGCCGTCGCCGCCGTCTCACGCCAGCACAAACATGTGCGCGCCCTCAAGGACATCACAGACCAACTCCTCACGGAGATCGAACACTTTTTCGTTTCCTACAACACCATCAAAGGCAAGGAATTCAAGCCGACGGGACGCTTCGGCACGGATCGCGCCAAACGAATCGTCGAAGACGGCATTAAACTTTTTCACCGCAAGCATTCGCGCGCCGCAAAGAAATCCGCGACGAGCAGCAAAGCAAAGAAGCGTTAAGATGAAAGTGTTTTAATTAAGCGCGGAACTTCTTCAAGTGATGGAAACAAGCGTGTGATGCTCATGCGTCGCGTGCTCGTCAACGTGGCCGATAGCCGAGTCGAGTTCCGCTTCGATGTCGCCGCTAGCTGGCGCGAAGGTTTTGAAATCGAAAAGCTTCGGATCGAGCAAGTGAGACGGCACGGCGCTGGTGAGCGCGGCCAGCATCGAACTGCGTATGTTCGGAATCTCCTTTTCCAAATCTGCGATGAGGCGTTGAATGCGCGCGCGTTTCAAATTGGGCTGTGAGCCGCACAGATTGCATGGGATGATCGGAAACCCTGCCTTCGCCGCATACTCCGCGATGGCTGCTTCGCGCATGTAGGCGAGCGGGCGTATGACCGTGTTGCGCCCGTCGTTCGAGCGCAGCACGGGCGGCATCGCCTTGAGTTTGCCGACGAAAAATGCGTTGAGCAGAAACGTCGTGATAATGTCGTCCGCGTGGTGACCGAGCGCAATCTTCGTGCATTTTTCTTCGACTGCGATGTTGTAAAGAATCCCGCGCCGCAAACGCGAGCACACAGAGCAAAACGTTTTGCCTTCCGGCACAAGGCGCTTCACAATCGAATACGTGTCCTGTTCCACAATGCGAAATGGAACTTGTTTGCCGCGCAGATAAGCGGGCAAAACTTCCGCCGGAAATCCCGGCTGTTTTTGATCCAGATTAACGGCGAGCAGTTCAAACGAAACGGGCGCGCGCTCCCGCACATCGAGCAATAAATCGAGCAGCGTATAGCTATCCTTGCCGCCGGAGAGACAGACCATCACCCTGTCGCCGTCTTCGATCATCCCGAAATCACTGATTGCCTCGCCCATGCGACGCAGCAATTTAGTTTTTGTTTTGCTTTCCACGAACACCGCTGCTTTCGTTGCTTTCACAGAGCCGCCGATAGTTTTGTCAACATCCGATTAAAAGTTTATCATCTGTTTCGCTTCAAAAACATTATGGCTCAAACGATGAACAAAATCGAAGCAGATAACGAAGGCCGTAGTAAAGCACAGCGCGGCGGGCAACGCCTCGTTAAGGCCGCCTGCCCGCACGATTGCCCGGACACCTGCGCGATGATCGTGACGGTGGAGAACGGGCGCGCCGTGAAGGTCGCGGGCGATGCCGCGCATCCGGTGACGCGCGGATTTCTCTGCACGAAGGTCGCCAACTACGAGCAGCGCACGCACAGCCCGGATCGCATTCAAACTCCTTTGCGGCGCGCGGGCGCGAAGGGCGAAGGAATCTTTGAAAGAATAAGCTGGGACGAAGCGCTCGACACAATCGCCGGGCGCTTTCGTGAACTCGCTGCATCGAGCGAAGGCGCGGAAACAATTCTGCCTTACAGTTATTGCGGCACGATGGGACTCGTGCAGTCGCAGGCGATGGACAGGCGCTTTTTTCACAAGCTCGGCGCGTCGCAATTAGACCGCACGATCTGCGCGGCAGCGGGCGTTGCCGGATACAAATCCATCGTCGGCGCAAGCGTCGGCACAGACCCCGAACGATTCAAGGACGCCAATCTAATTCTGCTCTGGGGAACCAACACGCTTTCCGCCAACGTGCATTTGTGGCCTGATATTCTGGAAGCAAAATCACGCGGCGCGCGCGTCATCGCCATTGACCCGCGCCGCACGCGCACCGCCGATCAATGCGACGAACATATCGCCCTCTTGCCCGGCACAGACGCCGCGCTTGCTTTGGGACTCATGCACGTAATCTTCGCGGAGCATCTCGAAGACGCGGATTATCTCGAACAGTACACCATTGGCGCGAACGAATTGAGGCAGCGCGCGAGTGAGTATGCACCCGCGCGCGTCGCCGAAATCTGCGGCCTCGACGCGGACACCATCACGCGTCTCGCGCGTCTTTATGCGACACGCAAGCCCGCCGTGATTCGCATTAATTACGGAATGCAGCGGCACGCGGGCGGCGGCATGGCTGTGCGCGCCGTCTCTTGTTTGCCCGCCGTCGTCGGCGCATGGCGTGAAGCGGCGGGCGGCATACTGCTTTCGACAAGCGGAACTTATCCGCTTAATTACCAAGCGCTCGAACGTCCCGATTTAATGCCGACACCAAACCCGCGCGTGCTTAATATGTCCGCGCTCGGCGAAGTGTTGACGAAAACAATCGCTCCGCCCGTGCGCGCGCTTTATGTTTACAACTCGAACCCTGCGGCGATTGCGCCCGACCAATCGAAGGTCATCGAAGGCCTCAAGCGCGAAGACTTGTTCACAGTCGTCCACGAACTTTTTATGACCGACACATGCGACTACGCGGACATCGTGCTGCCCGCCACATCGCAGCTCGAACAATTCGATTTGCACAAAGCTTATGGTCACCTGTATCTCACGATCAACGAGCGTGCGATTGAGCCGCTCCATGAAGCAAAGTGCAACACGCAGGTTTTCCGCGAATTGGCCGCGCGCCTGAACTTCATAGACGCGTGCTTGCAGGATTCCGACGAAGACATGGCGCGGCAAGCACTCTCGCTCGATGATCCGGCGCTATCAGGCATTACGCTCGAAGCCTTGCGCGAAAACGGCTGGATGCGCTTGAACGTGCCGGAAATTTTCGCGCCGTTTGCACAAGGGGATTTCCCGACTGCTTCCGGCAAGTGCGAGCTTCGCTCCGCGCAACTCGAAGCGTTGAACTTGCCCGCCGTGCCGGACTTTGTTCCGCCGCGCGAATCGAGGGCGAGTTCGCCAAAGCTTGCCGCGAAATATCCGCTCGCGCTGATTAGCCCTGCGGCGCACGCCTTTCTCAATTCGACGTTCGCCAATCTGCCGAAGCAACTGCGTCAGGAATTGCGCCCGTTCGTCGAGATTCATCCGGCGGACGCCGCCGCGCGTGGAATAACAGACGGCGATGCCGTGCGTCTCTTCAACGAACGCGGCTGGTGCGAACTTTCCGCCGTCGTATCAACGCGCGCGCGCGAAGGAGTCGTCGTTTCGCCTTCCGTCTGGTGGAACAAACTTTCTCCCGGAAAAACGAACATCAATCAATTAACTTCACAGGCTTTGACGGACATGGGCGGCGGCGCAACATTTTACGACGTGCTGGTGGAAGTCGAATTGCTCGGCAAATAAACTCTCGTTTCAATCGGCTTTGCTTTTAACTCGTCTCCGGCAAAGGCGCGCCGCGCTAGTGCCGGACGCCGTGTTATTATCAATCGACCAAGTCTCCCCTTTAACACCATGCGCATAACTTTACATACAGAAAACTTTTCCGCCGCGCCCGCGCGCGCTGCTTTCCGCGCTCGATTTCTTGCCTCGCTTTTCTGCGCGGCGGTGTTATTGTTCGCGCCGGAAAGCTTCGGTCAAAACACGCGATTAACCACGCCGCGACGCGCGGCAAAAACTTCTTCGCGGCAAGTTTTATCAAACCCGCTTCCGTTGCCTGTGATGATGCGCATTGTGCGCGCCGAAGACGAGCGGCGTTGGGACGCAAACCTCTTGGCATTGCTGACGGACAAATCCGCGCTTGTGCGTCGCCGCGCCGCGCTCGCTGCCGGACGCATCGGCGATGAACGCGCGGTGGCTTCGCTCAGCTCTTTGCTGCGCGGCGATGCGGACGCGAATGTAAAAGCGATGGCGGCATTTGCGCTCGGCGAAACTGAATCGGCGGCGGGCGCTGATGTGTTAATCGAATCACTGCACGCTTCCACATCGAGCACGACAAGCGAAGTGCGCGCGCGCGCGATTGAAGCGCTCGGCAAAATTGCCGCCGCCTTGCCGAAGACGGAAGAAGCGCGCGCACGCATTCTCGGCGACGCGATTTTAGAAGCGCTGGCAAATGAATCGAGCCGCGCCGCGCAGCCGGATCGCGCCGTCTTGCTCGCTGGCTTGACTGCCGTGTTGCGCGCGCGTCCCGCGAATGCCGGATCGCGCATCGCTGCGTTTCTCTCCAGCAGCGACGCACGCGTTCGCGCCGATGCTGCGAACACGCTGGCACGCCTGCGCGCGAAGGACGCAACGGATCAATTACGCAAATTGTTGCAGCAGGATGGGGATGCAGTGGTGCGCGCCAACGCCGCGCGCGCGCTCGGCGCAGCCGAAGATCAACCGGCCTTCGATGCGCTGGCGAACAAAAGCGTGAGCGACACGGATGAGCGCGTGCGTGTCAGCGCCATTCGCGCGCTCGGCTCGCTAAAGGATGCGCGCGCCGCAACGGTTCTCGTGCCGCGCGCGGATTCTCTCTTGGCGCTTTATCGAACAGCGCGCGCGGGCGGCATTTCGCATCCGCAGCAAGCAAACGAATTATTAGAGATTGCAACGACGCTCGGACGCGTGCTCGATAAAACAAACGACGCGCGTGCGTTGGCTTTCTTGCGCGGGATGCGTGAAGCCGAAAATTTTCGCGCGCCGGAAATTGAAATCGCCTTCGCGCATATCGCTCCCACAGCTTACATACGCGAACAGCCCTTTAACGAACTTGCAGACGAACAGCTGCGCACTAAAATTTTGAAAGATTGGCGTGCCGTGTCCGGCCTTAGCCAAGGACTTGCGGAACTCGCCAAGCTCACGAACGCGGACTCCGGCAACAGCGCCGTCGGTTTGCAGGTCGAAGCCCAAACCATTCTTCGCTCATGGCTCGACGATGCCGACACGTCCGCCGTCGCGGTGCCGGATGTCCTGCGCGCGCTCGCAGCTTTTAAGCCCAATGACTTGACCGAAGAATTGCGCCGCCACCTAAATGACAAAGACGTATTGGTGCGCGCCGCCGCCGCCGAACTTTTGGGCGACGCTGCGACTACCGCTAGTGCGACTGCGGCGACTGCTGCCGTTGCGCCGAACGAAACAAACGGGCGCAGCCTTGCGGCGTCGCTGCCAATAGCGATGCGCGACGAAATGAATGATGCCGCGCTTGCCATTCTCGACGCGCTGGCAAAACAGAAAACGAACTTCGCCAACGACGCGATTAAGATGGCGCTTGCATCGCCGGATCATCTGCTGCGTCGTCGCGCCGTCGCGCTTCTCAAGGCAAACAACGCCGGAGATTACTCCGCTCGCATCGGCACAGTTGCGACGGGCAATACCATTGCGGATTACACGCGCGCGCTCGCACGCAGCGGCAAACTCGTGCGCGCCTTTGTCACGACGGATAAGGGAAGCTTCACGCTCGATCTTTTGCCGAACGATGCGCCGCTGACGGTTGATAGTTTTGTGCAGTTGGCGCGTCGCGGATTTTTCGACAACACGGACTTTCATCGCGTCGTGCCTAACTTCGTCATTCAGGGCGGCGACCGCACGCGCGGCGACGGCAACGGCGGGCCGGGCTATCAGATTCGCTGCGAGATAAACGAAGCGGCTTATGATCGCGGCGCAGTCGGGATGGCTTTGTCAGGCAAGGATACGGGCGGCTCGCAGTGGTTCGTCACGCATTCGCCGCAGCCTCATTTGGACGGCGGCTACACGGTCTTCGGGCGCGTCTTAGAAGGCATGGACGTCGTTGACCGAATCGCGCGCGGCGATAGGATTCGTCGCGTTACCATTACCGAAAACAACGAAGCGCGCAATGCCTTAAGCGGCAAAGCGCGTAATGCTGTGCCGTCTTCCAAAACAGCGCCCGCCGCAAAGAGCACTGCGCCCGGACGAAAGCGAGCAGCGCCTTGAAGCACATTGTCCGGCAACAAAAAAAAGCGCGCCGCGCGATAACGCTGTGCCTTGTCTCGGCGCTCGTGTTCGGCGCGTTCTCCACTGTGCCTTTCGTTACATCGGCGTCCGGCTTGCCGCGCCACAAATACGCATCCGGCAAACAGCCGACACAAAGCGTTGCCTCCACGCGCACAAGCTACGACATTGCTTTCGCGCTCGATTTCGACAAGCGCACCTTTACGGGAAGCGAGCAACTGCACTGGGTCAATGAAGACGATCAGGCGACGGGGGTTCTCTATTTTCACCTGTACTCAAACGCGCGCGGCGACGACAACAGCAGCAATAATAATTCGCGCGATATGAGCAGCAACAACAGCAGCGGCAATAATGGCAACAGTGAACCGCAGCCGCCGTCGGTTTCAAATGAGCCGCGCACGGACGTGACGGAAGTGCGCGATGCCGCGACGAATGCGCCGCTCGCTTTCTTCCTCGATGATCGCGCGACGACGTTGCGCGTTAATCTGCGCGAACCAATTGCGGTGGGCGCAAGCATTGACGTGCTCATTAACTTCACGGGCAGCGTTCCCGAAATCGACCCGGACGAAACAGGCTTGCTCGCGCACGTTCTCGGACAGGTGGATGCCGCGCTGCGGCGCACGCGCGAATTGCGGCGCGCCCGCGACATAAACTTTCGCTCGCGCGGAGTGATGCTGCTAGGCTCCGCTTATCCTGTGCTGGCGGCGCGAATAAGCGGCGATTGGCATCGCAAAGTGGAACCGAGCATCGGCGATATGCTTTACACTGATGTTGCAGATTACCGCGTTCGCATCGAAGCGCCGAATGACATCGCAATCTTCGCTTCCGTCGCCGAACTCGCAAGCGATAATTCAGGACATTCGGAAAAGGCGGCAAGTTCAAAAACATCGGATTCAAAAGCCGTGAACTCAAGCGTGCCGACTTCAAACACGACTTCAAATATCGCGCATGAGTTTGCGGGTGAAGACTTGCGAAACTTTGCGTTCGTCGCCGGGCGCAACTTGCGTTCGACGGAACGGGTTGTCGGCAAAGTGCGGGTGCGCGCCGTTTACATGACCGAGCATGAAACAGTCGCGCGTCGCGCTCTGTCCGCCGCCGCCGATGCCGTGCGCATCTTTAACGCGCGCTTCGGCGAAATGCCGTATCGAACGATCAGCGTGGTGGATGCGCCGCTCGTCGCCGGATTGGGAAGCGCGGAGTTCGCCGGGTTCGGCGTTATTGCAAGCGCCTTCTACGTCGATTTCGACCAGCCCGCGATGAGGAATCTGCCGGAGTTAATCCGCGAGCAGAGAGCGTCCGTCGAAGACAGTTTGGAATGGACTGTGGCGCATACAATCGCGCATCAATGGTGGGGCGAAGTCGTCGGCAATGATCCCGAACGCACGCCCGTGCTCGATGAAGCGCTGGCGAATTGGTCTGCGCTTGCCTACTATCAGGAAGCACACGGCGAAGCGCGCGCGGCTGCGGCGCTCGACGATCAACTGCGCGGCGTCTACAGAATCTATCGAACCTTCGGCGGCGAAGATTCGACGGCTGTGCGTGCGGCGCGCGAGTATCGCAACTTTTTTCAGTATGCGGCGATTGTCACGAGCAAGGGAGCGCTGATGTTCGCGGCGTTGCGGCGTCAGATGGGCGATGAAAAATTCTTCGCGGCGCTCGGCGATTACTATGCGGCGAATCGTTTCGAGATTGCGGAATTAATTGATTTGCGCGATGCGTTTTTCGCCAAAGCCTCGCCCGCCGAAAAGCGGCAACTCGCGCGTACCCTTTCGCGCTGGCTCGCGGAAAAGCATGGCGACGAAGACATCGCGCCGCCCGATCCGCACCTTGCGGAGTCGCTCGGCCTTAATACAGACACAGCAAAGAGCGGCGCGCAACAGCAGCAGCAGCAGCGCAACAAATTCGCGCGTCTAGGCAAATTCTTCTGGCAGCAGATGACGCGTATTCGTTAAAGAAGAAGCGCGCAAGGCTCAATTAAAGTATGTATGGAAAAAAGTGAAGCGATAAGCGCTAGAAGCGCACAGGGACGCCATTCTGTCGAGGTCGAGCAAAGTCTCGAACAGTTAAGCCGCTGGATGGATAATCAGTTTCGCATTCCGGGCTTGGGCTGGCGCTTCGGCCTGAACGCGATTATCGATTTGGTTCCCGGCATCGGCGACACGGCGACTTCGCTTGTCGCGTTTTATGTGATGGCTTCTGCCGTGCGCTATCGCGTGTCGAAGATCACGCTGCTGCGCATGGGACTCAACATCGCCATTTATTTTATCGTCGGGCTTGTGCCTTGGCTCGGCGATGCGTTCGGCGCGTGGTGGAAGCCGAACATCAGAAACATCAATCTGCTGCGGCGGCGCGCGACTGTTTCGGCGGCGGACGCGAAAAAGGGAAGAACGAGCGACTGGATTTTCGTCGGCCTCATCATGTTGTTTCTGCTCGCGCTGCTTGTCGGCTCGATTACGCTTACACTATTGCTGCTGCGATACATTGTCACGCAACTGCAAGCGTCCTTCTAAATATTCATTGGCGTGGACGACAATCCGAAATAATTAGGGACAAGCCACTGCCCCTAATTATTTCGATGCTCTCTTGATTTTTGTTAAGCGCTCTTAGTGTCCGGCTTCGCGCCTGATGTCGCTTGCAGCGTGCGATCAATCGCCGAGGCAAGGAAATCCAGCCCGCTTTCGCCCGCCGCAAAACTCTTCAACTTGCCTTCCGCATCAAACAAATAATATGCAGGCACAACGCTTTTTTCGTTCTGAAACGCATCGCGCAATTT
>JBPCOJ010000035.1:0-19280 GCA_051000345.1 Pyrinomonadaceae bacterium | reverse complement strand
CGCCCATCGACGACGGCGACGAAACGCGTCGGCTCGTCATTGTTACGCTCAATATTTACTTCATGCGATTGCCCTGCGATGTCTGCGATAAGTTTCATTTCGTGTTCATTGCCTTCATCGAACGATGAAAAGCGCACAAAGGATTTAGTGTTTTGCGGCGAAGCTTCGTTTTAAGTTTTAGGAGTTGTGCAGCGCGATGCGCCCGGCCATGCGCCAGCGGCTTTCTTCCGGTTTTTGAGGAAGAGAAGTTGAAGCGGCGTGCGGCGATGCAATCGAATTTCCTTCGCGCGCGAAAGTGTAATCGAGAGCGGCGGCGATGATCGCCATATCGCGGCGCTGCGGTTCGTCTGCTCCGGCAACAGAACTATTATCAACATCAGCGTGTGCGTCACGTTGTGTGTTTCGGCGCTCGAAAAAGCGTTCGATGAATCCCGTATCGAGTCGGCCTTCGATAAACTCTGTGTCGCGCACAATCTCACGGAAAAAGGGAAGCGTCGTTTTAATGCCGCCGACGGAATATTCGTCGAGCGCGCGGCGCAGTCGATCAATCGCTTCGCCGCGCGTGCGTCCCCACGCGGCGAGTTTCGAGATCATCGGATCATAGTAAATGGAAACTTCCGCTCCCTGCTCGACGCCGCCATCGTCGCGTATGCCTGCGCCTGCTGGCACGCGCAGATGATTGATTTTTCCGGGCGCAGGCAAAAAATTGTTGTCAGGGTCTTCGGCATAAACGCGGCATTCGACGGCGTGGCCGCGCCAGACGACATCCGCTTGCGTGAAGGAAAGCGCGGCTCCGGCGGCGACTGTGATTTGCTCGCGGACGAGATCGAAGCCCGTCACGAGTTCCGTGACCGGATGCTCGACTTGCAGCCGCGTGTTCATTTCTAAAAAGTAAAAATCGCGCGTCGCATCTGCCACGAGGAATTCGATTGTACCCGCGCCCGTATAGTTCACGCGACTGGCGATTTTCACCGCCGATTCGCCCATGCGTTCGCGCAACTCCGCATCATCTATCGGTGAAGGGCATTCCTCGATTACCTTCTGGTGGCGGCGTTGGATAGAGCATTCGCGCTCGCCCAGATGCACGACGTTGCCGTGCCTGTCCGCGAAGATTTGGATTTCGATGTGGCGTGGACGCTCGATGGCTTTTTCGAGATAGATTTCAGCGTTGCCGAATGCCGCCGCCGCTTCCGCTTGCGCCGTCTCGAAGGCCGATGGCATTTCATGAGCGCTTTTGACGAGCCGCATTCCTTTGCCGCCGCCGCCCGCAGAAGCCTTCAGCATCACCGGATAACCAAAGCTGGCGGCGATTTCAAGCGCTTCTGAATGAGACGTGAGCGGTTCGGTTGTGCCGGGAACGACGGGCGCGCCCGCTTCGATGGCAACGCGACGCGCGCTCGTCTTCGACCCCATCAAATCCATCGCTTCTGCGGAAGGGCCGATAAAAGTTAAGCCCGCATCTCGAACGGCGCGCGCAAAATCCGCGTTCTCGGCGAGAAATCCATAACCCGGATGAATCGCTTCCGCGCCGCTTTTTTTTGCCGCGTCGATGATACGATCAATGCGCAAATAGCTTTCCACAGAAGCCGCCGCGCCTACTTCGTAAGCTTCGTCGCACATTCTTACATGCAGCGCCGTCTGGTCTGCTTCCGAAAAAACGGCTACCGGCGAGATGCCCAAATCACGGCACGCACGCGCCACGCGCACAGCGATTTCGCCGCGATTGGCAATGAGAATTTTACGGAACATAAAATCAGGAGAATACTTTCTTGGTTATACTACGACGGAATTGCCGGGCTGACGCGGATCGTAGCGAACGGTGATGCGCGTGCCTGGCTTGTAGTTCGATTTTTGCTGGCGCTGTTCTTCGCTCAGAAGTTGCGATGATTCGTAGTCCATGCTGCCGATGGTGTATGTGTAGAAAATCTGCGCGGCGGCATCGGGCGCGTCGTCGTCGCTAATGTCGAAGACGGTGCCCTCGGCAATGCGCCCCGTGCGCAGCAGACGCGCCACGCGCCCCGCGTCATTCTCTGTTTTTTTTCGCAGGAAACGGCTGATAAAAGACATGCGTCGATGTCCTTTACGGCGCGCTCGCATCGCTTGAAGAAAGCGTCGCGGCAGAACTGCGGGAAGGCTTGGAAGGCTCTATGATAACGCTGTCGCGCATCGTCACGTCATCGGCGGTGCCGAGAATTTTGTCCGCGCCGGGCAGTGTCAATTCGTAGTTGGTAAAGGTAAGTCCTTCGTCGGGCAGATCATTTACGTTCGTCGCGCTGATTGTGCGAAGCGCCGCGCCGCGCAGGGAACGCACGCGCTTCGGCAAACGAGCTTGAACGGATGTCGGCTTGTATCCGTTGCCGTTCGGATCGACGGCAGCAAGCGCGGCGGCGATTGAGCCGTCGTTGTCTGGTAACTGCTGCAAATCATGTAAGTCCATCGGGAACGTGCCGGACTGCGCGCGATATTTAAGCAGCGCGCGGTTAATCGTCCAGAGTTGCGCGTTTGAAGCGGCAGTGATTCCCAACTGCCTGCGGCGAAGGCGTTCCGGCACTGTGACGCCGATGGATGCCGCGATCAATAACAGCGCGAGCGCCGATCCTGCGATTCCTGCGTGTGCCAAGCGTGTACCGGCAAAGCGCAACGGAAAACGCCGCACGCGCGCCTGTGTGCGCAGCGCTATCCACAAAGCGGCGATGCTCGCGGGCAACGCGGCGTATTTGATGCGCCACGCGGCTGTTTCGGCAGCGTCAGCGAGAGCTGAAAAACTTGTGTGAAAAAGCGAGCCGTGTTCGAGTTGCGCCGTGATCGTGCTTACAATGAGGATTGCGAGCAGCAGCGCGCCTGTGACGCAAGCAAAAAACGCAGGTATGTAAGACGGCAGTTCGCGCAGCGGGCGGGAAAGAGGTTCGCCGACGGCACGCGCGCCGCACGCCGTGCAGCCCGCATACAAATTCCCCGCAAACTCATGGCCGCAACACGGGCAAACAACAGTCATCGTTTTCCATTCACCTCGAAGATTGAATAAAAAGAGCGCAAGAAGAAATAGTAATAGAAATCGTATGATCCAAAAAATCACGCGGCTTCAGCGCGCGAAGTCCGGTTTTACGCCCGTCTCCGTTCCGCCGATTTTAGATGCGTTGGAAGCGGCATCCTCTGCCGTGTTTTTTTCGCTTTGCGCGGCCTCGACTTTGTTGACTTCGCGCCATGTGTGATACATGCGATGCGTAAACGTCCAGAGCGAGCCGACGGCGAGAATCCAGAGCACTGCGGGCATACGGTTGGCAAACATATTAGTTGAACCCGGATGCGTCGAAAGCGCGCCGATAATCAATAGCACGACGCGTTCCGGGCGGCGCAAAAAACCCACGTCGCACTTCGGAATCAAGCTTTCGGCGCGCGCGCTCGTGTAACTCACCATCACGGAACCCATCAAGGCCGCGCCCGTTAAAAAAACATCGAGCGTCGAATGAAACTCCGTATCGCGCGCGTAAAAAACGAGTACGCCGACGAAGATCACCATGTCCGAAAGGCGGTCGAGCGACGAATCGAGAAAGCCTCCGAAGCGCGTCACGCGGCCAGATAAACGCGCAACGCTCCCGTCGAGCATGTCGAAGAGATTAGCGACGATCAGAATAATTCCAGCCCAGAAAAAATAGCCGAAGCCGAACAGCAATCCGCACAGCACGTTGACTGCAACGCCGATAATCGTCAATACGTTCGGATTAACGTGGCCGTAGGCGAGCCAGCGCACCATCCAATCGATGATACGCTTTGCGCCGCGCCCGATGCTCGCCCCCATCACTTTTAGGTTTTCTCCCGGTTGATAATAAAACAGGCTGACACGCATTTCTGCGAACAATCAAAACAGAGCATGATAGAAATGAGCCGGACAGCTTGTCAAGGATAAGGCTCCCGCAGCTTTCACACTGTACGCCGCGATACACTATTAACTGTGCTGCGATACATTATGAATATCATAAGGTGAAACAATCGCGTTGGCACTATAATTGATTGACGATCAGGCACACATTCACGCACGTATGTTTATCGTGCAAGCGCACAACACTCGCCACATTTTAAGGAGAAGACATGAACGCTTTTGAACTATTGAAACACGACCACAAAACCGTCGCAGGCATTTTCGAGAAATTGGAGCCGACGACCGAACGCGCCGTCAAAACGCGCCACGAACTGTTTGCACAACTCAAGGAAGAACTCGAAATCCACGCGCACATAGAGGAAACGATCTTTTATCCGGTGCTGAAAAAAGAGGCTGAGACGCGCGACATTACGCTCGAAGGTGTCGAGGAGCATCACGTAGTCAAAATCCTTTTGGGAGAATTGACCACGACGCCCGTCGATACGGAGCAGTGGACGGCGAAATTAAAAGTGTTGCAAGAAAATGTCGAGCACCACGTCGAAGAAGAAGAAGATGAAATGTTCAAGAGCGCGCGCAAGGTCTTGAGCAAGGAATTGATCGACGAGTTAGGCACGCGCATGGAAGCGGAAAAGAAAAATCAGCAGCAAAAAGCAGCAGCGGCGCGCAGTTAAATAAAGTTACACTCGAATCGAACGACAAAGATTTACCGGCAAGCCTTCGATGAAACGATTGAAGGCTTGCCGGTTGTATTGTCTGGCTCTGCTTGGACTACTTCTCATTTTCTATTAACATAAGTGATGAGTCTTCAGTTGCCACTAGCTTCAGCTAGTGGATCAATGAAGCTGGTAGATTGTAGGCTTTAGCCGAATCTATTTTGGCTAAAGCCGAACAATTTATCAAGCATTCGTCCACTTGGCTTGTGCTAGTGGCAACTTATATCAACAGAACCTGGTTTTGCGTAATCCACGCGTTTAACCTTCCGGCGCTTTATCGTGAATCGTGAGAAGGCTGCGAATTTCAAACGTGCGCGCACCGGCGGGCGTGCGCACAACGACTTCATCGCCTTCTTCCTTGCCCATTAAACTTTTGCCGACCGGCGAGGTAGTGGAAATCAAGCCGCCGTGCGGATCGCTTTCTTCCGGCGTGACGAGTTTGTACGTTACTTCCTCATCGCGCTCTCCGTCATAAAGCACGAGCGTCGAACCGTAGGCGGCGCGTCCGTGCGGCACCTTCGATAAATCAATCGACGAAACTTCGCTCAGGCGCTGGCGCAACTGCCCGATGCGCGCGCGCACAATCTCTTGACGGTCAAGCGCGGCGCGGTATTCCGCGTTCTCGCGCAGATCGCCGAACTCCAGCGCGAGTTTGATTTGCTTCGGCAAATGTATGCGCAGTTCCGTTTCCAGTTCTTCTAATTCACCTTGAAGGCGCTGCTTGATTTCCTGTGTCAATTTTTTTCTCGCTCCACAATCCAGACGAAGTATCAGCCGCGTACTTTACCGTCTGAAATCCCAAAAGGAAAACAGTCGTTGATGCGTTTCGATATTTTACGCTATACTCGCTTTCGGTGTCTTCGATTATTCAATTACTTTGTGTGAGTTGAATAAACAAAAGCCCTTCTCCCGTTGCGGCTCGAAGGAAGATGCCCGCGCTATCATGTTTCTGTAGTTCGCCGCCCCGCGAAGAAACGCGAGCGCGTCAGGCTAGCATACCTCATCGCACATAACCATCTGGCAGAAACGGGAGCACGCGGCTTTCCGTTCAGGCCATAACACGGGACGATAATCGGGATGGAAAGCGATGTCTTGCACAAATCAAAATACAACTAAACTCATTCTCTTCATCGACGATGATCCGTCGCTCCTGAAGCTTGGCCGCATTAGTTTGGAGCGGGCGGGCTATCGCTTTGCGGGCGCAGCCAGCGGGCGAGAAGGCTTGCAATTGGCGCGCGAACTGAGCCCCGATCTGATACTGCTCGATTACATGATGCCCGGCATGAGCGGCAGGGAAGTCTTCGCCAAATTATCGAACGGCGCTGAACAGCATTTGCGGCACACGCCCGTTATCATGCTGACCGCGCGCACGGGCAATCAAGCGGAACAACGCGAACTGCTCGAAGCAGGCCTCGCCGCTTATTTGTGCAAGCCCTTCGGTCACTCCGAACTTCTGAACGTCATCGACAACGTGCTCGTGATGAGCGGCATCAGGGAACGCAATCGCGTGCTTGAAACAGAGGCGCGGCAGTCGCTTATCTCGACTGTGAAGGCGCTGATTTCCTTGCTCGCCGTCAAGGACAGTTACACGGGTGAGCATTCCAACATGATGGTCGATTTAACGGAAGCCGTCGCGCAGCGTTTTGGTGCTACGGAATCGGAAGCGATGAACTTCAAACTCGGCGCGCTACTTCATGATATTGGAAAGATCGGCGTCCCGGAAGGAATCCTGCGCAAGCCCGGACGCCTGACGCCCGAAGAAACCGCCGCGATGCGCCTCCATGTCGATTACGGCGAACAGGCCGTGCGCAGCATACCGCATCTGGAAATCGTTCACGGCATCGTCAAGCATCATCACGAATGGTGGAACGGCGGCGGCTATCCGTCGTGTCTGGCAGGCGAAGCGATTCCGCTCGGCGCGCGCATCGTTGCCGTCGTCGATGCGTATGATGCGATGATGAGCGACCGTCCTTACCGCAAGCATTTGCCGCAGGAAACAGCCATCGCCAGACTGCGCGAGGGCGCAGGCACGCAGTTCGATCCGGCGGCAGTCGAAAAGTTAATCGAGTGCCTCGCTTCCTACGATTCGCAAAAAGTGCGCGCTATGAATTTACAATTCCTCGAAGAGCTTTATACGGTTTAGCATTCACAGCGCCCGATTAGTGCTTTGTAATTTAAGTGTTTAGATTTCTTTGAATTGCCCCTAGCTTTAGCTAGTGGAAGAGGTAAGCTAAGTATTAGAGGCTTTAGCCGAACCGTTTGGCTAAAGCCACACTCTCTCTTGCTTGTACCCTCCAGCTAAAGCTGGAGGCAATTTATCCGATAATTAACTTAACATTGCATTGGCTGTGACTCAACGCCTTGCTCCCAGTAAAACGGCGTCCGAAGTTTGCTTAGACTTCGGACGCCGTTGCTGTTCAGCAGAGAATTAGAATTAGCCCCGTGCGGTTTCCATTGCCTTTTCGTTCTTCATCGCCGTTCCGTCAGCATTAAGGCCGATGCTTTCGGGTTTAATGTCCTCGACCTTGACGCCGATGCCGTCTGCCACGCGCTGTCCGTAATCCTTATCGCACTGCGAGAAGTGCCAGACCATGCGCTCCTGTATGTCTCTGTTGCACTGCTTGAGCGCTCCCACCAGATTGTTGATAAGGTCATCGCGTTCCCAATCCTCGATCACGCGGTAACGCTCACCCGCCTGCTTGTAATCGTTTGTCCGGCTGATCTTCTGGCGCACCACATTGCCTTCGACGTAAGGCGTGTGCGACTTGCCAGACCCTTGAGCTTCCTTCAAGCCGCCGCGACTGTTCGGCTCATAGTTGATGTGCGGATTCCCGCCCGCTTCGTTGCCGTCCACGTTGTACGTCATCTGTCCGTCGCGCTGGTTGGTCGCAACGTGTTTTTGCGGACTGTTGACAGGCAGTTGCAGATAATTAGGCCCGACGCGGTAACGATGCGTGTCGGAGTAAGAGAACGTGCGGCCTTGCAGCATCTTGTCGTCCGAGAAATCAAGTCCGTCAACGAGGACGCCCGTGCCGAAGGCGACTTGTTCGACTTCCGCAAAGTAGTTCGACGGGTTTCTGTCCAGAACCATGCGGCCTGCGGGCAACATCGGGAATTGATCTTCCGGCCATGTTTTCGTGTCGTCGAGCGGATCAAAATCCAACTCCGTGTGCTCGTCGTCCGACATCACCTGAATCTGAAATTCCCATTCCGGGAAATCTCCGCGCTCGATGGCTTCGTATAAATCCTGCGTCGCATGATTAAAGTTCGTCGCCTGTATTTCGTTGGCCTGCGCCTGCGTTAGCGAACGCACGCCCTGCTTCGGAATCCAGTGATACTTAACGAGCACGCCTTCGCCTTCCATGTTGTACATCTTGTACGTGTTGACGCCCGCGCCTTCCTGCTCGCGGTAGTTGGCGGGAATGCCGCGCGGACTAAAAAGAAACGTCAGCATGTGCATTGATTCGGGCGTCAGGCTCATAAAGTCGAAGATGCGGTTCGGGTCTTGTCTGTTCGTCACGGGGTCTGGCTTGAGCGAGTGAATAACATCCGGGAACTTGATCGCGTCACGAATAAAAAATACTTTCAAATTGTTGCCGACTAAATCCCAATTGCCGTCCTCTGTGTAGAATTTGACGGCGAAGCCGCGCGGGTCACGCGCTGTTTCGGGCGATGTGCCGCCGTGAATCACGGTCGAGAAACGCACGAAGACGGGCGTGCGCTTTCCTTTTTCCTGAAACAACTTGGCGCGCGTGTACTTGCTCGCCGGATCGCTGCCGATTGTGCCGTAAGCCTCGAAGTAGCCGTGCGCGCCCGCGCCTCTCGCATGAACGACGCGCTCTGGAATGCGCTCGCGGTCGAAGTGGCTGATCTTCTCTAGAAACTGATAATTTTCGAGCGTCGTCGGGCCACGATCACCGATGGTGCGGCTGTTTTGATTATCGTAAATGTGGTGTCCCTGCCGGTTGGTCAACTCCGGCTGCGGTTTATCACGCTCGCTGGGCTTCGTGTTCGTCGCGCCCTCATTTTTTTCGTTCATCTTTTCGTCACTCATACAAGTTCCTCCGTGTGTTCGGTAAACATCGTTTCGCAAAAAAAAATATTACCGGCGGCACTCACGGCAGTGGCCTAAGAGTTCCAGCCGGTAATCCTTTACTTCAAATCCCTTTTGCGGCTTGATGCGCTTCAACGCTTCAGCGCCTTCCGCAGAATCCAAGTCCCATAGCTTGCCGCACTTCAAACAGCGCGTGTGATAATGATGATCCGTGCGTATGTCGTAGCGCGCCGCGCCGTCACCGTAACTCAGCTTGGAAACGGCATTGCATTCGACGAGCGTTTCCAGATTATTGTAGATGGTTGCGAGGCTGATTCGCGGCAGTTTGCTTTTGACCGCGAGGAAGATTTCGTCGGCAGTCGGATGGTGCTCGACACGGCTCAGGTAATCGAAGACAGCGACGCGCTGCTTCGTCAAATGCCCGCCGCGTGCTTCGAGCTTCTGGCGCAAAATTTCCGCGTTGTTCTGTCGCTTATTAGTATCTTTCATGCTTTGACTCTTGCGCGGGAGCATAATGTCTCGCTTGATTAAAGTCAATAGTAATTCTAATTCTTAAAACCAAACTTGTTGTCTGGAATCTCTTTCTCAACTTGCCATCCGAATAGAAAGACGGAAAGAATAGCGCTCCTTTATATTTCATCAGGAACGCAATTCGACAAAAACAAGCAAGGCTTCAATGCCAAAGGAAAAATGAACCAACACATTACCGTTAATAAGCGCGGAGCCGAGAGAGTTCGCCGCGCCGGTCATTTATGGATTTACCGCAGCGACATCACGAACGCTGACGGCGTTTCGGGCGGCGCGGTTGTGGGCGTGCGCGACGAGCGCGGGAAATTCGTCGGCCAATTTATTTATAGTGACCGCTCGGAAATTTCTCTGCGACTTTTGACTCTTACTGATGAAAAGATTGACCGCGAATGGTGGCGCAAACGCCTGCGCGAAGCGATGCGGCGACGCGCGAGTTACAAGGCGAACACGAACGCGTACCGGCTCGTTTATTCTGAAGGCGATTTGCTGCCGTCGCTGATCGTGGATGTTTACGACGACGTGTTCGTGCTTCAAACTCTCGCGCAGGGAACCGACGCCGTTAAGGAAATGCTCGTCGAATTGCTTGTCGAAGAATTTGCGCCGCGCGCCGTGATCGAGCGCAACGACGCGCGCGTGCGCGAGTTGGAAGGCTTGGAGTTGCGCGCCGGACTTGTTTACGGCGAGGCAGTCGATGAATTCGAGATCGTGCAGGACGGCGTGCGTTTTCTGGTTGCGCCGCTCGGCGGGCAAAAGACCGGCTCGTTTCTCGATCAGCGCGAAAATCGTCTTGCCGCCAGCCGCTTTGCGCACGGGCGCGCGCTCGATTGCTTTACCTTCAACGGCGCATTCGCGCTGCATCTCGCGCACGCGTGCGACAGCGTGCTCGGTTTGGATATTTCCGCCGACGCCGTCGCGCAAGCCAAACGCAATGCGAAATTAAACGACGCGCGCAACGTCGAATTCCGCGAAGCCAACGTCTTCGACGCGCTGCGCGAAATGGAAACCTCCCGCGAGCGCTTCGACACTATTGTGCTCGACCCGCCCGCCTTCGCCAAGAGTCGTGCGACTGTCAAATCTGCTGCGCGCGGCTACAAAGAAATCAATTTGCGTGCGATGAAACTCTTGAACCCGAACGGCACGCTCGTTACCTGCACCTGTTCTTACCACATATCGGAAGACATCTTTCTCGAACTCGTTGCGGAATCCGCGCGTGATGCGAAACGCCGCGTGCAACTTCTTGAAAAGCGAATGCAGGCGCGCGATCATCCGGTACTGTTTGGCGTGCCGGAAACTTATTATTTGAAATGCTTGATTGTGAGAATGGTTGATTAAAAGTTACGATCAGTTGTTACGCACGAAAAGAGCTTACACGCTTTGTAACAGCTTTAGATTTCAAAAGTCTAACTCACAGAAGCATTGCTGCGGACGCTTTCGGTGAGGCGTTTGGCGTCGGGCATGGCTTCGAGGGCGCGCTGGGTTTGCGGGTCGCCGTCAAGGAGCACACGCGCTCCGGCGTCGGTGGAATAAGCGGCGGTGATGATTTCTTCGCGCAGGCGCAGCTTTGTAAAGTCGGCTTCGGCGTCGATCTGCGCGGGTTCGAGTGCAAGATTGCCATCGCGTTTGACGAAGGCGCGGAAGGCTTCGAGGACGCGATCCGTAACTGGATAATCAGTCGCGCGCGGCGCGTGTTCGTATTCTGTTTTTTCGATGCGGTAGTTTTCGAGGCCGGGAATTTGTCCGGCGGCAAGCTGGCGCGTGAATTGAAAAGCCGCTTCCATGATACGAAGGCGCGCGGGCGTGAAGACGGGTTGCTTAACGTCTATGTCGGGCGTGATGCCGCCGCCGCCGTAGAAGGTGCGCCCGCCCGCTGTGCGAACGGCGGGGCCTGTCGGCGGGTGCGGGCTGGGCGCGGGCGTCGGCTGTGCGATTGGTTGAATGGCTTGGCCGGGCGTGCGCGGCGTGCGTGGCTGCGGTTCGTCTGCCGTGTCGTGGCGGACGTAGTAATCATAGAGCGAGCCGTTCGAGTAATCGCGTTGGATAGAGCGTCCGTAGGGCGTGTAATACTTGGCTGTGGTGAGCGTCAGCCCCGTGCCGAAGGGAAGTTGAAAGACGCGTTGGACAAGCGCCTTGCCGAAACTTGTTTCGCCGACGAGAAGTCCGCGCCCGTTGTCCTGAATCGCGCCCGCGACGATTTCCGAAGCCGAAGCGGAGTTGCGGTTAATCAATACAACGAGCGGAAAATCTTCCGGGTCTGTCCCCTTCGAGCGATAAACGGCAGGCTGCGAGTATTCGCGCCCGCGCACGGAAACAACCGTTTGTCCACGCGGCAGAAATTCGCCTGCCACGTCAATCGCTTGATCGAGCAAGCCGCCGGGATTGCCGCGCAAATCCAAAATGATCTGGCGCATTCCCTGTTTCTTCAAATCGACAATCGCATCGTGCAGTTCGTCGCCGGTCGTGTGTTGAAAGCCGCGCGTCAGACCTATGTATCCCGTGCCGGGACGAATCATGTAAGCATTGCTGATCGAAGGCAGCGGCACGGCGGCGCGCACGATTGTAAAATACAAAGGAGCTTCGGAACCGGCGCGCTCGATCTTGAGACGCACGCTTGTCCCCATCGCTCCGCGCACGTTCTTCGAGACTTGCTCGCTCGTCCATTCGCGCGAGTCCTTGCCGTCCACTTCGACGATGCGATCACCGTAGCGAAGCCCCGCGCGCGCCGCCGGAGTATCAGGCACAGGCGATTGTACATAAACGCCGTCGCGGTGTTGCAGAATGGTGACGCCGATGCCGTAAAAGCGCGAGTCTTGATCTTCCTTGAGCTTCGTGAATTCGGTTTGCGGGAAATAGGTCGAGTGCGGATCGAGGGTCGAAAGCATTCCCTGTATGGCGGTCTGCGTGGCGCGCCCGTAATCGACCTCGCCCGCATAGTTGTTCGTAATGACATCCATCGCCGCGCGGTAGTTGCCTTCGATGGCGGCGGGCGAGTTGTCGCCTGCGGGCTTCGGCGTGGCAGCAGCGGTGGCCGCCGCGCGATTCGTCATTGCTCCGCCGAGAGTGCCGCCGATAAGAGACGCCGCGACTAGGATCGTAGCCGCAACTATGCCAAATTTACTGCTCATGTTATGCTCCAAAATCTTGCTTGCGCAAAGGCACTGTGTGCGTCTTTGCTTAATCCGAATATACCATAGAGAAGCCGCTGTGCGCCGCCGTCCGCGCGTGGGCCAGCGGCACAAGAGCTTGCTGTGAAAGACGATTCGATGCTGACATCTCTCTCCATAATCGTGCCTGCCTATAACGAAGCGCGCAGGCTCGGCAAATCGCTGCAAACGATTCTACAATACATGGACGAGCATGTGCGGGACGGCGAATTGATTGTTGTTGACGACGGCTCAAAAGACAATACGACGCAAGTCGCCGAAGAAGCTTTTGCGAGCATTCAGCACGAGGTTCCGGCGCGAGTGATTCGCAACACGCCGAATCGCGGTAAAGGCCATGCTGTGCGCACGGGCTTGCTTGCTGCGCGCGGCAATACGGCGCTTTTTTCCGACGCGGATTTATCCACACCGATTACGGAAACGCCGAAACTCGTGTTGCCGATTGAGCAGGGAACCTATGATGTCGTGTTCGGCTCGCGCGCCATTGATCGTAGTTTGATCGGCGTTCATCAACCATGGCAGCGCGAGCAAAGCGGGCGCGTCTTTAATCTCGCCGTGAAGCTTGCGACCCGTATGCCTTTCTGGGACACGCAGTGCGGCTTCAAAGCCTTTCGCATGAACGTCTGCCGTCCGCTCGTCGAAGCCGCTGTTATTGATCGCTTCGGCTTCGATGTCGAGTTGCTATACATCGCGCATCTGGCAGGGCTTCGTTTGTGCGAGCAGGCCGTGCGCTGGGACGACTATGAAGGCAGCACCGTCAGTTTTCTCGGCGGACTGCACGGATTCACGGAACTGCGCACGCTTCGCCAGCAAGCGAAACGCGGTATGTACGATAAGGCAATCAATGCCGCGCGCCGCGCCGCAACTGAACACGAAGGAACCAAACGCGTTTCAAATAGAAATGATGAAGCCTTCGCTCATGATGCTGCCGCCGCCGCGCCCGAACTCACGGGTTCGACACAGAGACTCTAGCGCACGCGTTGCTTCAGCAACGATGAGTTGCCTTGAACAATCCAGATCAATCTTGAATTTTATCGCTCGATAATATGAACGCTCGACTTAACATCAACATAGACCACATCGCCACCGTGAGGCAGGCGAGACGCGCGCCGGAACCGAGCGTGATTGCGGCGGCGCTGCTTTGCGAACAGGCCGGAGCCGACGGCATCACTGTGCATTTGAGAACTGACCGCCGCCACATACAGGACGCGGACTTGCGCGCGCTGCGGCAAAGCATCACGACTTATCTGAATGTCGAGATGGCGACCACCGAAGAGATGCTCGGCATTGCGCTCGACGTGCGGCCTGATGCGGTTACGCTTGTCCCGGAAAGCGCGAATGAAGTAACGACCGAAGGCGGGTTGGACGTGCAGGCGAATTTGAGTTTGTCGCGCGCCGCCGCGCGTCGTTTGCGCGAGGCCGGAATCATTCCGAGCTTTTTTATTGATCCCGTGCCGCAACAAATCGAAGCGGCGCACGAAGCGGGCGCGCAGCAAATAGAACTCTGCACCGCCGAATACGCGGACGCCACGCTCGGCTCGCGCGCTTCACACGCGGAAAGCACGCTCAAAGCCGCGCAGGAATTAAGACGCTTGCGCGAAGCCGCCGCGCTCGCAAGGCAATACGGCTTGCGCGTCGCCGCCGGTCACGGCCTAACATACAGAAACATCGGCGCAGTCGCAGCCATCGAAGAGATTTCGGAATTCAACATCGGCCACAACATCATCGCGCGCGCCGTCTTCACAGGCTTAGAGCGCGCCGTGCGGGATATGCGCGACTCGATTAGGGCAGGAAATAAACCTTAAAACAAAGTGATGCCGCAAACGGTTTTCGCCTAAAAGCGGCTCCCGATCCGCTTCCACACGTCATCGCTTACGGCATCTCTTATCCGGCCAACGAGTAATACTTTGTGACCGAAACCCGAAAAATTCCAGCGCGCAGATTTTAACTTCCAGCCGAACGCAACTTTGCGCGAACAACTGAAAACACTCGATTCGTTTAGCTCGCTAGCGCATTTGTTTCGGCGTGCGATACGGGCGATGCAATTCCCAGATGTTTGTATGCCGCGCGCGTTACGACACGTCCGCGCGGCGTGCGATTGAGCAAGCCGATTTGTATCAAGTACGGCTCGATGATCTCTTCGATAGATTCGCGTTCTTCGCTGATCGAAGCGGAAATTGTGCCGACGCCCACCGGCCCGCCGTCGAACTTTTCGATGATCGCCGTCAGCAACTTGCGGTCAACTTCATCTAACCCGAAGCGATCTACTTCCATTTCGTCGAGCGCGCGCCGCGCCATAGCCTGCGTGATGCGCCCGTCACTCAACACTTCCGCGTAATCGCGCACGCGCCGCAGCAAGCGATTAACGATACGCGGTGTGCCGCGCGCGCGCCTTGCAAGTTCGCGCGCGCCGCTCGCTTCGATTTCAACATTCAGAATCTCCGCCGAACGGTGAACGATGATTTCCAAATCCTTCTGCGAATAAAAATCCAGATGCTGCACGATGCCGAAGCGCCCGCGAAGCGGAGCCGTAATGAGACCTGCGCGGGTGGTTGCGCCGACTAATGTGAACTTCGGTAAATCGAGTTTAATGGAGCGCGCCGCCGTGCCTTGCCCGATCATTAAATCGAGCTGGTAATCTTCCATCGCCGGATACAAAACTTCCTCTATCTGCGGCTTGAGACGATGAATCTCGTCTATGAAAAGCACGTCGCCTTCCTGCAAATTCGTGAGCAGCGCAGCAAGGTCGCCGCCGCGTTCGATGGCGGGCGCGCCGACGCTTTTTAGCTCCGCCTTCATCTCTGCGGCGATGATGTTGGCGAGCGTGGTTTTCCCTAGTCCCGGCGGGCCGTAAAAAAGCACATGGTCGAGCGCTTCACGACGCGCGCGCGCCGCCTTCAAAAAGATATTCAGATTGCTTGTGACTCTCGTTTGCCCTATGTACTCGGCGAGACATTGCGGACGCAAACTCTGCTCGATTTGCGCGTCTTCCGGCGTCGCCTCGCCCGCGATTGTGCGTGCCTCGTCCGGCGTAACTTCTGCGATAGACTGTGACATTGATAACCCTCTTGCGGCGGAAAAATCAGCTCCCTCGAAACAACGCTATTATACCGTGTTCGGTTCAGTGTTTCAAGCATGAAACACCATTGGAAAGCGAAAAATAGATAAGAAAATGCTTTAAGTTTTGTTGGAAGCGAGTCAGGAAAGTTGTTGATGAAGAATTGAAATTGAAAGCGCGATAGGCAGCATAAAACTAAACGTCAATGCCCGAAAACATTGTGATGAAAATTGTGTAATTAAATAGCGAAAGGCAATTGATCGAAAGCTTTTTAAGCTCGACCAACTGCCTTTCGCATGTTTGGATTTAATGTTCGGAGAGTGGTTGCGAAACTTAGCGCACCGTCGCGGTGTTAGCGTTTCCAGAGGCGAGTTGCAGACGAACTTGCGAGCGGTCGAAGCGTTCGCGCGCAGAGGCCGCATCTTCTTCGCTGGTGTTCGCGTTGTTGAGTATTTTCTCTGCTTCGTCGCGTTCGCTGCGCGCCTGTGCCGCGTCGATTTCTTCCGGGCGCTCGGCGATTTCAGCGAGCACCGAAACGCGATCCGCATTGACTTCGACGAAGCCGCCGGAGACATGCAGTTGCTGCGATGCGCCGCCGCGCGTGTAAGCGAGCACGCCTGTTTGCAGTTGCGAAATAAGCGGCGTGTGTCCGGGCAGAATGCCTAGCTCGCCGCTCAACGTCGGAAGTTGCACGGCGTCCACCGCTTCCGCGAGCACGCGCCGCTCCGGTGTGACGATTTCAAGTTGGAGTTGTTCGGGCATAATATAATTAAACGGTAAGCATGGCTACAAAGAACTACCGGTCTGCTGTTGACCTTCGATGCGTTCGACGATCTTGGCTAGACTAACATACGCCTCTTCTAGTCCGGCAACGCGATAATCTGTGCGGTCAGTTCTCTCATCAGCGCTACGCGCCAATTCCGTAAGCATCACAAAGGATGCTTCAAGCCGGACGATACGCGCCGTGTCCTTCGTTTGCGCTTCTTCGAGTCCAGCGACGCGATGTTCTGTACGGTCTGCGCGTTTATCCGCGCTATGGGCTAATTCGGTAAGCATTAGAAACGATGCTTCAAGTTGCGCGATACGTGAAGTGTCCTTCGTTTGCACTTCTTCTAGTTCGGCAAAGCGATGCTCTGCGCGGTCTGCGCGCTCATCGGCACTACGCGCCAATTCGGTAAGTAGCACAAAGGATGTTTCAATCTGGGCGATACGTGAAGTGTCCTTCGTTTGTGCTTCGGCCAGCTTATCTGTTCTTTCCGTCAAGCTGTCTATCTTTGTCGTCACGCTCGCCAGCGTATCGACAATGAAGTCCATCTTACGTTGCATTTCTTCTTCGCTCATGGCGTTTACGCTCCGGCAATTCTTTGTGCGTTTTCGCGCGCTTCTTCGATTGTGCCGACAAGGAAAAATGCTTGTTCGGGAATATCATCGTGCTTGCCTTCAACAATCTCGCGGAAGCCGCGAATCGTGTCTTCGAGCTTGACGTATTTTCCTTCGCGTCCCGTAAAACCTTCTGCGACGAAGAACGGCTGCGAGAAAAAGCGTTGAACTTTGCGCGCGCGCGAAACCGTCAATTTGTCTTCTTCCGACAATTCGTCGAGACCGAGGATCGCAATGATGTCCTGCAAATCTTTGTAGCGTTGCAGAATCTGCTTGACGGACTGCGCTATTCTGTAGTGCTCTTCGCCGAGTATGCGTGGATCAAGCAGGCGCGAAGACGACGCGAGCGGATCAACCGCCGGATAAATGCCGAGTTCGGCGATCTGACGCGAGAGCGCCGTGACCGCATCAAGATGCGCGAACGTCGTTGCCGGTGCGGGGTCTGTGTAATCGTCGGCAGGCACGTACACGGCTTGGATAGAGGTAATCGAGCCGGTCTTCGTCGAAGTGATGCGCTCCTGCATTTCGCCCATTTCGCTAGCGAGGTTCGGTTGATAACCCACCGCCGAAGGCATACGGCCAAGCAGCGCGGAGACTTCGGAACCGGCCTGCGTAAAGCGGAAAATGTTGTCAATGAAGAGCAGCACGTCGCGGCCTTCATCACGGAAATATTCGGCGACGGTGAGTCCTGAAAGAGCGACGCGCAGGCGCGCTCCCGGCGGCTCCGTCATCTGCCCGTAGACGAGCGCGACCTTAGATTCTTTGATCGCCTCCATGTCTACTTTGGTCATATCGAACTCGCCTGTTTCTTCCATGTGCTTGTAGAAGGCATCGCCGAATTGAATAACCTTCGACTCGACCATTTCGCGCAAAAGATCATTGCCTTCGCGTGTGCGTTCGCCGACACCCGCGAAGACAGAGAAGCCGGAGTGCGCGCGCGCGATGTTATTAATCAGTTCCATGATGAGCACGGTCTTGCCAACACCCGCGCCACCAAAGAGACCAATCTTGCCGCCGCGTAAGAAAGGCTGAATCAAGTCGATGACCTTGATGCCCGTCTCGAACATCTGCAACTCTGTTGACTGTTCCTCAAACGTCGGCGCATGACGATGAATCGAATCGCGTTGCGTCGCCTGCACCGCGCCCAGATTATCGACAGGCTCGCCGATCACGTTCATCACGCGTCCGAGCGTGCCTTCGCCAACCGGCACGGTAATTTGGCTGCCCGTATCAATCGCTTTCATGCCGCGCACCATGCCGTCTGTCGGCAGCATCGAAACGGTGCGCACGCGGCCTTCGCCGAGGTGCTGTTGCACTTCGCACACCACATCAATCGGCTGCGGCACATCGAAGCCTTCCGACGTGATGCGCAGCGCCGTATAAATCGGCGGCAAATAATTTTCTTCAAACTCCACGTCCACCACCGGGCCGATAATCTGCACGACGCGTCCTGGATGCTGCCCGTTCCCGTTGCTGCTCAAATTTCCATTAGGCGTAGCCATACTTATCCTTTTAACTCCTCTTCATCACGAATGCCGATAAAGGCGAAAAATTATCCTGTACAAAAGCCCTACAAAATACCATACGCTGCTTCCCGGAGCAACGCGTGTGCAAATGCTTACTCTCCGTCATCAAAGCGGATTTTCATGCGGCGCAGCGTGCGTAGGTCTTCGTCTGTAAGGTCGAGTTCTGCGCCGCTGGATTTGTCGTTTGCTGTTTCGTCGTCTTCGCTGTTGGGGCGCAGGCCGATTTCGAGGCGCAGTGTGAGTTCCATTTCGTAGCCCGCGTCGCGCAAGCGTTCGATGGCTTCGGCGACTTCCGTCGAGCGTTCGACAGCCGCGTTGATGGCCTGGCCTAAGTCTTGAACAATAAGTTTGGCTTCGTCGTTGATGTCCAAAATATTCTCTCGCGCTCTGTTCGTTTGAATGTCTTTGTTGAGCTTGTCAGGGAACGATGCTAAGCGACGCACCGCGTTCGGGTCAATGCGCGGAACGAATTGAAACGCGCCGATTCACTTCGTTGCGAGCGCCATGCGCCGTGTGCTAGGCTTCGATTATTCGAGTGATATACACGGCGGCGGCAAATCTTCTTTCCCTTCAAACGAGACACATCATGGCAACGAAAACGAGCGCCGAACGGCGCGAACGCTTTCTCACATCATCCGGCATCGAATTGCCGAACGACTTTAATCCGTCGAACAGCGAAACCGTTGATTACGAAAGCGAATTGGGCGCGCCGGGAGAGTATCCGTACACGCGCGGAGTGCGCTCGAATATGTATCGCGGGCGGTTCTGGACGATGCGGCAATACGCTGGCTTTGCGAGCGCCGAAGAATCCAATGCGCGCTATAAATATCTGCTTGCGCACGGCACGACGGGTCTCTCCGTCGCCTTTGATCTGCCGACGCAAATCGGTCTTGATTCCGACGACGCGCTCTCCGCAGGCGAAGTCGGCAAAGTCGGTGTGGCGATTGATTCATTGGAAGATATGCTGCGGCTTTTTGACGAAA
>JBPCOJ010000028.1:0-20525 GCA_051000345.1 Pyrinomonadaceae bacterium | reverse complement strand
AAGCGCGTCGAGTTGACCAGATTGCTGTCCGCCCAAAATATTTCCCGCGCCGCGCAATTCCAAATCAAGCGCCGCGATGCGAAAGCCCGCGCCTAAATCCGAAAACTCACGAATCGCGCTTAAACGTCTTCGGGCAATTGGGGTCAGTTCTAACTCGCTTGGAATTAAAAGATAAGCGTAGGCGCGGCGATTCGAGCGTCCGACGCGCCCGCGCAGTTGATAAAGCTGCGACAAGCCGTAGTTGTCGGCGCGATTGATAATAATTGTGTTCGCCCGCGGAATGTCAATACCGTTTTCAATAATCGTCGTGGCGACGAGAACATCAAATTTATAAGCGACAAAATCAAGCACGGCTTGCTCCATTTCCTTTTCATTCATTTGCCCGTGGGCGAAAATAATCCGTGCATTCGGCACGATTTTTTTGACGTGCGCGGCGATCGATTCGATTGATTCGACGCGGTTGTGAATAAAGAATACCTGTCCGTTGCGGGCGAGTTCGAGTTCGATTGCCGATTTAATAACGCCTTCGGAAAATTGCACGACCTGCGTGTTAATCGCCAGACGGTCGCGCGGCGGAGTTTCGATCACCGACATATCGCGCAGACCCATCAGAGACATGTTGAGCGTGCGCGGAATCGGCGTCGCCGAAAGCGTCAACACGTCAACGCGTTTTTTCATTTGCTTCAAACGCTCTTTGTGCGCGACGCCGAAACGCTGTTCTTCATCGACCACGACTAAACCTAAATCCCGAAACTTCACGTCCTTTGAAAGCAAGCGATGCGTGCCGATGACTATGTCAACTTCGCCTGCCTCCATGCGCTTCGCCACGTCCTTTTGTTCCTTCGGCGAGCGAAAGCGCGACAGCAATTCTATTTTCACGGGGAATGCCGCGAAGCGTTTGCGAAACGAATCGAAGTGCTGGTACGCGAGCACCGTCGTCGGCGTCAAGATAGCCGCCTGCTTGCTTTCCATCACAGCCTTGAACGCGGCGCGCATCGCTACTTCGGTTTTGCCGTAACCGACATCGCCGCAAAGCAAGCGATCCATCGGCATCGCTTGTTCCATATCGCGCTTCACATCTTCAATCGCCGTTTCCTGATCCGGCGTCGGCACATACTCGAAGCCGTCCTCGAACTCGCGTTGCCAAGGAGAATCCGCCGCGAACGCGTAACCGCTCACCAGCTTTCTTTCGGCGTACAAGCGCAACAATTCGTCGGCCATATCGCGCATCGCGCGCTTGGCCTTCGCCTTTGTTTTTTGCCAGCCGATCCCGCCCAAACGGTCAAGCGTCGGCTGCTGTCCTTCCGCGCTCGAGTATCTCTGCACAAGATCGAGCCGCTCGACAGGAACAAACAATTTCGAGTCTTCCGCATAAAAGAGCAGCATGAATTCGCTGCGCCGTCCTGCGCCCAGATCGAGCGTCTGCAATCCACTGAAGCGCGCGATGCCGTGATCCACATGCACAACGTAATCGCCGACTTTCAAATCACGAAAGTCAGACAAAAACGCCGCCGTCTTCGACTTTCGTTTTTTGCTTTTCTGCCGACTGCTTTCCAACGCTGAAGCCGCGCGCCCGCGCTCCAACGCCGCGCCATCATCATTCGCTTCATCGAAAAGATCGCCTTCGACATGCACTATCAAGCCAGCGTCCGGCAACTCGAACCCGCCCGACACGCGCCCGATTGTCACAAACACGCTGCCCGCCTGCGCCGAATTTAATTGCGCAGCATCTTGTTCGTCGCTGCCGTCCTTGCTGCCTTCATCGCTCAACACCAACCGCGCATCGACTTCATAATCGGCGAATATCTCCGCCAAGCGCTCCGCCATGCCGAGACTGTGCATCACGAAAAGCACTGCTGCCGCGTTTTTCTTTTTGCGCGCGGCTTTAATGTCCTTCGCCAGATCGCTTATGCGCCCGTGATAACGCTGCACGGATCGCGCGCGCCATTCGACTTCCGGCACGGCTTCCACCGCCGGAAAAAGAAAAAGCGGCGTGCGCGCGGCATTGCGCTTAAAAACTTCGCGGGAAGTTTCAGGCGAATTTACATCGGTAGTTCCAAGCGCACTTTCAATCGAAATTTCCGGCTGCTTTGCATCGAGCGTAATCCCTTGATCGACAATCGCCGCGCCGCGCCCGAGCGTTCGTAGTTCAAGACGCTGCGCGTTATCCAACTTCGCGCGCAATTCTTCCGCCGACAAATAAAGTTCTTCGGGACGCAAGCCTAATTCGTCCGTCGCATTCGTTTCCGCATAACGCGCCGCAAGCGTTTCGTAAAATCTGCCGAGATACGATTCGATTCCGCCCGGCTCGTCAATGACGAACACAGCATCCTTCAAATAATCGAACGCGCTTTGCTTTTCTTCATGCGCGAGGCCGATCAGCCATTCCCATCCGGGAAACGATTCGCCCTCGTCCGCGAAATTCGTGCGGTCAACGAGCGCACGCGCGAACCGCTCATCCGTCCAACGCTCGCGCGCGAAAAACGCCCACTCCTGAAAATCTTCCGCCGTCACCGCAAGCTCGCGCATCGGCGCAACGCTCGCTTCCCTTAACTGTCCCGTCGAAAGCTGCGTCTCCGAATCGAACTCACGAATCGAATCAATCGTGTCGCCGAAAAATTCCACGCGCACAGGCACATTCATGCCCGGCGACCACACATCCAGAATTCCGCCGCGCATCGAAAACTCGCCCACCGCGCCGACAGGGTCTTCGCGCACGTAACCCGACGCAACGAGTTTCCTCACCAACTCTTCCGGCGCGTAGTCTTCATCGCGCTTGAGAATCGCGCCGCTTTCTGCAATCCACTGCGGCGGGAGTGTTCGCCTCGCCAGCGCGCGCGCCGTCAGCAACACAAAATCCGTCGCCGCGCCCTTCGTCGCCAAACGCCATAACGTGAGCGCGCGCTGCTCCAATGTCTCCGCGTGCGGCGATGCGCCCGAATACGGATCATTCTCCGAAGCAGGCAACGTCAAAACAGTTCCCGCGCAGTCCTGTAGTCCGCGCAACCGGCAGTACCAGAAACGCACATCGCGCTCCCATGCTTCCAGATCGCGGTTCGCTTCCGCCACCAACGCAAAACACTTACCTGTTTCCTGCTGCAACGCCGCCAGCACCAGCGCGCGCGACGACGCGCCCACCAGCCCGCTCACGGAAACCACGCGCGCGCCGCGTTTTATTTCATCGACGAGCCGACGGTATTCCGCGCTCGACGCGACGCGACGCAGCACGTTTCCCAAAACCGTTGTTGATTCAATCGCACTGCTCATAATTCACAACTCATAATTCATAGCTGCTTGCTTCTTCTCAAATTTCTTTTCAATCATGCTTCACAACTTTTTGATGCGCTCGATAATGCTGCTCGTCGATGCGCCTTCGACGAACGGCAGCGCCAGCACGCGCCCGCCCGCCGCTTCTACTTCCTCGCGCCCGTGAATTTCATCAATCCCGTAATCGCCGCCCTTGACCAACACATCCGGCAAAACTTCCGCGATAAGACGGCGCGGGCTTGCTTCGTCGAACACAGTTACATACGTCACTGCGCTCAAGGCCGCGAGCATCTCCGCGCGTTCGTCTTCGCACATAATGGGACGCGTCGCGCCCTTTAACGCGCGCACCGAAGCGTCACTGTTAATCGCCACGAGAAGCGCATCACCAAGCGTACGCGCCGCCGCTAAATAACGCACGTGCCCGACGTGCAAGACATCGAAGCAGCCGTTGGTGAAGACAAGCGTCTGCCCGGACGCACGCAAAGCGGCGCGGACAACTCGCAAGTTTTCGCCCGAAACTATTTTTCCGCTCATCTGAATAAAGAAGTGAACAGAAAGGAATTTACCACGCCGCGCCGCACACATACCACCCGCTCGCGCATACTTTCGTTTCCACGCTGCTCCATCGAATTTGCGCTGCCGCGCGCGGACTCCTATAATCCGCGTTTCCCTTTACGGAGACAAAAGTGAACAACTCATTTATCGAAGACAACGACCAGACACGCGCCCGCCGCGAACACTTGGACGCATTGCGCGAACTCATCGGCAATGTTTACCCGAACAAGTTTGCGCGCAGCCAAGCGTCCGGCAACGAAGACACGATCACCGCGATCCTCGAAAAGTTTGCAGCCCTCGCGCCGCACACGAGCGGCAATGAGCGCCCCGCGCCCGAAGCCGTCGAACAGGCCAATGCCGAATTAAACAAAACGGAAGTGCGCTTGAGCGGGCGCATTGCGACGCCGCCGCGCGTGATGGGCAAAGCCGCCTTCGTGCATCTCTCCGACGGCGTTTCGCGCCTGCAAATCTACGTTCGTAAGGCAGACGTGCGCGCCGTCAACAACGACACCGGCGCAACGATTGACGAACCGGCGGACGCGGGCTGGCAACTCTTTAACTTGCTCGATCACGGCGACTTCATAGGCGTCGCGGGCTATCTCTTCATCACCAAGACCGGCGAGCTTTCCGTACACGTCCGCGAACTTTATTTTCTCGCCAAAGCCTTGCTGCCGATGCCCGACAAAATGCACGGCATCTCCGATCCTGAAATTCGCCAGCGCCAACGCTACGCAGACCTCATCGCCGGAAGCCTCAAGGTCAAGACCGAAGAGGAAGAACAGGCGGAAAAGGACGGCAAGCACAAAGAGCTTTCCCCGCGCGAAACTTTTGAACTACGCTCGAAGCTCATACGCGAACTGCGCCGCTACCTCGACGATCACGGCTACCTCGAAGTCGAAACGCCGATGCTCACTCCGAAGGCGACGGGCGCGGCAGCCAAGCCATTCAAGACCCACCACAACGCGCTCGACATAGACCTCTTCGCACGCATCGCGCCCGAACTCTATCTCAAGCGCCTCGTCGTCGGCGGCTTCGAGAAGGTCTACGAACTCAACCGCAACTTTCGCAATGAAGGCATCTCCACGCGCCACAACCCAGAATTCACGATGCTCGAATTCTACGCGGCCTACATGGACGTAAACGGCATGATGGACTTCTGCGAAGAGATGCTGCGAACGGTGATGCTAACGCTTACTAATAATATGCGTATTACATCCAGAGAATATGATGTTGACTTTGAGCCGCTTTTCCGACGGTTTACTATGAAGCAAGTAATTGCAAAGGAATGGCTTCAACAATACAACGAGCCAGATGGTGAAGAGTTTAATGTACGCTCGCTCGACAATCCTTATTATCTAAATTTGCTTACGCGAGTATTCGACGCTCTGAAGAAGACCTTTTTTGTAACTGATATGACTTACCACGATAAGGTTACACAGGCATGGAGCTATGCAAGAAGGATAGATAGTGATCCTTCTCTTCGACTCAATGAGCTTGATGAAGAGGTAATAGCCCGACGCGTCGAAAGTATTTTTAGCTTCGTAGCAGAGCCATCGCTATACAACCCAACTTTCATTTACAATTTCCCTAAACCGATTTCCCCACTCTCGAAAGCGTCACCCGTTGATTCGTCTATTGCCGAACGTTTCGAGTTGTTCATTGCAGGCATGGAAGTGGCGAACGGATTTTCGGAGTTGAATGATCCGGTGGAACAGGAAGCGCGTTTTCTTGAGCAGCAAGGGCAACGTGAGCGTGGCGATGAAGAAGCGATGGTGTTGGATGAGGATTACATACGCGCTCTGCGTTACGGAATGCCGCCCGCCGCTGGCATCGGCATCGGCATTGATCGACTCGTAATGATTCTCGCGGGCAAGAGTTCGATCCGCGACGTGATTCTTTTTCCGCACATGCGCCCGGAACGCCCGGCGGAAGATGAAGCGCCGCCAGAGCAGGAATAAGCATTCGCGCCGCTTCGTGAAAACATCGGTGAAATAGATTTAGAGCGTCTAACAAAACTCAAGAACGCATTGAAATATGTAGGGGCAGGGCTTGTCCCTGCCCGCTTATTCACATAAAACGCGGGCAGGGACAAGCCCTGCCCCTACAATTATTCCGGTTTTGTTAGTTGCTCTTAGTTGAAAAGAAGTTACGGGTTCGGTGCGGTGTTCGGTGCGGGCGTTGCGCTGACTTTCTTCGATTCGTTCGTCACTGCGGCCTCGCTGCCCGCAACTATCTCTTTGCGCGCGAGGGTAAATTCGTTTGAGGCTCCGCGACGCGCAGTGTGGGTGTCGAGCACTGTGAGCGCCTGTGTCGTGTTGCCGGTTGCGGCGTAGGCGCGTGCGAGAGCGAGCGCGGCGTCGGCATGTCCCGAATCGAGAGTAAGGGTGCGCGTCCATTCTTGAATCGCCGCATTTGTTTCGCCGCGCATGATGTAAACACGCCCTAAATTATAGCTTGCTTCCGCATACCGAAAACCCTCTTGCCGGAGTGCGTCCGCGAACGATTGCTGTGCTTCATCCACGCGATTCAAGCGCAGCAGCACTACGCCCATATTATTCAGGGCGCGTGAATAATTGCCGTGTTTTTGGTCGATGGCCTTGCGGTAAGCATCGACGGCTGTGTTGGAATCGTCAAGGCGCGCGAGGGCGTTGCCGATGTTGTAGAAGGCCGTCGGATCAAAGCGGTCTTCGCGCATCATGGAGCGTAGTTCCGCGACGGCCTCGCCCTTGCGATTGAGCGCCGTAAGATAATCGACGAGCGTGCGCTGCAGGCGCGCGCGCTCGGTTGCGGAGTCGGTTGATTTGATTTGCTCGCGCAATTGGACAAGGCGCGGAGAATCTTTAACGGCGGCGCTCTGCTGTGCTGCGTCGGGAGAGGCGCTTGCTGCCTGTTCGGATTGCGGCGCAGCGCGGCGGACGCGAGTCTGTTCGACGGGAGAAGCGGATACAACAGCAGCGTCAGTTTTCGTCGCCGGAGCAGAACGCGCTTCAGTCTTAGACGGCGTTTGCGAAAGTGCCGTCGCCGCGCAAAGGAATAGCATGGCTGCAAAATTAAGCGCTGCTAACGTATGCGCGCGAGGCAATGATTGAGCGACGTTCGGGCGAGAGTTCCGCATGATTTTTCTCCATGAGCGAAAAGCTTCGGTCAACAAAACTTCGCAATGAAATTTAGTGAGCCGGGAGCGTTTTGAGTTGCGGCGCGTGTGGATCGGACGAATTACCGGCGACGCCGTAATTGACAATCGTGCCGCCGAAGCCGACGGCCCAACCGCGTGCGCGCCCGATAAGATAAAGGCGTTCGAGCGGATGCGTCGTGCCGCTGTGTTCAATCGTCCACGCCGCGCCGCCGTTCGTCGTGTGAAGCAAAACGCCTTCCGCGCCCACCGCCCAGCCTTCCGCTTCGTCTACGAATTTCACATCGTTGAGGTCTGTCGCTACGTTGGAATTTTGCTTGCGCCACGCGTTGCCGCCGTTCCTTGTGTGCAAAATAATTCCGTCTGCGCCGACTGCCCACCCGTGCAGCTTGTCAACAAAAGAAACAGCATTGAGGCGCGCGTTCGGAGTCGTGATAGAGTTTGCCGCGCGCCATGTTTCGCCGCCGTCCGATGTTTGCAGAATGGTTGCGCCCGCGCCGACGAGCCAGCCTTGATGCGGGTCGATGAACGAGCCGCCGAGCAGCAGGCGGCGCGTCGGAACGAGTTGCCGCGCCCAACTCTCGCCGCCGTCGCGCGTCGTGTAAAGCGCGCCCGCTTCGCCGAAAGCCCAACCCGTTTTGTTGTCCGCGAAGACGACGCGCACCAATCGCTCCGCAGGATCGGCGCCCACCACCTCGACGCGTTGCCACGCCGCGCCGCCGTTTGTCGTGTGCAGCAGATACGTGCGCGGTTCATCGTTTGTCTTTAATTTATAAATGCTGCGGTCGCAAACGAGCCAGCCGTTCTGTATGTCCGAAAAATAAAGATCGCGCAAAGCGTCTTCAGTCGGGCGCGTCAGCGTGCGCCATGTCGCGCCGCCGTCATGCGTCGAAAGCAGGGCACCGTTTCCGCCCACAGCCCAGCCGTTATCTCTGTCGAGAAAATAAATCGCGTGCAGCCATGCCAGCGTATTGGATTTTTGTTTCGTCCATTGCGCGGCGCTTCCGGCCCTCGCCGGAGAGTCGGCGAAAGCTGCGACGGCGACGAGAAGCAGCACGATGGCGAGCGCGCCGAAAGTGCGCGGGCGAGTGTGTGAAGGAAAAGCTTTGAGCATGAAAGCATCGGGACGTGCTTGCGTAAGAATGAGCGCGACGTTTTCGACGTTCACTCTTACGCACTCATCGTTTGTTTTTAGTGATGGGCGATGTCTCGCGGCGGGCGTTCACCGTCGGAGCGTGCGGCGCGGCGGGCGGCGCTCAAGTGGCGCAACAGCATGAGAACGGGCGACACGTCGCGGCCAAGCGTGTATGCCTGCTGCGCAGCGTTGGTAATCCAGCGAACGGGTTCGGGCGCAACGGGTTCTCCGGCGCACTTGGTGCAAAGATTGTTTCCGTAAAGTTTTTCGAGCAGGCGATGCGCGTCGTCCTTGCCGAGCAAGGTCAAAACGTCGCCGGGCGGAACCTGCAAGCCTTCGGCAAGTTTGAGCGCGCTCTCCAGATTGATGGTCGTGATAACGGAGGTTTGCAGCTTCGACAGCAAGCCCTGATCGAAACCCGTCTGGCGGCAGAAGTCTACTTGCTTCAAGCCGAGTTCGTGTAGTTTATCGCTGATGAACTGCGCCAGCGGTGTTGTCGTATGCGCTCTTTTCGCCATTCTTTTTCGCCTTTCAATACTTATCAAACAGAAGTCAGGAGACAGTATTCAGGAGTCAGAATAAAACGGGAAGCTTGAACATACCAAGCAGGAACTTAACAACACATCTTTTATTCTGACTTCCGACTCCTGAATACTGTCTCCTGTTGACCGACTTCTTTTCTCTAAAATCCGAACACGCGCGCGAAGCTGATGATCGGAAGATACTTCGTCACTTGCTCGATGCCGTATTTGAATTTGTTGTTCGGCACGAAGACTTGATCGCCGGGCGAAAGATAAAAGGCGTCGGGCGTTTTGCCTTTTTCAATCGAGGCGATGTCAACGAGGGTCGGCGCAAGCGTGCCGTTGGCGGTGCGGCGCAAAACGAAGACCTTCTTTTTGTCGGCCAGGTTCGTGACTCCGCCCGCTTCCATAATCGCTTCATAGGCCGTCAGGCGCCGTCCCATTAAATGAATGCCGGGCTGCGCGACCGCGCCGACGACGCTGTAACGATACGACATGGATTTATCAATCGACACGGTTACCTTCGGGTCGATGATGTATTCGTCGAGGCGTTTCGTCAATTCCGCCTGCACTTGCTCTCTTGTTTTACCGACGACGCGCACTCCTTCAGGGAGTAGCGGATGCGACACGACGCCGTCGGGCGGAACGATGATGTTGGGAACAGAATATTTATCCTGACCGAAGACGCGTATGGAGATAACGTCTTCAGGGCCGATGCGATAGTCCTTAAAGAAATTGTTGTAGTAGGGCGTGATTGCCGCCACTTCTTCGGACATCTGCTCGCGCCTGTTTGCGATGGCTTCATTGGAGACACCGGCGGGCGCAGATGCCGCGTCGTCCGGCTCTAATCTTTCAGGAGCGTTTGAAGAGTTTGCCGTTGTCGCCGCAGCGGGCGAGGCGGATGACGCGCCCGGCGGCGATGATGCGGCGGCGGTCTTCGATGCGCTTTTTTTCTGGCCTGCGCTCTGGCCGAAAAGCTTGCCGAGCATACCGCCCGATTTTTTTTGCGTCTCATCTTTGACCGCTGACGACGTGTTGGTAACGACTTGCGCCGAAGCTGCGACACGTATGCCGCAGACGAGCGCGAAGGCGAGCGCGAGAGCGCTGATTGTTTTTGTGTACTTCATAGCTTCTGAAATCCTCCGTTAAAGCATGTGAGGGCGCGCGTGATAAATCAAACTGCGCCGCGCCCGAAAAGGATCGTCTTTACCGTCTCGAAAATAATAATCGCGTCTAGCATCAAGCTTTGATTCTTGATGTAGTAAAGGTCGTACTGCAATTTCTGTCTGGCATCCTCAATCGAAGCGCCGTATGGATATTTGATTTGCGCCCAGCCCGTCAGTCCCGGCGCAATCAAGTGGCGCTGCTCGTAAAACGGAATTTCTTCGGCGAGTTGTTTGACGAAGTGCGGGCGTTCGGGGCGAGGCCCGACAAAGCTCATGTCGCCCTTCAGTATGTTCCAGAACTGCGGAATCTCGTCAACGCGAATCTTGCGTATGATGCGCCCGATTCTGGTTACGCGATTATCGCCAGAGCGCGCCCACACGGGGCCGTCCTTTTCCGCGTCGGTGCGCATCGAGCGAAATTTCATCACCATAAACGTGCGGCCTGCTTCGCCGACGCGCTCTTGCTTGTAAAGCACGGGGCCGGGCGATTCGAGCTTGATGCTGATCGCCGTCGCAATCGCAATCGGCAGCGAAAGAATCGCGCCGACGAGGGCAACCGTGCGATGAAACACCGTGCGCGTGAGTCCGCTCAAGCGCGCCTGCCGTCCGCGCCCGGAAAAAATCAGCCACGACGGGCGCAGCATATCGAGGTGAACGCGTCCCGTCAGCCGCTCGTAAAACGACGCGCATTCTTCGATGGTGACGTTGCCTGAAAGACTCAAGTTCAAAAGTTGATCCGTCGGAAATGTGCCGCGCCGCTCGCCCATTGCGACCACGACGCGGTCTATGTTTTCGCGGCGCACGATCTGGTCAAGCTCGCTCGTCAAACCGATCACGCGCGGATTAATCAAGCTCTTGCCCAAAAGTTCCGGCGAGTTGTCTGTGAAACCAATAATGCGAAAGCCCGCGTCGCGCCGCTCCAATGCTTCACGCGCGACTTCGATGGCCTGCGTGCCGGAGCCGACAATTAAGATGCGCTCGCCAATGTCGGGATGCCCCAGAAACCAGTGAATCGAAATTCGCCAGCCGACCATTAGCGCAAGCGCGAGCGGCAAGGCGATCAGAGACACGCCGCGACCGAGCATCAAACGCGGCACGGCATAAAACGCGAGCGCGAGCGCCACCCACGCGAGGCCGAGCGCCTGCGCCAGCCGCAGCACAAGCTCGCGGCGGTCGTGCATGATGACGAAATCGTAAAGATCGTAGAGATAAAACGCCGAGAGACAAAAAACTGTGGCGAGCGCGGCTTTGTAAAAACCGTGATGCCGTATCAATTCTTCTTCGGCGTCAACGCTTCCGAGCCGCAAATACACGGCGACTATGATCCCGCCGAAGATCAACCACGCTTCGGCGAGAAGCAAAAGAATCGTCCGTGTATTGAGGCGCGAAGATTTCAAGAAACGACAGCGGCCTCCTTCTTTGCTTCTCTGCTTTCCTGCGTCTCACCGGCAACGGCATTCGGCGCGGCAGATGTCGTCGGTGCGGGCGCGGCGGCGTCCTGTCTTTGATAGCGCCGCTGGTAATAATAATCGCTTTCGTTTAATTGTTCTTCGGTGCGATTCAACACGACGCCGAGCATTCTTTCGCGCGGCAATTGTTCCAGCAATCGCTCGACATCCGCATAACGAGTTTTCCCGGCGCGCACGACCAGAAGCGCACCGTCCGCGCGATTGATGAGCACGTTGGCGTCTGTGAAAATGCCCAAAGGCGGCGCGTCGATAATAATGTAATCGAACATGCTGCGGACTTCCGTCAGCACTGCGCCGAAACGAGGGCCGGATAAAAGCTCCGCGACATCATCGCGCGCCGCGCCGCCCGGCAACAAATGAAGCCCCGACGGTTCGAGACGAAGAATGCACTCGTCGAGCTTTGCTTCGCCCGCGAGAACTTCGGAGAGTCCGACGGGCGCATCTATTCCCAGATAATCATTCGCGCACGGCTGGCGCAAATCGCTGTCGATGAGCAGCGCGCGCACGCCGTCTGTTTGCGCCAGTAGCCAAGCGAGATTAAGCGCCGTCAAAGTTTTGCCTTCGGCGACGCCGACGCTGGTAATAACGAACGCCTGCATTTTCTTTCGCTCGCCTGCTTGCAAAAGACGCGTGCGTAAACTACGAAACTGTTCGCAGTAGGCCGAGCGCGGTTGCGTGACGGCGACAAGATGTGGCTCGACGCGCGCCGGAGAGATGTCTATGGAGACAAACTCCCGTGCGGCGCGCGCCGATCCGACAGCGCCCAAAGTTGCCCCAGCAGCACGCGAAGCGTAAGCGTCGGAGAGTGCCGACCCGACGCGTTCCTCGGTGTGCGCAGTGGGCGCTGAAGTTTGCGGCGCAAAGGTATTCGGCTCTTTTTTGGCAAAGAGCGGCGAGCGATCCCACGGCGGCGTTTGTTCCGCGCTCGTGGTCGCTGCATTATTTCCGTTGCGGCGGCTTGAAGTTGAAGAATCGGATTCGTGTGGTTTCGCGCCGTTCGAGTCGGCGTCGTTACCGTTATTGTTGCTGGCGCGTTTCAGCGCTTCGTAAACTCTGCCCATTAGCGGCTGCCTCCCGTCAAACCTGAACGATTGAATGCCGCGCCGACATCGCCCGCATCGAGCGGCGGCTCCTGCGACGACGATCCGCCGTCAACGTCTTCGCGCATCGCAAGCGGCGAGGCGGACGCGGGATTTGAAGAAGCCGGATGATGAAAGTCAGCGGCATTAGCATTTGAATCAGCGTTGTGACTGTTACCGTGGCTGTTAGCGTTATCGCTGCCGTTGTCGCTTGCGCCTGTTCCGGCAGCCCACAATTCAGCGCGTCCGGCGGCGGTAAAGATACGCGCCTGTGCTTCGCGTTCCTCGCCTGCTTGACGCCCGCGATCGGAGCGCGGCAGCATATCGAAGGTGTCCGCGACTTCTTCAATGATCTGGCGGCCAATCGTCGCTTGCTGCGCGGCGAAGCCTGTCAGCAAAGCATTGTCGCAAAGATTATTGACGTTGCGCGGAATGCCGTCGGAGCAGCGAAAAATGTAGTCGATTGCGCCGGGCGAAAAAATGTCCGTGCGCTCGGCTCCGGCGTTTAAGAGACGCGAAGAGATGTAGCGCTCCGTTTCCTCTACGTTCGGCAAAGGCTTAATCTGGCAGCGCAAGGCGACGCGTTGTTTCAGTTGCCGCAAATTCGGATCATTAAGCACGTCGCGTAGTTCCGGTTGTCCCGTCAGAATAATTTGCAATTGCTTCGCCGTATTGGATTCAAAGTTTGAAAGCAAGCGAATTTCCTCTAAGACGTAAGGCGAAAGCCCCTGCGCTTCGTCAACGATGAGGACTGTGCGAAGGCCGCGCCCGTGGCGGGATTCGAGAGTTTTGCCGAGTTCGAGCAGAAGCTGCGATTTCGATTCCCACTGCTGCACGTCGAGCAGGGAGGCGAGATGCTGGTAAAACTCCGGCACGGTCAAGCGCGGATTGAAGATATAAGCGACGAGCACCGTGCGGTCTAGGCGATCAAGCATCCATCGCAGGATGGTCGTTTTGCCTGTGCCGACTTCGCCCGTCACGACGACGAGACCTTTGCCGCTCTCGATGCCGTAATGCAGATTCGCCATTACTTCCGTGTGCGACGGAGTGAAGTAGATAAAACGCGGATCGGGCGTCAGCGCGAAGGGCAGTTCTTTTAAGCCGTAGAATTCTCTGTACAAGTTATTAACCTCGGTAAAGCAGGAGTCAGTATTCAGAAGTCAGGAGACAGAATAAAAATAGAAAACGCGAGTGTGATGAACATCGAGATTATGCATTAACGCATCTCCATTCTGACTTCTGACTCCTGACTTCTGAATACTGTTCTCTGACTTCTGTTTTTACGACACGAAGCGGTCGAAGATGTGCGTCGCTTTCAGGGCGAGGGCGAGCGCGGGGATGCTCAGGATCGTGATGGCGATTCCGGCGGCGAGCAGCAGCAGTCGGCGCTGCGGAATGCGGCGCGCTTCCTGCGCGGTTAAAAGTTCCGGCACGGAAGCGAGCACGGGCAGTCCCGTGTAGTGCGCGGCGTCCTCTGTTGTTTGAATCGTCAAAAGGCGCGGCACTTCAAAGAGTGCGGCGAGCGCAAAGCCGAAGCCGAGGCCGAGCGCGAGGCCGAGCGCAATCAACATCGGGCGCTTCGGCGCGATTGGTTGCTGCGGCAGGCTGGCAGGGTCAATCACCTGAATCGTTTCGCCCTGCTCGTTGGTCGAGGCGTCGGAGGAAAGGTCAATCTTCGATTTCTTTTCAAGCAGCGAATCGTAGGCGAGCTTTTTCGTTTTGTAGTCGTTATCCAAAGCTTGGAGCGCGACTTCGGAACCGGGGACGCTGTTGATGCGCGATTCAATCGCGGCAATCTGCGCGGTAGCCTGACTGAGTTGTTGTTCTTCTCGCGCGAGTTCGCCGGTCGTGAGTTGCAGATTGGTTTTCAGCCCGTTGATGCGCCCGTCGGGAATAGATTCGATTCTTTGTTTGATTTGCTCGCTCTTGATCTTATGATCGGCAATCATTTGATCCATTTCGCGAAGCACGGCATCGAGTTCGTTTTGCTTGGCGACGACATCTGGATTCTTCGCCCTGAGCGTGGTTTTCATGTTCTGCAACTCGGCGGTGAGCTGCGCTTTGCGTTGAACGAGCTGGCCGTAGGCGGGAGTCGATTTAGGATCGGTCTGGTCTTCGATGATGTACTGCTTTTCGTTTTTCGATTGGCTCATCAACTCGTTGAGCGAATTGCTCAAGGCTGTGCGCGAATCACGCAGGCGGCCGATTTCCGTGGTCAGCGTTCTTTGCTGTTCGCGCAAACCCGTTAATTGACCGAGCAGGGCTTGCACGGTCGTCGGCATACTATCGACGTGCGCGGTCATGTACGCGATGCGCTGATGGTCGATGGCGTCGAGTTCGCTTTTGGCTTGATCGAGTTGCTGCTGGAAAAAATTCTTCGCCGTCGTGCCGTTGTTGATGGCCTCGTTCTTATTGGCGGAAACGTATAGGCTCGCCAGTTCGCCTGTCACGGCCTGCGTCGCTTTCGGGGTGCGCTCTTTGTAGGAAATTCTGAACGCCGGAACATTGTCGCGGGCGCTTTTGTCGAGATCGACCGTAATGTCTCTGGAGCGCATCAACGCCACGATTCCGTCCATGGATTCGCCGCGTGAGCGCTCTAGGTTATACAGATTATGTTTCAGGATGAGCGGCTCTAATTGCGAGCGGCTAGTGACGACTTGCGTAATACCCTGAATGCGAGAGGCAAGCGCATCGTCTGACAGCGTCGGAACAAGATTCTGAGCAAAGGTCGGCGGCTTGACGATGAGCAGTGTGGTGGATTGGTAAACGTCCGGCAGTTTCCAGACAACGATGGCAACCGCCGAGGCGATAGCCAGTGCAGGCAGAAGGATGAGCCACTTGCGCTTCCAAACGATACGGGCGTATTCGCCGGGCGTGCGCTGGCGGAATTCGACACTCATGTTTCGGCACTCCTATTTTCTCGGGCAAAACCCTTGACCCGCCGCGTTTTCGTTTCCGCTGGTTTCACCGGGCAACGGCGAAAGATGCGAAAACTTTTTCAACGCGCAAAGCCGAGAGCATATAAGTCGCATTTGTTCGGCGTGAGCAATCAATAACTGCACACGCCATACTTGCGACTTTTCTTCGTCCGGTTTTGTTCATTGCTTCTTAAATCGATTTGCGGACGGGGCAAGCGTCCACGTTAATCAATCGAAGCATTACCGGAAAGTTTTCAAAGGCCGGTAGAAAACGCGCGGCGGGGAGAGGAAATGCCGCGACGCTTTACCGTGTTAAAGACGCTTCGTTAAACTTCTTCTTCGAGGCGTCGAATTTTCAATTTGCGACGAGCCGCGCCTGCGAGTCCGGTCAAGCCTGTGCCGAGCAGCAAAAGCGTCGCCGGTTCGGGAACAGGAGCCGTCGTCGGGTTCTGCATTCCCTGAATGTTACCTGTCAACGATGCCGTTTGACCGGGAGCGATAGATACATTGTTGACTGTCAGCGAGAACGTGCCGCTTCCGTTCGGATTTGAAAACGTGAACGTCTGCGATGCACTGTTACCGAAATTAACGAACACGCCGCCCGCGCCGGTGCTCGTCACATTTCCGATCAGGTTGGCCGTAAATGTCGCAGTGCTGCTTCCGGCAATTCCGGTCGGGGCAGTAAAGTTCACTTGCAATGTAAAGGTGTTGCCGTTGTAGGTAGCATTGGTGTTAGCAAGCGTGAGCGTGCCGAGATTGTCATTGCCTCCACCGACCCCGCCGAGTGTCGCGAATCCACCTGAAGTCGTGGCGGTAAAATTGGAAGAGTTGAAGGTCAGTCCCAGCAATGTAGCAGTGGTACTGGGCGTTTGGCCGTTGAATGCGCCTGCGGTAGTACCGGAAACAGTGATTTCGTCTGCCCGCACAGTTCCCTGCGAGAGCGTGAAAAGGGCGATGGCTGCGATGGTGAGGGCAAGTGTTTTTGCCGTCGCCGTCAAGATATTTCTCATAAATCCTCCGTGAATCCTTTTTCGTGTGAACCGTCGGTTGAGTGTTGAAAGAGTGTTTTGCCCGCCGCTTATTTTCGTTTCGCAAAAAGTAGGCTTGTCGGCCACTTCGCTTAACCAAAAAAACGGCGTTAAAACCATACCTTCATCAACCTCCGTTGTTCACGAACGAGGATTTTGGAGCTAAATCCCGTCGAGCTTTCGATAGCCCTTACAGCTATCGAGAACCGGAAGACCCGATGAAGGTCTCTCAAAGTGTTGTCAAAGCTCTGCGCGCATCGTCTGCTTCAGCAAAGGGTTTGTCCTTTGACAGAACGAGCGCTTGTTCAATTTCGCGTCGTGCTCCGGCTTTATCGCCTTTACCGGCGAGTGCCATGCCTAAGTGAAAGCGATATACGGGACTCGGCGTCGATTTGTTTTTTTGCGCGTTGGCGGCGTCCAGCTTAACCGCCTTTTGCAGCTGTTCGACAGCCGCCGCGTGCAAACTCTTTTTATAGTAGACCCAGCCGAGCGTATCCACAAAACCGGAAATATCGGGAAATTTCTGCACGTTGCCTTGCGCGAGTCGCATGGCTTCGTCCAGATTTCCCTTATCGTATGCGGCGTAATCCCAAGCTAGGTTATTAGCTGCAAATGTCGAATTAGGGTCGAGTTCCAGAGTTTTGCGATAATTTTTTATCGCTTCGTCGTAATTCCGGCGACTGTCTTCCAAAATTCCGATCAAAGTGTAAACAGCGGCGCTGTCAGGCTTTTTCTCCAGAATCCGGCGATACTCGGCGATGGCCTGTTCTTGCTTGTTTGTGTTGACAAAGAGCGCGGCGAGCGACGAATACGCTGGCAAATAATTGCCGTCGAGTTCGATGGTGCGCCGCAGTTCCGATTCCGCTTCCTGCGGATTTTTCTGGTAGCCGTATATTTGCGCCTTCAGGAAATGCAGCGAGGCGTTGTTAGGCTGCCCATTTATAGATTGATCGAGACGCGCGTGCGCTTGATCGAGCCGATTCTGCTTGTTGGAAACATTAATCAGACCATTTAGCGCCTCGAAGTTCGTATTGTCAATTGCCAGCGCGCGATCATAAAGCCCGCTCGCTTCATCCGATTTGTTTTCGGCCATTGCGACGGCGGCCAGATTCACGTAGGAAGAGGGCGCGTTCGGAGCCATATCACGCGCCGCAGATAAATCCTGACGCGCGCCCTGCGTATTGCCTAGACGCAGTTGCGCGGAGCCGCGCGCGGTCAAGGCTTTGGAGCGAAGTTCGGCCAGAAGCTGCGGCGAAGTTTCGGCATCGGGGCTTGCCTTGCCGAGACGGTCAATTAAATCACTTGCCATACGCAAGGCTTGCTTCGGATCATTTCCCGCCAAGTTAATTTGCACTTGCATCAATTTCGCTGGCAGATAATCCGGGTAATTTTTTTCGAGTTCGGCGGCGAAGGTGCGCGCTTGTTCGAGTTGGCCGGAGCGCAGTTGGGCGTCAGCCATAAAGTACAAACCGGGCTTGGAAGTCGGCTCCTGCTTTAAGACTTCCCTCAAATCTTCGATGGCTTTTTCGACGCCCTTCGGTTCTGTGCTCTGCGCGTTGACGCGTGCGCGAAGCAAGAGCGCCTGCCGGTCGTGTTCGTCCTTTTTCAGAATTTCGTTGGCCTGCGCAATCGCGCCGCCCGCGTCGCCGCGCTGTAATAAAACTTCGCTCAAGCCATAGCGTGCGCGCTGATAGTCAGGGGATTTGGCGATAATGCTTTGATAAACATTCGCCGCATCGTCATATCGCCCTGTGCCTGCGTAGAAATCCGCGAGCAGCGCGCGCCCGTCCGGAGTTTCCTTATCGAGATCGGCGAAGGCTTTGTAGGCTTCTTCAGCCTTATCGTTTTGCTTTGTGACGAAACGATAAAATTCGGCGAGCACGCGGCGCGGCGTGCCGTTTGTCGGCTCGACTTCGATGGCCTTTTTGAACTCTGCTTCCGCCGCATCCACGCGCTTCAAGATAGCGAGGAAGCGTCCGTATTCCGTGTGCGCCAGAGCGGATGTGTTGTTGACGCTGACGGCGCGCTTGAATGTATCGTCGGCCTTCGCCAGATCGTTAATCTGCGTGTAAAAGCGCGCGAGGCTTAGATAGGATTCGACGCGTTTGGGGTCAAGCTCGACGGCGCGGTTGAGTTCGGCGAGGGATTTATCGCGCTGCCCCTGCGCAAAGAGCACGCCAGCCATCAGTATGTGGCCTTCGATGTGGTTCGGGTTCTTTTGCAGAACTTCGTTGGCGAGCCGTTCGGCTTCGGCGATGTTTTCGGAGCCTTGCTTGCCGCCGAGCAGATAATAGTTGCCGAGCTTGGTGCGCGCGTCCAGATTGTTCGCGTCGAGCGCAATAGTGCGCTTTAGTTCGTCGAACATTTCCGTGAAACGCTGTTGGCCTTCGTAAGACTGCGCGAGACCCCAGTGCGCTGGCGCGAGATTGTCGTCGAGCTGTATGGCGCTGCGAAATTCGAGCGAGGCTTCCTGATATTTTTTGTCCTTCAGGTAAGCTTCGCCGCGACTAAGATGTTCGGCCTTCGCTTTGGCTGGATTCGAGCAGGCGGCCGTCGTCAGCAGTAACGCGGCGACGAGCAACGCAGGCATTAATGCTGTCAGGCGAAGCCCTCGGCAACGCGTGCGGTTTGATGGATTCATTTAAGTTAGCACTCCTTTTCGCGCAGCTTGCCGTTTCTCTTGAAGAGTACCGGAAGATTGGAGCAAGCAATCCAGCCGAAGGCAATCTGCGCTTTTAAGTTTATTTACTTGTCAATTTTCTGACTTGTGATTGTTTACTGCTTCCTCTGCGCCCTTAGTTCGGCACATACGTTGGTAAGGCGGGCGCTGATTGCGCGGCTAAATCCGTCGCCGCGCGTAAGGTCGCTTCTTCAGAATTGCCGAGCGGCATCATTACGCGCACCATCGCGCCGTCCGAGCGCCGCCGCTCGACACTATCTAGAACAGTATAAATTTTGCCCCAATATTCGCTCGCCACGGCGCGCCCGCGTCCCTGATACCAGTAAACCAAAAGCTGCTTGCTCGCGCCGTTCTGGATAATGTAGCGATTGGCTTCAAAGGCGGGCGCGCCGCTGGCGGGCGTAATCAAAATCTTCGCCGGATCGGACATCGTCCAGCCGGAGCCGGGCAAACAATTGAGCGGGCTGTGGTAAGTCGCGCCGTTGCGCTGCGTGGCGTAATAGCCGACGTAAAAACCCGCCGTGCGATTGTCCGGCAAAACGTAGTTGCGCGCCACATAATCATCCGCGCGCAAGACTTCTTCTGTTTCCTTATCGAAACGCTCGTCCGCGCCGACTTGCCGCCACGCACCGAGCTGCGCGGGAAAGTCCTTCAGCGGACGACGCTCGACGTGCGCTTCGCCGACTCTATTCCAGACGTTGATAACAATGCCGCTCGCTAAAAGCGCCGCGAGCAGTGCGACGAAGCGCAAGGATGCGGAAGATTGTGTTTGACGTGCGTTATTCATGCGTCTTATTTCGCTCCCTTCATTGAAACGGCTTCGACTGCGGGAGCGGCAGTCGGAGTTGCATGAGATGTTTGATCTTTTTCCGGTTTCAAGGCTTCTGCGCCCGCATTCATCGCATTCGTTGTTCGATTGTTTGTTCCATCGTGGCTTTTAAGAATCAGCGCGCCCGCGCGGTCAAGCGCCCAACCGACGGCAAACAGCAACAGAAAAGCGACGATGTAAACCACCCACCCGGAAAACGAATGAAAAAAGCCGTCGGCGACTTTCGTGCCGTAATAGCGCGCGAGAACGCCCATGCCGCTGACGCGCATCGCGTTCGTCAAAATAGCAATCGGAATCGACGCGAGCACGATAATCAACGAACGCCACAAGCCGAATTGCTTTACGCGCTTCAGGCTCGCGGCATCATCGCCCGTGTTTTTCGGATTTTGTGGGTAAGTAAAATAAGCGTAGACGACTGCGAGCGTTATCAGCGTCATTAATGAGCGTATGCCGCTGCACGCTTCGACGACTTCGAGCCGTTTCGTTTCTCTTGCGCCGAGCGGCATCAACTCGATGACGTTGCCCATCCGCAGTACGGGAATGTCGAAAAGGCGCATCGCCCACACAGCGCACTGCGAAGCGAAGAGTTGCAAGGGAAAGGCAATTTTATTGAAGACGATGGCGGGAATCGGCAGCGCCAGAAAAAGCAGAACGAGCGGAACGAACAAAAGCCGCAAGAGACGCGCCCCGAAAAAGTAAACAACCACGCTCCCGAGCATCAAGACGAGCGACAAACGCTGTATGT
>JBPCOJ010000008.1:0-37301 GCA_051000345.1 Pyrinomonadaceae bacterium | reverse complement strand
ACATTAAAAACGTCGGATTTGCCCGACGCGCTTCGTTTGATTCGAGACTTTCAAGCGGCGATTTTGCAGGACAACACTTCGCGTTTTGAAAACATTGAAGAAATGCCCGCGCCCGCCGTCGCGGTGGAGAAAACGACAATCGCGGCAAACGGCGATTACAATCTTTCGGCTGATAGATACCAAATCGCTAAAGCGCACAATTCAAAATTTGAAATGGTAGGCATTGAAGATTTGATCGAAGATGTTAAATATACGAATAAAATTCAAAGGTCAGAATTTCTTGAAAGCGGTAAGTTTCCGATTGTTGACCAATCAGAAAAATTCGTCGCCGGTTATTGAAATGAAGAAAGTGATGTTTTCAAGGTTACAAAGCCGATAGTTATTTTTGGCGACCACACAAGAGTTTTTAAGTTTATAGATTTCGATTTCGTTCTTGGCGCAGACGGCGTTAAGGTCTTAAGACCAAATGACAAAGTTGATTCCAAATTTTTCTTTTCCTGTCTTCAAAATGTAGAAATAAAGAATCTCGGATATAGCAGGCATTACAAAGAATTAAAAGATAAAAAAATCCCGCTTCCGCCGTTGTCAATTCAAAAAAAGATAGTTGAGAAAATCGAATCTTTCCAACTCATCATAGACGGCGCAAAGCAAGTCGTCGCGGGCTACAAACCGCAGATTGACATCCAACCCGATTGGGAAATGGTCGAACTCGGCGAAGTTTGTGCGCTTGAATATGGATTTACTGATACGGCAAAAGAAAGTGGAGATGCCAGATTTATCAGGATTACCGACATTAGCGAAGAAGGAACTTTGAAAGAAGCAGATATAAAGTTTGTTGACTTAAATGCTAACAGTCAAAAATATCTACTTAACTTTGGCGATTTAGTTGTTGCTCGGACAGGCGCAACTTACGGGAAAACATTACATTTTGAAGAAAAATATCCAGCCGTTTTTGCTTCCTTTCTGATTCGTCTTAATTTTGACAACAATAAAGTTCTCAACAAATATTATTGGATTTTTACTCTTAGCGATGATTACTTAACGCAAAAACAGCAATTGATGACAGGTGGCGGACAACCTCAGTTTAATGCAAACGCTATTGCCAAAATTAAATTCCCGCTTCCGCCGCTTGAAGAACAAAAGCAAATCGTCGCCCACATCGAGCGCGAGCAATCTCTGGTCAACGCTAGTCGTGAGTTAATCAACATCTTCGAGCAGAAGATCAAAGACGAAATCAATAAATTGTGGGAAAATTGAAGCGAGGGAAAATTATGCAGGCAATCAAAGGTATTTACCGCAACGGACAAATCGAACTGCTCGAAACGCCGAAAGAAGTCAAAGAAGCGCGCGTCATCGTTACCTTCTTAGAAACGGAAAGCGAAGCACCCGCAGCAGAAGAAGCCGACGACGAAACAACATCGAAGAGTTTTGCCGAAGTCGCCGCGCATTTGATTGGCAGCGTCAAGAGCGGCGTCGGAGATTTATCAACGAACAAAAACCACATGGAAGGCTTCGGGCGTGATTAAAAGCATCATCGTTGACACAGGCGCAATTGTCGCCTTGATTGATGATTCTGACAGCTTCCACGACTGGACTAACGAGCAGGCGCGGGAGTTGTTGCCGCCGCTTTCAACTTGCGAAGCTGTCATTGCCGAAGCCAGTCATCTGCTTAAACCCGTCAACAACGGACAGCAAACTCTCTTAGCGTTTATCGAACAAGGTTTCCTGCAAATTGATTTTTCTTTATCGGCAGAAACGCTGAAGTCGCAGCCTTGATGCAAAAGTATGCGAATGTTCCGATGGCTTTGGCTGATGCCTGTCTTGTGCGAATGAGTGAACTTATCGAAGGCTCAACAATTTTCACACTCGACTCTGATTTCTGGATTTACCGCAAAAACGGCAAAGCTCAAATCCCGCTCATCATTCCAGACAAAACCACTTGATTGCCTGCCGCCGCTTGAAGAACAAAAGCAATCGGTCGCCCACATCGCGCGCGCAGCAGTTTGTCAACACCAACCGTGAGCTACTCAATATCTTCGAGCAGAAGATCAAAGACGAAATCAACAAGCTCCGGGAGCAGTAATAGTTGCCGTGCCAAAGTTTGAAGGTCAATTTCCTTGCGTAAACCGTGCTTGACAATATGTCGAATAAAGTTGACAATCTGTCTCCCGAAGGTTAATAATTCTTGATTGAGGCAGTTATGTCACTTTTTGAGTTGCCGAGCCAAACAGTAAAGACTCAAGGAGCCTCGCCCTCATGCCCGAAGCGTATTCCCCGAATGACGCAATCATTAAAATCCGTTCTATTCTGCAAACCGGACGATTATTAATCCGCTCTCATTGCTACGATCAGATGTCATTAAGAAATGTTGATGACTTAGATATTAGAAAAGTTCTTGAAGAAAACGGCTCAATCAACAATCAGCCCGAATGGGACACCAAGCATCTAAAATGGAAGTACAAGGTAGATGGATACGACATCGAAGGCGATAAGCTGTCAGTGATTGTAAACATCATCGAAAACGACTGGATAGTGGTCACAATCACGGTTTTCTGAGGTCAAGGAGAAAAGCAATGAACTGCTTCGGGTGTAATCAAATAGCCGAAATCAAAAAGCACAGGGCATACCGCTACGGCGGAGTGAGTGTAGAGAATCTCTACATCCTGAATGCGGAAGTGTTGTCTTGTTCGGAATGCGTGGAAGAGTCGCTTATTCTCCCACAGGTGGCTAAACTTCATGCCGCGATAGGCATTGCTATTGCGCTGCAACCGGCTCGCTTATCCGGCGGGGACATCAAATTCCTGCGCCGAAGCGCGGGCTTCTCTCTGCGCGAATGGTCAGAGCGCATCGGAGTTGCCGAAGCGACCTACTCCAAATGGGAAAACGCACACCGCTCCATATCACCGCAAGCTGATAGATTAGCGAGGCTGCATTTTCTCAATGCGATAAAGCAAAAAGACCCTGAAAACATTCGCGTCGCAGATTATATGGCGACAATCTTGAGCGTTGATATAGGAGAGCACAGGAACTTTGCCATTGCGGTTGATGCTGAAAATATGGAGGCAGAAGCAAGATACTTACCTCTTGACTCGCCGCTATTAGCATCGCCCGAAGTGTCATTTGTCGAAGCGCAAACGTTGGGAGCCGAATTGATGGCGACCGTTGTGATAAGAGGCGAGCGTTCATCTGAATCGCTCGCCTCAACTGCAATAAGTACCGTATGCGGAGTAATGCAAAATGCCAGCAACGATCTCGCACTTGCAGCTTAATACTTATTTCTTGAAGGAAATCAGTTATTCCTTAAACGATAACTTAGATTCGATTCCTGAAAGAATAACCGAGTTTGAGCCTATCGGGTTGAAGATTACCGACCATACTAATCCTTTAGATACAGACCCGCAGGCATGGCGATGCGAGCTGATCATTGAATCTTCCGGCGAAGAAGCTAACAAAAATCCATTTTATAAATTTAAGATCGTGATGGTTGGCTTTTTCAAAGTCAATCCTGATTTGTTAAGTGAGCAAGCAAAGATTTTAGCTGAAACTAATTGTCCGGCAGTGTTGTATTCGACCTCGCGCGAAGTAATAGCCACCATCACGCGGCGCAGTCCCTACCCTGTTATCCTTTTACCACTTGTTACATTTATTAAAGGCAGTGGGCTGCCTGCTGTCAAAGGCGACAATGAGCCTCAACCTGAACCTAAAACAAAAAGAAAAACAGTGAAAAGAAAAGTTGCAGACCCAGTAGCGCATAAGTAGCTCACGACCGAAAACAACCATTGTTTTCAATGAAGACTTTTACTTTCATCAATAACGAAAAACTGTGCGCTATTATCGAAGCCGCCGCGCAACACATTATCTACGCCGCTCCAAGCATCGCTGAATCTGTCGCCCGATCCCTCTGCAATTTTGGTAGCCGCAACGCAGACGCCGCGCTGCGCGTAATCGTTGACGCGAAGGCTGAAGTCTTTCGTCTCGGCTTCGGCGAGCAAGCCGGGCTTGCGCTTTTAGCCGACAAGCAGATCGACATTCGCCGCGCCGAAGGCCTACGCATTGCCGTCCTCATCGCCGACGAAAACGCTTGGGTCTATTCGCCCACGCCCGAAATCATCTTCGAGCAGCCAAACACCACGATAAATAACGCTATTCAAGTCAGCGTCGAATTTGCCGAACAGATATTGCTTTCCGTCGCGCCCGATGTGCATCTGCAATCCGTCAATGAATTTTCCAGCATCATCGCCGAAGATTTGACGCCCGAAATCGGCGCGGAGACTTTAACGGCTCAAGATTTGACCAAAATTGACCGGGACTTGAAAGAGAATCCTCCGCAGAAGTTTGACGCAACGCGAAAAGTGCGCGTCTATCAAGGTTATCTTCAATTCGTCGAATTGAGTCTGACCGGCTGCCGATTGGCAAGCCACACGATCAGTATTCCGACTTCCCTGCTGAACATCGCCGAAAACAGTGACTTGAAGAATCGCGTTCGCTCAACCTGCCGCCTTGTTGACGACACCAGCCAGTTTTCCGGCAAGGTGAAAGTGATCGAAGACAAAGTTAGGAAACTGCGCGACGACTACCTTAAATCTTTGGGCAAAAGATATGGCTCGGTCATCCTACGCAAGCAGCGCGAACAGTTTGATGAACAGGTAGCGGCCATTCAGCAAGACCTAAAGAAGTTGAGCGAAACGGTTAAAGAAGAGCTAGGAAAAGAGATTGCAAATAGCCGCGAAAAGCTAATCACGATGCTTCTACCCGGCCTTATGAAAAATCCGCCTAAGAAACTGGAAAGCGGATTATTTATTGATCTTAATGAGAAGGTTGCAGCACAGTTTATTGGCGACGAATTAGACCGACAAATTCCGGCCACCGACAAATTGATCGGCGAAATGAGACTCGATTGCGATTACAAGGACGTGACTTTTGAAATGCTCAATGACGGGGCTTTCATTAAAGCAATCGAAGAGAAATATCCATACAATAACTTTGCTAAACTTTACGCCGAGCAGGAAACCATCGGCCAAAGATAAAGCATTCTTCCGCAACTTGAGTACCGTGCTCAATGGGTTATCAGGCTATGATTTATTCGTTATGACAATAATAACGATCCTACCTGAAAAGGCCGACAACTATCGCGCCCTTGCTGGAGATAAGGAGTCAACCGGACGCACGGCTGGCAAAGCGGTGGAGGTGCTGACGCCGCAGCATAGAATATTCTTGTGTGCCAATTGTGTGCCAACTCATCAAATCTCATCGTTTTCACCTAAACTCAACCAAACAAATAAAGCCGGAAGCGCAACTAAAACAGTGTATTACAAACACAATCAAATTCAACAAAGCAGCTTTTGTAAGACTCTGAATCTGGCTATCTAGGTTCGACTCCTAGTCTCCCAGTGAAAAAAGGCCGGAAAATGCAAGATTTTCCGGCCTTTTCGATTAGCGCGCGAGAAGTTCGTTGGTGAGTGCAATGATTGTCGCCGGGTCGAGCTTGCGCTTGAAGACGATGACATGATCGGGAACGCGCGCGAGGACATCGCGTGTGCCGCGCAGTTCGTCCCATGCCGCGATGATGAAATTTTCGATGCGGGCGTGAGCGAATCCCGCTAAACGCTGCTGTAAATACTTCGGCGTCCAGAAGCCTAAAATTTCCAGATAAAATTCTTTGCCGTCCGTCTCCCGCCGCAAAACGTAATCCGGTATAAACGCGCTGTCGCCGAGATCGACGATGCGGCGTCCCGGTTCGAGCGTCCATGCGCTATCGTATTTTTGCCAGCTTTCCGCGAGTTGTTCGACGGTTGGATTGCGGTACGGCATCGCCGGTAGATAATGCGAGCGCAGGGCTTTTTGATTGCTGTCGAGTTCAAACGTGGCGTTGTTCGTGCCGGGCTTTTGCGCAATCTCTGCGCGCATTTGCCAATTCGTGCAGAGCAGCAGGGCAGGAAGAAAGACAGCCATTTGGATGCCGTATTTTTGCGAGCGATGAAACATCGAAACGGGGCCGTCGAGCCGAATCTCGTAACCGTCGGCGGCATTTCCCTTGACGGTGTGAATCAATTTGTAAGCTTTGATTGCGCCGAACAATTCACGGTAGCCGTCCGTGCTTTGCGGCGCAATCGTCAAACGCATTTCGAGGCAGCGGTAAAGCAACGCCTGCGCCTGTGCAACGTTATAAAGTTCGAGCAGTTCGCTGGCGCTGATCGGCTCGAACTCCGAAAGCTTTTGGTTCAAAGGCAGATCGGCATACAGTCCCGTGAGCAGTTCATCCGGCGAACATTCAAGCCCGCGCGCCACGCTCGCCAAAGTTTCCGCGCGCGCTTCGCCTTCGCCGATAATCGGATGACGCTCGCAGGCTTTGAGAAAAAGGGCGCGGCGTATCTCGTAAGGCTCAATGCTACTACTAACCTCGAACGTGCATCTGTCCATCAGCAATTTGATGAACCCGCGCAGGATTTTATAATCCGTGCCGACGCCGACGTATGTTTGTAACGCTTCGTCTAATTGATGGCGGGCGAGGCTTTGATGGTCAGTGAAGAATTTGATGAGTTCGGCGACGTCACGCAAGAGTTCTGCATCGCCCGCGTCGATCAAGCGCGGCCCCGTGCGCCCGCCGCGCTGCCAACTTTGCGCCAGATCAGCCGTCAACATAATTTAGATCGAGCCTCACAATTTAGAGCAGGCTTTTTTCCGCCGCGCCGTTTGTTTCCGTCGTGCGCCGCGCTTCGCGGAATTGCCCTGCGTCGCCGCGCCGACGGCTGATATGTTCTTCGGTCGTATCGTTCGTCACCACTTCATACAGCACTGCCTGTTTGTCCGGTTGCTTGCGCAGGATGCGCCCCAACCGCTGTATGTGCTCGCGCGTCGAGCCTGAACCTGATAACACAATCGCCACCGACGCCGCAGGGATATTCACTCCTTCGTTCAAAACCTTTGAAGTAGCAAGCGCCAGCACTTTGCCTTCGTTGAAAGCTTCAAGCCATTCACGCCGCTCTTTGATGCCCGTCTCATGCGTGATCGCCGGAATGAAAAATTGTTCGGAGATGCGATAAACCATTTCATTTTCGGCGGTGAAAATCAGCGCGCGGTCATGTTTGTGGCGCGCGAGCAATTCGGCGAGGACGCGCAGCTTGGCGATTGTTCCGAGCGCGATACGCTTGGATTCGCGGTAAGCCTGCATTGCGCGGCGTCCGGCTTCACTGCGCGCGCTCATCGCAATAAAGTTTTGCCAGCCGTTCGTGCCGCCTAGATTGATGCGCTTCTCCGCCAGAAATTCGCGGAAGATAGTGCGCTCCGCTTCATACGCCGCGCGTTCTTCCTGTGTGAGTTTGACGTTGACGCGCACGAGGCTGTAATCAGCCAGATAATCGCCCGCGAGTTCATGCGCTTCACGGCGGAACACAATCGGCCCGATTAATTCTTCGAGCAATCCGTCGGCTCCGTCGGCGCGCTCCGGCGTCGCTGTCAAGCCAAGTCGAAACGGCGCAATCGACATCTCCGCCGCATAGCGATAAATGCTGCTCGGCAAGTGATGGCACTCATCGAAGATAACGAGGCCGAATTGATTGCCGAGCCGTTCCATAAAACGAAACGCCGAAGCATACGTGGTGACGGTCAGCGCGCCGACTTCGTAGTAGCCGCCGCCGATAAGTCCGACTTCCGCTTGAAAGCATGACAGCAGCAAATCGTACCACTGGTTCATCAAGTCAATCGTCGGCACAACGATGAGCGTCGAGCGCTTCGTCAATTCGATTGCCATTTGTGCGACGAGGCTTTTGCCCGCGCCTGTCGGCAGTATCACGACGCCGCAGCGCGCGCTGCTTCGCCAAGCTTCTATCGCCTGTTGTTGATACGGTCTCGGCTCGACCAAAAGCTTCGTGGGGAAATCGAATTGATGATACCGGCGGGCGTCGTCTTCGTATGGCGTTTGGCTGCGAATGAAATCTTTAACGATGTGGCGGTAAGCGAACGCAGGCGCGCGCCAGCGCAGGGTTCTTTCGTCCCAGCGAAAGGCTTGCGGCACGCTTCTGGAGCGATCAGCGCCGTCCAGCAAAAGTGTTCCGGCCTCGAAACGTAACGCAATCGGTGGCAAGTTCATAACGCGAAATCGAGATTATACTATTTTCCCCTGTGTGCTTCGTGCTGTGCCAGCGCGTTCGCGCTTTGTGTCTTTTTTTGTAGCGGATTGAGAGTCGAACATATCCTGATGCTGCTTCATGCGTTCGATGTACACAGGATCGTTTTTGACAGTATCCAGCTTCGCCTTGAAGATTTTGGCGGATTCGAGCTTGCTGTAATCTCTGTCAAAGGGCGCAACCTCGCGGCCATGCGCGCCGCTTTGTCCTTTGCTATCGAGCGGCACTGCGCCGACGTATTTTTGCCCGCTTTTGTGGTTGAAATAACGCAAACTGCGCGTCCAGCCCATCTGCAAAAACTTGCGCGCCATATCCATCCCGACGAAGTCCCGCTGCGCTTTATACTCTCCGTACAGTTCGTAAATTTTTTCGGCGGAGAGGCGCGCGATGTCCGGCGTGCGAAAGCGCCAGTGCGGAAGAATTTCGCTTTTGTAAGGCTCCACGAGCAGCACGCCCTGCTCGCCGATTCCGACGCGGTAAAGCTCCGGCTGTTTGCGAAAATCTGTTTTTTTGAAATCGAGGCCGTAATTGAATTTCGTCACATCCGATAGTTTACGACAACGAGCGTCACAAGAATTTGTCGCGCCGCTTGAAATAATAAAGTCCGCTGCGATTTCAGTTGCGAGCCGATTGTTAGCGTCGATCAATCATTCATTCACGATGCTTTCAGCGCAGTACACGCACGTCCCTCTCGCTCGCAATCTTCCAGCCTTCTCTCGTTCGACGCCAGCGCAATTCTTGTATGACTTCGCCGCGCTTCGTCGTTCCCGCTGTTCCGCCTTCGATTGCATAGCGCTTGCGAAAACGCATCACGGCTGTTCGGTTAAGTTCATCGAAAATAATTTCCGGCGTCGCGGCGCGCACATCCACCGCGCTCGCGCGCGCGAATACGCGAGACTTATCAGCGCGCACAAACTCGCGCGAAACGTTGCGCGCCAGATAATAAGCATCCACGCGCGGCAAATAAAACGTTAATTGCTTGTCGATGTCGCGCCCGTTCGTCGCGCTGATCCACGCATCGAGCGAGGCGCGCAATGCGTCCGCATCTTCGCTCGTCGCAAAGACAGTCGAAGCCTTTGCCGGAACTCTATTCGTTGCGGCAATCGTCGTTCTCTTTTCGGCGTATGCGGGCGACTCAAGCGGCGTAGGCTGGGTTTCGCCGTAAATACTCCAGCGCGCGATGTCTGAAACTTTGTTGTAGAGGCTGCGGATAACAACGGGTTGATTAAGGCCTGCGGCGGCGATGCGGCGCGTCACGCGAAGGCGACGCCCTTCGTCAATCGCCTCGAAGACAACCGTGAATTTATCTTCGCTCGTGCCGCTCGTCGAAACCGTTAATTGCTCGCCGAGCAGCGCGGCGCGCGTGCGAATCGTGCGCCCGTCCGTCGCCTGCTCCGTGCGCTCTATGCCGTCCGCCTCGAAGGAAAGACGCGGCGCGCGCGACGATGCGATGTCGATTAAAAATCCGCGCCGCTCAATGGCAAGCTGATCTGGCGCGGCGAGTCGTATCGTCAAATCATCGAAAAAGCGTCCCTGCTCGCCGGGCGGCAAATTGCTGGAAGCCGTCGAAACCACTGAATACAATTTATCGCTGCCGCCAACATCCAAGCGATACACGCCCGTCAACAAAGATTTCTCCGCCGCCGAACGACGCGACGCAGCGGACGACGGTGCGCGACGCTGCTGTTGCTGCGCTTCCGCAACCCCGCCGACGCTCCACGACTCACACGCGAACATCAACAACATCACAGCGCTAACTTCGATTCTCTTCATTCAAAATATTTCCTCTACGTCTCTCTTGCAGTCGCTTTTCTGAAAACGGCAGGCGTCAAGCGTAACGCCCTCTCCGGCTCAAAGCAAGATGCGGTTGAACGCCGCGCCGAACGAAACAGAAAAGCGAAATTGGATTCTCTATTAATGAGCGAATAAAACATCGCCGACGAAGCGAGCGCGGCAACGAGGCGAGACTTTTGCAACTCACTTTGTTTTCTTGATAAGCGGCGCAATCGCTTCGGCGAGGCTCGCTTCTGTTTCGCCGATTTCGACGCCGCGAAACAAATACCAGCGCTCCGTGTGTTCGACGAATTCATCCGGCTCCAAATTTTGCAGCGCGCCGAGCGTTTCGATTTCCATGTACGAGCCAGCCGTGTATGTTTCGTTGTTGCACCCGAAATCCGTGTAGCGAGCTTTCTCTTGGTAATCGAAACGCTTCACGTAAAGCGTGCCTGACAAATAATAGGCGCACCAGCCGAGCGTATTCATCAAGCCGATTTTTTGCGGCTCCGGCAGATTCTCATTCGTTCGCAGGCGCAGATATTTTTCGCCGATGCGATAACGCTCATCGCTCAAATCCGTGAAGTACCAGCGCACGATTGGTTGCGCGGGAAGCAAATATTCGTCGTGCGAGCGAAACTCCGTCAGCGGCAAAACGGTTTCCCCGCCGCCACGCATAATCGTGATTCCCCACGCCGCAATCTCAATCGGCCACAAATTTTTATTCGTGATTTTGTGATTCACTGTCACGCATGTGCCTTCGCTGGCAAGCATAACGCTCATCTCTTTTTGCAATCCGCTCAAGTCAGTTGATTGAACGAGACGAATTTGGTTATCGCCTTCCGCGTGGTATTCGATGGCGTCGTTATCCGGCGCGTAGCTGCGCGGGAGCGCTTCCGGCGCAGCCCACAGGCGATGCCCGCCCCAAGGCTTCCATTCGCCCCACTCTGTCTGCACCCCAAGCTCCGGGCATTCGCCCAAAACATTTTCCGCGCCCGCGAAGCAATAACGAAGAACGCGCGGCCCCGTGTCCGTCGTGACGATAACTTCCGCGTCCGCATTCGATAGTTTGTAGCAGTTCGGCTGATTGAGGTAACTGACTTTTTCCAACTTGTGTGCTCCTTGAAATTGTTCGCTTTACACAAACAACGAAAAGTTTTTTGTTGCGTCCAGCAGCAGAATATAAAAGATGCTTTAATGGCGAATGTATCTCGTTACGTTGAATCGTAGCTCAAAACGGAACTCGTCGAAGACGCGGGTGACGGGTACGATTGCTGCCGCGCCGTTCACGCGATTGTCCGCAAATTCAACGTGGAAGTTTGCCAGCTTTCGGCTGAATGGCACATTGTAATTTATGCCCGTCCGAAACGCCTGCTGCAATGCCCGCCCGTCTATTGAATCGCGGCTTAGATGTACTACGTCATAGCGCACATACGGGTCGAGGTCGCCGGTCTCGTCCGTATCGAAAAGCGATACTTGCCCTTGAACGTATCCGCCGCCGACGCTCGTTTTGCTTCGTGAGAAATTTGAATACAGCCCTTCGGCTTCGAGTGTGTAAGGTCTGTTGCGAATACGCGCCGTATATGTAATGTCGCTTTCAAGGGAAAGTTTATTTCCGGTCGCTTCCGTTCCGCCGAGCGCTTCCGCAGCAATCGCAGAAGCGAGTGTGAAGGAGCGGTTGCGGATATTGCGTGTGTGGTCTATGCCGAAGCCGTAGGTGAGTTTGCGCCCGCGCTTCTCGTTGTTGAATGCAAGTCCTGTAAGTTTCGCGGCGAGCGAGTTACCGATAGCGTAACGTGGTCTATCAGTGTTCAGCGAGCCGCGATTATCCTGCGCCGAAAGCGCGAGCGTGTAGCGCGGCGAGAGCGCTTTTTGTGCTTGAATGCCGAACTGCGTGCCGAAGCTATTGACGCTTCCGTGTTCTTCGAGAATTAGTGAACGATTGATGACGGGCAGATTGCCGGATGAAAGATTGTCCTCCCGCGAGAGAATATGCGTGTTCTCTCCAATAAGCGCGCGGAACTTGCCAGCATCATCGGCGTCTTGAATGGCAAAGAATAGATTCTCGAATATCTTCCGTTTTGGGTCGTCGCGGAAGAAGTTGTTATCCGTGAAGTCCACCTCATACACAATCGCCGTTCGGTATTTCTTGGTGAAGCGCGGCAAATCGAATTCCATGCCCTGCCGCACGCGCCGCCATATATCTTTACCTTTTGGATTGAAGAGACGCTCACCGAAGCCCCATATCGTCCATTTGAAATCATCCTTCTGATAAACGAATCCGGCGTCAGGGTTATAGCTCCATCCTTCTTTCGATTGCTCTGGTGTTTGCGTTGACGACCCCGAAGGCGCTTCTTTGACGGGCGGCTGTGGCGGGTTCTCCGTCGGGCGTTGCGCGAAGGCAGAAACATATAAGCCCAGCATAATGGCAAAGAGCATCGAGATACGGAGTGCGATAGTAGTTCGTTTCATACAAAAGTCTTTTGCGTTTTCGGTTTTCGGAATGCGTATCGCACTCGCAAAGTTATTCCCATAAGGATGAGAGCCAAGCAGAATTCCACCAAAATCTTTTCCGCATCGAGCGGGTTGAATGGACTATTTTTAAGACGCGGGTCTGTCAATAGTCCGTGAATGAAGAAGAGTGTGGCGGCAGCGTAGGCGAAATAATGCAGACGCTTCCAGAGCCTTCTGCCAATCTCAATACGGTAATAAGACGTGACCACGACAAACGCAATCGTGTAAAGCGCGATTGCACCGAGAGTATTCTCAAACGGTTGGCTTGGCGACCATACCGGAAAGACTAAATCTAGTATCCGAAAGCCAGCAGTGGTTGAAAAAAGCAATAGCGTTGGATGGAGTAACGCCACACTAAGTGCAATATATCCTGTCCAATTATGTATCTTGAAAATGTTGATATGCTTGTGCGGAAATCGCTTCTTCGGATTGTGCCTAACCGAGATTAACAATCCTAACAGAATATTCCCTGTCAGAAGAACAATCGCAATCAGCCCCGCATACCCCGATAAATCAATTGCATCCATCTTAAAATCTATCTACTATCGCCGATAGTAGTTCAAGATTGTAGCTGCCTGTGAAGTTAAATGGCAATGAACGGTTAAAAATGCGCTAGGGCAAGTTGAATGGTGGAACGAAAATCTAAGTTCGGATAAGCAGCGAGGGCGAACAAACCCAAGTAGGAAGGATGAAGGCGGAAGTTAGGTGCAAAGCGATTATTTATACAGACTCGCGGCAAACAACCAAACGAATGGCTTCAGCCGCACTTCATCCTTCCGCCTTCCTACTTTAATATCGCAGGCGTCCCTGAAACTGAAATTGCCTGCCGGGATCGACGCCGTTGATGCCGCCGATGCCAAGCCCGAACGTGGCGGGCGTATTGAAAGTGCCGTTCGCGTTGACGCCGCCGAGCACGCCGCTGCGCGCGACGATGTTCGGATGATTGAAAACATTGAAGCCTTCGGCGCGAAGTTCCAGACGCACGCGCTCCGTTAGATTGAACGCGCGTTGAAGAAACAAATCGGTCTGGTAAACGGGCGTGCCGCGTTTCGTGTTGCGGCCTAGAAACGTGCCGCTTGCGATATCGAACGGGCGATCCGTGTTCGCGCCGTCGCCGTTCACGTCCGAGCCGACTGTGACATTAAACGGGCGACCCGAGGCAAGCGTCGTCACGCCGCCTGTGGTAAAGCCGAAGGGCATTTGATAATAGCCGCTGACGACGAGACGATGGCGTTGATCCAATAAACTTGTCGCGCGTTCGGGACGACCAAGCAAATTGAAATCGTTTGGATCGCCGCCCGGCGCATCCGGCTCAACCGTATTGATCGTGTGCGACAAAGTGTAGCTGGCAAGCAGTGAAAATTTATTGCTGAACCGCTTGTTCAAATTAACCTGCATTCCATTGTAAACGCTGCTGCCTTCGTTGGTGACAACGAGAATGCGGCGAAAGCCGTTCGGCACGGGTGCAATCGGGCGCGTCAAGTTTCCTTGTGCCACCGAACGCGTTGCCGTCGGCAAAGTGACGAAAGGAATGAACGGCGCGGGCGCGTTGAGATCGAGCGTGCGGTCAATGCCGATGGTATGCGCATAGACGTAATCGACGTTTAAGAAAAACTTGCCGGGCAGTTCGCGTTCGACGCCGAAGGCCGCTTGCTGCGTGTACGGATTCAAGAGCTTGGACGGATAGCCGCGCAGTCTTGAAACATCGAAAAACTGATTGTAGTAAGCCGCGCGCCCGGGACGAATCGTCACATCACGCGCGGGCAAAATTGCGCCGACGGGAAAAGCCGGGAGCGCGTTGAATGAAGTCGGGAATCCGAATTGTCCGGGCGCGGCGCTGAAAGTGAAAATACCTGTCGGGCCGCCGATGCTAAATTGCGCTCCCAAGTTAGCGCGTAATTCCGAATAATAAATGCCGTAGCTGCCACGCAGAATCGTGCGCGCATCGCCGAGCAAATTGTATGCGAAGCCGACGCGCGGCGCGAAATTATTTTTATCGTCAGTGAAGGTTTGCCGCTCGTAACGCACGCCCAAGTTCAAAGTCAAATCGCGGCGCACGCGGTAATTGTCCTGCGCGAAAACAGAGTAAAGATATTCGCGCACATTGTAGTTGGCGTTGCCGAAGGATTGCGTGAAGCTTTGCACATCCGCAAGCGTCAAAGCGGAAGTCGGCACGGCCACGTTGCGCACATTCGGGCGCGTTGGATTGAAAGTGAATTGGCCTTGCGTGAAGCCTGAGCCGAACTCCTGCCCGTTCCCGCCCGACGAAGAAAAAATCACGTCGCCGCCGAGTTTCAAAAAGTGCGGGCCGCGCGTTACGGAAAGCGTGTCGGCGAATTGATATTGATGATTGAGAAGCTTCGCCGCGCGTGATTCGCCCTCCGTGGAAATACCGGGACGCACGAATTGCACGGAAGAATTTCTCGGATCGAACTGCGTAATCGGCGAGCCGATTTGCAGTTGCAAACGCGCTTCGTTGACCAGACGGCTGTTGAAGATTGCCGTCTCCGAAAGTTGCCCGGCATAGGTGCGCCTGCGAAACGTGCGGACAGCCGATGCCAGATTCAAGCCGCCCGCAGAGTCCGCCGGATTCGTGTCGATGAGGCGGTCAAAGTTGATGCGCCCCGTTAAGGAATTGCGTTCGTTGATTTGATGATCGAGCCTGCCGAAGAAAAGCCCTTGCCGGTAATCGCCCGTGAAGGTTCCGGGCGCGAGCGGCGACGAGATAACGGCATCACGTCTTTGGAAATTAGTTTCCGCGCCGACGAGAAAATACGTTCGGTCTTTGGCGAGTGCGCCGGAGACGACGCCGCTTAATTGCGTGAGACGGTCAATCGTGCGCCGCACGGCAAGCGGGTTGCGCGCCTGCAATCCGCCGGGACGCGCGAGTGCGAGTGCATCGACATGAAAATCGTTTGTGCCGGATTTCGTAACGATGTTGACGACGCTGCCCGTTGTTCGCCCGTACTCTGCGGATGCGCTGTTGGTCAAAACCGTGAACTCTTGCAGCACAGATAAAGGAATGTTTGTAAATAGCGTCTGGCGTCCCCAAGAATCATCGCCGGAGCTTCCGTCGAGCGAAAAGGAAGTTTGACGACGCCCGCTGCCGTTGGCGACAAAGAGAAAGTTATTGAGAAACAAATCGCCCGTGCCGCGCGCCGGACGCACAGCGGAATTGAGCTGCACGAGGTTCGTGATCTTGCGCCCGAAGAACGGCGTGTTGTCGATTTTTTGTAAATCCAAACGCGTGCCGAGCTGTGCTGAATCCGATTGCACGGATTCGGTTGTGCCGAGCACAGTGACGGTGCTTGTGCCTCCCTGCGGCACAAGCGTGACATCGAAGGTGGCGGCTTCGTTCGCGCGCAGTTCGATGTCGCCGATTTCTTTAATGGCAAAACCGTTGCTTGAAACGCTTAACTTGTATGCGCCGGTCAAAGGCAAATTGGTAATCGTATAATTGCCTTCCGCATCGACGCGCGCCGCACGCCGCAGTCCCGTTGCTTGGTTTGCAACGACAACTTCGGCGTCCGCAATCGCCGCTCGGTTCTGGTCAACGACTTGCCCCCGAATCGTGGACGTGTCGGTTGTTTGCGCCAAATTTATCTGCGGCAAAAGAAAGAGCGCGCAAGCAAAGGCCGCTGTCCGCAGAAAGCATAACAACGTTCCGGCGATTGATTTTCGTTTCTTGGGTGCGGCTGTAAACAAAATTCTGTTCTCCATTCCGTTTTCTTTTTGACAGACTCTCGCCTTAAGTATGAATAGCTATTGCGTTGTTCGTCGGGTGGTTAAAAAAAGCGTGCGCTCCAAGCTGCATTGCCGCGACGATGATGACGCTCAACGCCGAACAATCGAGCCGCGACCAAAGCAATGGATGCCTTTAATGAGCGAGCGTAGATTAGCTTTGAAAAGCTTCTACTACCAGCCGCCGTAGTTTATTTTCGATTAATCAAAGAGAGATGAAAAGTGAAGAAGCGCAGAAGAAGTGAAAGGCGTGCAATTAATTCGGGAGCTTGAATCGTAGCCGCGCGCCGTTTGCAATTCGGTTGTTGTTACTGAAGCGCAGAGACGACGCGCTCGATAAGATTATGCAGTGCGATTAGCAACTGGGAATCGGCAACGATTAACAGCGCGAGCGCACCGAGACCGCCGCCACTGCACCACAACGCTGCCGGTAACATCGACGCGATGCTATGTTCGCTTCCACATTTTTCTTCGACGGCGAGTTCCGTCAGGCGGCGAACGCGCCATGCGACGCCGTCCAGGTTCTCGCCCATTAGAAAAGCCCCGGCGGGCATTGTCGGACGCGCGCCGTTTGGCACCATGCGTGCGATTTTCAAGAGCGCCGATGCGAGGTCGAGCGCGCCCTTTGCGCCGCTTGTCCGCACGACATATTCATCGGCGGCGGCTTCGGCGTTTTCAGCCCACGCCCGATCCAGCGTGCGCCCCGCCGGAATAATCGACAGCGCATCCGAGCAGATGCGCACCAGCGCGCGTTTGAGATTATCGCGCGCCGTCAAATGACCGCTTTCATGTTGAAGCGCGGCACGCAATTCGTCCGCGTCGAGCGCATCGGAAATCTGCGTTGCGATGAACAAGCGCGGGCGAAAAGCGCCGACGACGGCAATCACAGGAAAACGATGTTCGATGCGATAAATCGGAACATCAATAGTCGGCAGGCAGAGCAGTTCGGCATGACGAAGCCAATCAATGCTCAACTTGCGCGTCGCATACCACGCTCCGAATCCGCGCCGCGCAGCCAATGCCAGACCGAGCATTGACAGCGTCGCCAGAAGCGCGAGCTTCGTCGTCACAATTTCGGTTGAAGCGCGCGGTTCATAAAGAAAATATGCCGGAAACAGCAGCGCGGCGACGCACACCAACGCGCACAGGGCAGGCCACGTTCGCAAAGCGAAAAGAACGCGCGCGCGAGTCGAGGCACGCCACGTTTGCGCACGGCGAGAAACCGCGCGCCATACCAGCACGGCGATTAACGAAGCGCAGGCATTGACGACGAGCAGCGCCGCGAGCGCAAGGCAGATTCCGAGCAGTTGGTACATCAATCGGCTACTCCTTTTCGCCGTTCGATTCGCCGTTCAACTGGCGTCGCTTTTCCTGCACGAGCCGTTCGAGTTCGTCGAGTAGTTGGCGGTCACGTTCGCTGACGGCATCGACGATACAAGCGAGCACGGGTTCAAACTTTTCACTGTTGCGATGAAAGAGCACGCCGAGCACATCTTCAGCGATGCCCTGCTCGAACTCTTCGCGCGTGATCTGCGGCGAATAAAGAAAGGCGCGCGATTGTTTGCGGCGCGCGAGCAAGCCTTTTTTGTAGAGACGGTCAAGCGTCGTCATCAAAGTCGTGTACGCGATTTGTTCCTTGAAGAATTCCTGTGCATCGCGCACGCTCATCTCGCCTTGCTGCCACGCGCGCTCCATTACCTTGCGCTCGAGTTTGCCGAGCGCCGGATAAACCGATTCGCGCGGAGGACGAAAGCCGCGCAACGTAAACTTCGGAATGCTCATGCGGCAAAGTATTCAATACGCTCCGGGGAATTGTCAACGCGCGCTTGTTCCATCAATTTTGTTTGTCCGTATTGCTAAACCACGCCGCTCAATCGGATAATCACGCGCGGCAAACAAACGGAGCGCGCAGCGAGTCGATCCCGCAAGCAGCACAGCTTAATGTAATCTAAGCTGCCGGTTATCAATTTTTGATTTCAATGAATTGCCCCTAGCAACTTGCGTTAATGTATGCAGGAAATGCGGCAGTTCATTTTCGAGCGTGCGTTCGAGCGCGCGAATTTCAAGTGAGACTTAATGCAACGCGAAGACATGGCCGGACAGCGCGACGCTGGCAACGATAGTGATGGCAACGATATGCAACTGCGTCGAACTACGCTCGCCGATGGTCGTTACATGATTTTTTACACGTTTGATGAAACGCCCGGCGACGGTCACGCGCGAACAGCAAACAGTCTCGAAAATAGCGACGCGATGGAAAACGATTCGCAGCCGACGACAGAGGCTCACGCAAAAAAGGAACAAACGGATGTCTGAATTGCGCTGGAATCCTCTTCTGGGAGAATGGGTGGCGACGGCGACGCACAGGCAGGATCGCACGTTTCTGCCGCCGCCCGATCACTGCCCGCTCGATTCGACGAAGCCCGGCGGATTTCCGACGGAAGTGCCGGAGCCGGATTACGACATCGTGGTATTTGAAAATCGTTTCCCGTCGCTCCGCACAGACCCGCCCGCGCCGTCAATCGAGAGCACAGGGTTGTATCCTGTGGTTCCCGGAAAAGGCGTGTGTGAAGTCGTCGTCTATACGCCGGAACACACCTCTACGCTCGCCATGCAGCCCGTCGAACAAATCGACAAACTCGTGCGCGTCTGGACGAATCGCTACGAAGAATTGAGCGCGCTCGATTACGTCAAATACGTTTTCATCTTCGAGAACAAAGGCGAAGCCATCGGCGTTACGCTTCATCACCCGCACGGGCAAATCTACGCGTACCCGTTTGTGCCGCCGCACATCAAGACGGAGTTGGAACAATCACGCGCGCACAAGGAAGCGACTACGCGCTGCCTGCTCTGCGACATCATTGCGGAAGAACAGCGCGACGGGCGCAGAATCATCGCCGCCAACAATTCCTTTGTCGCATACATTCCCTTCTTCGCGCGCTGGCCTTACGAGTTGCACATCTCTTCGACGCGCCACGCGCAGGCGCTCACGGATTTCAATCGCGCGGAGCAAAGGGATTTGGCCGCGATCTTGAAAACCGTTCTCGTTGCCTTCGACAAGCTTTTTGATTTGTCGCTTCCATACATCATGGCGATGCACCAGCGCCCGTGTGATGCGGGCGATTATGATTACTATCACTTCCACATAGAATTTTATCCGCCGCTCAGAACCGCGAAGAAGCTGAAGTATCTCGCCGGTTCCGAAACAGGAGCAGGCATGTTTATTAACGACACGCTCGCCGAAGAAAAGGCCGCAGAATTGCGCGGGCATGTTCAGCCAATCGTGTGGCGTAAAAAGGAGCAAGCGCAATGATCGACGCAGACAACAGCGTTGCCGCAGACAAAAGAGTTAACGCAGACAATCTCACGCGGGTTTTCCGCGAACTATACAGTACAGAGCCGAGACTTTTTCGCGCGCCGGGACGCGTCAATTTAATCGGCGAGCACACGGATTACAACGACGGCTTTGTGCTGCCCGTAGCGATTGACCGCGAAACAATGGTCGCCGCTGCCGCGCGAAGTGACCGGCGCATACGCGTTTATTCGACGGAGAAAAAAGAGTCCGTCGAATTCGATCTGGATCATGCAGGGACAAAGCAAAGAGGCATCTGGCAGGACTACGTCGAAGGCGTCGCGCAGGCGCTCTTAGCAAGCGGCGAGCAGCTTTGCGGAGCCGATCTTGCGCTTACGTCGGATGTGCCGGACGGCGCAGGGCTTTCTTCGTCCGCCGCGCTCGAAATGTCCGTCGGGTTCGCGCTTCTTTCCTTGTCCGGCGCGGCAATTGACCGCACTCAACTCGCGCTCGCAGGCCAACGGGCAGAGCACGAATACGTCGGCACTAAGAGCGGCATCATGGATCAATTTATCTCCGCGATGGGCGAGAAAAATCACGCGCTGCTGATCGACTGCCGCACGCTTCAGGCCACAGCGATTCCCTTCGATACGTCGCGCGCGGAGATTGTTATTTGCAACACGGGCGTCAAACACGAACTCGCTTCGTCCGCTTATAATCAACGTCGAAGCGAATGCGAGCAGGCCGTCGAATTGCTGCGCGCCAAACTGCCCGACATACAAGCGCTCAGGGATGTTAGCGTCGGCGACTTTGAAAAATACAAAGAGCTGCTGCCTGAAGTTATACGCAAGCGCTGCCGCCATGTCGTCACGGAAAACGCGCGCACGCTCCATGCGGTTGAAGCCTTGCGCGCGAATGATTTGCCGCGCATGGGACAATTGATGTATGAATCGCACGCGTCCCTGCGCGATGATTATGAAGTCAGTTGCGCGGAACTCGATGCGTTGGTCGAGGCAGCCAAAAGCATTGAAGGCGTTTTTGGCGCGCGCATGACGGGTGGCGGCTTCGGCGGCTGCACAGTCAATCTAGTCGAGCGTGAAGTTGTCGCAGAGTTTCGCAAACGGATTGCGGGCAGTTACAATGAGAGCTTTGGAAGAGAACCGGAGATTTACGTTTCGGAAGCAAGCGACGGCGCAAGCGAAATACAAAGGCGTTGAGCGAATGTTGAGCGCAAATTAGATTTGGAGAAAATTGTATGACCGAAGAAGAAGTTAAAAAAATCGCGCAGCGGGAGATTCTCGATTTTCTAGATGTGTTGAAAACCGAAGCCAAGCGTGACCCAACGGGCATGGCAAAGAAGGTTTTGGAGACAGTGCAAAAAGCGATGGTCGAGCGCTATAATCAGCCGTCTTCAATCGACAGCAAGTAAAGCAGAAGCTCATGCGAGATTCGCGTTTACGCCGGAGAAAAACAAACAATCATGTTCACAGCACACAATCACGCGCGAACCCGCAGGCGTTTCGTTTTAATTCTCGCCGCCATGCTCTTGCTTGCTTCATTTTCCATCGCTGACGCGCGCCCCAAGCACCGTCGCACATCAACGCCCCGCTCTCTCTGGGAGTACAACGTCGTGACGATTCTGCACGCCAATACGGAACAGCGCAAAGCAATTCTCAATTAGGAGGGCAGAGCCGGATGGGAACTGATTTCATCCGAAGACGACAAAGCAGGCACAGGCGAAACTACCTTTTACTTCAAACGCTCGCGCCGCCGCATCGCCCGCCGTCGCTGGTAATACAATAAGCAAGGGCAGAGAGCGAGCCGCTGCCTATACAATTATTCCCGTTTTCGTTATCCGCTCTAATTTCTACGCTCGCCCGTATAAAAAAGTCATTGCCTTCAAACGCTCGCCCGCGTCGTTTGCGAGTGCTTCTTTGCGAAAACGCCAAGACCAATTGCCGCCGATGCTCGACGGAAGATTCATGCGTGCTTCCGCGCCGAGTCCGAGCACATCCTGCAACGGAATAACGGCGAGGTCTGCGACGGAGGCAAGCGCCGCGCGTATCATGTCCCAGTGAATTTCCTTCCCGCGTGAATCGAGATACTCGAGGCAGAATTTGTGTTCCTGTGTGACCTGTTGAGCGTCGCGCGTAGAGTTTTTGCCCGCTCTGCTTTTGAACCAGCCGAGCGTCGTGTCGTTATCGTGCGTGCCTGTGTAAACGACTGTGCTGCGCGTGTAGTTGTGCGGCAAATCTTTGTTGCGCGGATCGCCGCCGAACGCAAACTGCAAGATGTGCATTCCGGGAAAACCGAAATCATCGCGCAAGGCTTCCACATCCGGCGTAATCACGCCCAAGTCTTCGGCGATGATCGGCAGTTCCCCGAGACGGCGCTTGAGCGCATTGAAAAGTTCGCGCCCCATCGCCGGAACCCAGCGCCCGTGCTCCGCCGTTTCGTCTTTGCCCGGCACTTCCCAACACGCCGCGAAGCCGCGAAAGTGATCTAGCCGCGCGACATCGAACATTTCTAAAGTGTGCTTGACGCGCCGTGTCCACCAATCGAAATCGTCCGCGCGCATTCTCTCCCAATCGTAAAGCGGATTGCCCCAAAGCTGTCCCGTGCGGCTGAAATAATCCGGCGGCACGCCCGAAACGACCGAGGGCGCGCCCGCTTCGTCGAGCTTGAATAAGTCTCTATGCGCCCACACGTCCGCCGAATTATACGCGACGAAAATCGGTATATCGCCGACGATGCTGACGCTGCATTCGCGGCAGTAAGATTTCAGCGCAGACCATTGTTTGAAGAAAAGATATTGATAAAACTTTTGCGCCTCGATTTGTTCGCGCTGTTCTTCCCGCGCGCGCGCGAGGGCATCCGGTTCACGATAAGCGAGCGCCGCTTCCCACTGGTTCCACGCCGCGCCGCCGTGCTTGTCCTTGAGCGCGCGAAAAAGCGCGTAGTCGTCGAGCCACGAAGCATGTTGCTGGCAAAAGCCTTCAAACTCCGCCCGCAAGCCCGTGTCCGTCGTGTGAGTAAAACGTTCGTAGGCGCGACGCAGCATTTCGTTTTTGAATTCGATGACGCGCCCGAAGTCAACGCGGTCTGCGGAAAACTGCGGCGCGTGTGCGAGGTTCGCATTGTCCAACAATTTTTCTTCGACGAGTTGCGCGAGGTCTATCAACAGCGTGTTGCCCGCGAACGCGGAAAAGCATTGATACGGAGAATCGCCGTATCCGGTGGGGCCGAGCGGCAGCACTTGCCACAAACGCTGCCCGCAACTGTGCAGAAAATCCACGAAGCGCCGCGCTTCTTCGCCTAACTCGCCGATGCCGTAGCGCCCCGGCAACGAAGTCGGGTGAAGCAGAATTCCGCTCGAACGATTAAAATTCAAGATGCTCTCCAAACATAAAATAAAACGATGAACGCCCGCTCATCATAAATGCGCCAACTTCTAACCCTGTCCACACGGGACACAACAACGCACGCACATTGAATCGAGCGACAGAAATATGCCACATCAGTGAATGCGGCATACGAGAAGGTTTACCAACGGCTTACGAGACATGTTCGAGCCGGTGGCGTGCCTTGACGATTTGGCGCGCGATGCGTTCGGACATTGCCGCGAGCGCATCACGGTTCCGCGCGGCTTCGGCGTCGCATGACAGTTTGAGTTGATACAGAGTGTCTTGCTCGATGCGTTTGATGCCGAACTCGATGGTGCGCAGTTCGTCTTTGAGGCCGAGCAAGCGATTCGCCGGATTTATCTCTTCATCCTGCGCGCCGCCGCTGCCGCTGGCGCAGTAGGATTGCAGATGTTCGTCGCCGAGCAGCGTGTGAAGGCTTTCGATGTCGCCTTCGGTGTAGGCGCGGCTGGCTTCGGCCATAATCGTGTGGCGGCGCTGCGCTTCACTTTCGTCGGCGGCGTGATCCGGGTGAAAGACTTTGGCGATTGACCAGAACAACTTGCGCAAGGCGGCCTTGACCGGAACGGATGTCGTGCCGTGCGCTTCTGCGTTGTGCTGCCGGGATGAGCCGTCTTCCTCTTCCGGCGCATCTTCAACGCCGAAAAGATGCGCTTCCGCTTTTTTGATGGCGCGCTCGATGTCCGCTAATTCCGCCACACGGCTGCCGACAATCTGCGTGTAGCGCGCCTTGAACACGCGCAATTCTTCTTGTAGAGAAACAAGCTCGCTACGCTGCTCCGCGAGAAGCGTTTCGAGCCGCATGATTTCGCGTGCTAAATCGAGCGAATTGTTTTCTGTTTCAGTCGGGCGAAGCGTTAGGCTCTGCATATTCACAGGCAAGCATACAACGCCGCCGCGACGAGCGTAAATGCCCGCGCGTATTCATTCGGCAGCGCTTCGCCCGAACGCCGCCGCGTTGCTAAGATGTGTTTGTCGATTATCACAGGCGAAGGATTTATATTATGCAAAAAGGTTTGTTTTCATTGCTTGTCGGCGGATTGTTGACGACGTCCGTTTCGGTTCAAGGACAGCAGGCGGGAGTGCTGACGCGCAAAGCCGAAGTCGGCGCGGCGGCTTATGCTTATCAAGTCTTTGTTCCGGCTAAATTAGCGGGAAGGAAAGATTTGCCCGTGATAGTTTTTCTTCACGGCATTAACCAAAGAGGCGCGGGCGGAGTCGTGCCGACAAAGGGCGCGAGCGGCGCACTGGTGCGGCGCTATCTGGAAAAAGTGCCAGCCATTGTATTAGTGCCGCAATGCCGCAATGGAAGCTATTGGACGGATGCGGAAATGGGCAAGATGGTGATGCAGGCGCTTGATCAAACCGTCGCGGAATTCGGCGCCGATAAAGAGCGCTTGTATTTGACGGGCGTTTCTATGGGCGGCTACGGCGTCTGGGATTTGGCGTCGCGGCATCCCGGAAAGTTCGCGGCGCTCATCGCAATCTGCGGCGGCAGTCCCTTGAGCGGCGGCGTGGATAACGATGATCGCTTTCTTCCCGTCGCCAGACAAATAGGGCGCACGCCCGTGTGGATTTTTCACGGCGCGGATGACAACGTCGTGCCGGTCACCGAATCGCGCGGCATGGTCAAAGCGATGAAGACAATCGACGGCAACAACGTGCGTTACAGCGAATACGCGGGCGTCGGGCATAACGTCTGGCTGAAGGCGCTCGCCGAAACGGAGTTGCTGCCATGGCTGCTGGCGCAACACCTGACAAAATAGGATTGAATATATGCCGTACAAAGACGTGGAGAAAAGACGCGAATATCAACGCGAGTACATGCAGCGTTGGTATAGGGAGAACAAGGCGAAGCACATTTCTTATGTGAGGAACAGAGATATGAGAATGCAAATCTGGTTCAAGGAATACAAGAGCACTCTCATGTGTGAGATATGTGGTGAGAATCATCCTGCATGTTTAGATTTTCACCATATTGATCCAAGGGAAAAGAAATTCTCGGTTAGCACCCGTCGGGATCGCCCAAGCATGGAAGCCCTTAAAGCTGAAATAGCTAAGTGCCGCGTGCTATGCTCGAATTGCCACCGTAAAGAACATTGGCAGGAGCGAGTGAGGAAACGAGAAGAAGCTAAAGGCGTGAACAGAACTAAAATTGCATGAACAATTTTGACTATCTATCCTGCGGTAAATCTATTGGTAGCGGGGGGGAGACTCGAACTCCCGACCTCGTGGTTATGAATCACGTGCTCTAACCGGCTGAGCTACCCCGCCATAAGAGAAACGATTATTATAAAGGCGGATGATAAAAAATCAAGTTGCGGCCTCTGCGCGCAACTGAATCGAACGTTTTCGGACGTGTGCTTGATTGCCTGTCTGCATCTCTGTTCAGCAATCATATATTTTCCCTTTGAGAGGATTTTTACAAAATGACTGATCTCGTTCATAGGCCGCGCCGTTTGCGCAGACGCGAAGGCTTGCGCGCGCTCGTGCGCGAAGCACGGCTCACGCGCGACGACTTGGTGCTTCCGCTTTTCGCTTGCGCCGGGAGCGGGGTGCGCCGCGAAGTCGTGTCGATGCCCGGCGTTTATAATTTGTCGATTGATGAAATCGCGCGCGATGCCGAAAGCGCTTATGAGCAAGGCATACGCGGAGTGATACTCTTCGGTTTGCCCGAGGCCAAAGACGAAACCGCCACCGGAGCCTACGCCGAAGACGGCATTGTGCAGCAAGCCGCGCGCGCTATTCGCCGCGTTGCCCCGGAGTTGATCGTCATCGCCGACACGTGCCTTTGCGAATACACATCGCACGGGCATTGCGGCGTCGTCCGCGATAACGAAGTTCTAAACGATGAATCCCTCGAACTGCTCGCGCGCGCAGCCGTCAGCCAAGCCGAAGCCGGTGCGGACATCGTCGCGCCCTCTGCAATGATGGATGGACAGGTCGGCGCAATCCGCGAAGCGCTCGACGCGGCGGGCTTCGAGCATATTGCGATTATGTCCTACGCCGTGAAATATGCTTCGGCCTTTTACGGCCCGTTCCGCGATGCGGCAGCCAGTGCTCCCGCCTTCGGTGATCGCCGCGCTTACCAGATGGACGCCGCCAACGCGCGCGAAGCGATGCGCGAAGCCGAACTCGATTACGCGGAAGGCGCGGACATGCTGATGGTCAAACCCGCGACGACCTATCTGGACATTCTTCGACAGGTGCGTGACCGCTTCGATCTACCGCTCGCCGCCTATCACGTTTCCGGTGAATACGCGATGATAAAGGCCGCCGCGCAAAAAGGCTGGCTCGACGAAGAGCGCGTGATGATGGAAACACTGACCGGCATCAAACGCGCCGGGGCCGACATCATCATCACCTACTACGCACGCGAAGCCGCACGCGTGCTTGCAACTACCGCGGACAAGGTAGTGCGCTAGTCGTATGATTGAGCAAAGTAGAGAGGCACATCCAAATGCTTTGCCTAATTACCAGAGTGCTGTTATACCGCGCGAGAAGTTGGAGAAATACGCGCTTAATCCTAAACACGTATCACGCTTATACGGTAGCAGTAGCGGACAAGATAAAGCTCAGGTATTTAAGAGAGCGCTTAAGTTACAACCTGACAGCTATACAATTAAGACAAATCTCGCAAAACTCTCGCAGAACAAACCAACAGAAGAATATGTGCCGGAAGAGATTAAAACTCAGTACATTCACATCCCAGTCATAGCGCAACAATATCAACAAGCAGCCTAGTTCACTTTATCTCAACCTCAATCGGCGTAGCACCGCCCGCGCTTGTTTCCTCCGAATACCCTGAAATATTTAATCCGAATGGTTGGTCTGCATTCACTTCGACAGCGAAGCGAATCGAGAGCGGTTTGCCAAGTGCGGCCTGTACGCGCGGGAGAAACGAATCGACGCGCCACAACTGCGTGAGCGGGTGTTTGGTGTTTTCGATGGGAACGAGACGCGAGCCGCAGTTCGTGTCGTTGATGAAGAGAGTGACGCGCGTCGAGGCGATGCGATTTTCTGCGTCGTGCGGCGGCACGGGTTGTAAATGCGCACGGACAAGAATTTCGCCAACGGTTCGCAGGTTATCGCGCGCGGGCACTGTGTATTCGATGAAGCCTGTGCCTGCGCCCCAAATGTAACCGCTGTCGCTCGTGCCTCCGCCGAGTTTTTCAAAGCGTGCGCGTGTCGCTGTCTGCGGATTGAAGCGGTAAAGAATCGTGTTGCCGTCGTCGCGCATAATCATTACGGGATGCGTCGCCGGATCATCGAGGGCGCGTGTGAAGGCGAATTGATGCGGGATGAGATGGCGTCCGGCGTAGAGCAGTTGCGATAAAGGCTCGGCGTTCGTGTGCAATGCGAAGTCGGCGGCGGCTTGTTTGATCTCGCGGCGCACGGCTTCGTCGCGCGGGATTGTGTATGTGACGCCGTAGCCGCGCTTCGGGTCTGGCGTGAGTATCCAGAACATTGCGCCGCTCACACAAGCGCGCGCGGCGGCGGCGAAATAAGCTTTGTACCATTCGGCTTGCGAAAAATTATTGTAGCCTTCGGGAGCCATGCCGAATTCGCCTAAGACGAGCGGCTTCCCGATGGAAAAGGCGGCGGCGGCGCGATTGTCGATGAAAGTCTGAAGCGCGGCGGGCGATTCGACGTAAACATCCGAATCGTCGCGCGGGTAGTTATGCACGTCGCAGTAATCAATTGTCGGCAAGCTGTGATCCGCGAGCCACGCGCGCCGCTCGAAGGCCGTGCGATAACTCCAAGTGCCGGGCGTAATCAGATGATAAGAATCGAGCGATTTGACGTAAGCGCTCATCTCTGCGAGCCACGCGCGCCGCTCTTTGTCGCGCCCCGTCGGGCATTGCGCTTCGTTCATCAACTCGTAGCCGAGAATCGTCGGATCATCACGATATAAAACTCCCGTCACGGAATTGCGGCGTGAAACGATGCGCGCGACGTGTTCGCGGTAAAGGCGGCGCGTCTCCGCGTTGGTATAAAAAGCAGCGGCGCGCTCTGCGTCGATGCCGTAAGGAAAGCGCGCGTCGGCGGCGTTTGTGATGCCCGCCCACGCCAGATACTGCGTGACGCCGCCCGTGTCGCGCCACCAATTAGCGAGGCAGAGTTGAACGCGCAGACCATTGCGCGAGGCTTCCGCAAGCACGCTGTCCAGATGCTCGAATTCTTCTTCGTTCCATTCGTTCGGCGCAAAGCGAAACGGGTGCGCGCGCGGCCAGTCCTGCGCATCTGTCCCGATTGAATGAATATCATTAGCGCCGCCTTCGCCCGAAGCCCATACGCGCACGACGCGCACGCCGTCGGCGGCAGCCTGCCTCAAGGTTTCCGGCATTCGCGCGCGTTCTTCGTCGCTGTACATCACCGCGACGTTTGCGCCGACGAAGCGAAACGCTTGCCTGTCGAGCATAAATTCCCTGCCGCGCACGCTGACAAACCCGTGCCTGATATTACGGCGCGCTGCGCTTTTGTTTTCGCTTTGCGCTCCAAATAAAATTGCCGCGCTCGCAATAAATGCGAACGCGGCAATTAAAATGATTTTCTTTCCTGTCAAAGGAAACGCGTGATGTCGAGCGCCTGTGAAAGGCGTTAAGAGTTTTAGCGTGAATCCGTCAATCGGACGAAGCCTATGATGGCGCAAACGGACGCGAGCACGACGAACAAATTAAAGAACGACAGCAGACCGAAGGCAAGGCTTGCGTTGTTCTGCGAGAGCGCGATGCCCGCGATAAGCCATTGCGCGTGGTAAATGACGAGGCACACAAAGGCGAGGGCGAACCAGCGCGCCGAAGCGCCGTAAGCGCGCGCTCTGGAAAATCCGAGCACCGCCGCGATCAACGATCCGACTGCGCCCGCGACTAACAGCAGCGCGAGCGGCGCGATCATGTAAGAGGGCGGCGCGTACACTTGCGCGTACACCGCCGCAGAAGGCAAAGCAATGAGCATCTATGATCTCTCCTAGTGAATAGTTTGCAGAGCTTTTTCTCTGGCTGCTTCGTTTGACTGCGCGGTACACACATCTTTGCGGCAACCCGAAGCAAGCGCCCGAAAGTTGCACACTATTCCCTGCTCTGCCGTGCCGCCGCGATGCTTGAAGAAACATTTCTCGCGGTTCTGCTCATTCAGGATGTAATGTGAATCTCTTCTTCCTTATTGACGCGGCGCACGAAAAAGATCAGCGCGCAGGCGCACGCGATGACCGCCGCGACAATCGCCAGCCAAAGATGGTTGGTGTGGCCTTCCCTGCCCGGCGAATTCCCGAACCGGAAAAATTCATAGACGGCAAAAATGGCCGCCGCAATCGCAATCAGCAAAGTTAAAGGGCCGATCATGTTTTTCATATTGCACCTCCGGCGTTTGTTCTGAATTAAGAAACGATAGCGATAATAAAGCCGGGTGAACGCTGTGCTGTGAAACTTTCAGAAGGAAACTATCCGGCACGCTGCCTTCTCCGATTTCCCGAAAGGCGTGCCGTTGCGAATCGTATGGCGCACATGTTAGCGCCACCGCTGGCACAACGCAAGAATTATTTCAATGCCTAAGATGAATTGAGGTATAACCAGAGGCTTCGATAGCTGTGGTCAGGTGAAATCAAAAAAGCGTTTGCACGACAAAGCCTTCATCGTCGGCTATTTTTTTGTCGTCTTTAGGTAAATCTTTCGGTATGCGCTCGATTCGTGGATCGACAGAATCAAGGGCAGTTGATTTTTGCTCAATGCGTTTTTCGCTCATTTGTATGTAGTCGGGATTTAAGTCAACACCAATCCATCTTCTAGTTAAAAGATTCGCTACTCTGCATGTTGTTCCGCTGCCTACGAAGGGGTCAAATACTAAATCGCCTTCATTTGAAGAAGCGCGAATGATTCTCTCCATTAACGCTTCGGGTTTTTGTGTGGGATGCTTCTCTCTTTCCGCACTACAATAATGCACATGAGAGAATTGCCAGACATCTCCCGGGTTCGCTCCGTTCATGTTATTTCGTTTACGAAAATACTTCTGCGGAACTCTCACATCATCCAGATTAAAGGTAAACTCGTCGCTCTTCGTAAAGTAAAGTATATCTTCATGGCGCGGCGAAAATCCTTGCTTTCGACCCATTCCCTGAGTGTAGTGCCAAGTAATCCATCCATTAAAAACCAGCTTTAACTCATCTTCCATTATTCTGAAAAGGTCGGAGATGAACCTAACACCCATGAAAACATAAATGGAGCCGGTAGGTTTTAACAGACGATTCACTTCATTTAGCCAGAGATGCGTAAAGTCTTCGTAATCATGTCGCGCCTTAAGGTCTTTGTTGTTGCCATAATCTTTGCCAAGATTATAAGGCGGGTCGGCTATTATCAGGTCAATACTATTATTAGGAAGTTCGCGCATGATAGCGACGGCATCGCCGCACTTTAGATAATTGGTCTTAATCATCGATTTTAATCCATCCCTGCTTCTCAGCCATCGCCAGCCATGCCGCTTCGCCTTTCGAGCGAATAAATTTAGCGTCGAGCAGTTGGCAAAATTCCCATGCCGTGCGTTGTTCCAAGTCAACATAATGAATGTCTCTTATTTGTAATTGACCTGTCCCAAGCGATGGGTTGTAGTTCAAATCACGCGCGGAAATAAATTTAATGTCATATACGGAGTGTGACACTACTTCCATTATGCCATTCGTCATTCCTGTATCTTGCTTCTCTCCATAGACTCTGTGCTTTAACGAAAGAATGATGAAGATGAAATCAGGATCGGCAACATATTCGGAGCGAATCCTTGCATAAGATGTAATGTTCGGGCTTTTACCGGATTTTACAATATCTTCCGCCGTAGCTTTCACATCAATATCCGCCGAAACATAATCGGTCTTATTACCGATGCGGAATTGCAGAATAATATCGAACTTGCTTAAGCGTGTTCCTGCTTCCACATTGATTAGCTGATAGATGTTGTTTGTATTATCCGTAATATTCTCAAACTGCTCTACCGCCCAAGCTTCGACAAACGGCCCGGCGACCTTATTGATATTTTCGAGAGGTAAGCCTCGCTTTAGATTTGTGTGGATGAAAATTTTATTGCGTCCGCCGTCAATTGAGTCTTTCATAATCGCGGCGATTTGCTCGATCACGAAAGCTGAATGGGCGGCATAATCCGGCGATTCTTCAGGAATTTTGAAAATCACATCCATTTAGTAGCCTTCTTCAAACAGAATGGCAAAGAACTTTGGGAATATACAGTACAATGCGTCTCAATTAAACCAATCTATTTTGAACATCATCAAAGAATCAAACGTTGATTTCCGGCGCGACGTGTCAGGCGCTCACGGTCGAAATACTCAAGCAGCGGAATCGCATATTTGCGCGATGTTCCGGCGAGTTCCTTAAAGGCGGCGACATCGATCAAGCGCCCGTCGGACTGCGCGGCGTAGCCGAGAAGTTTTTGAACGAGTTGGTCAAGCGCATCGCGGTGAAAGAATAATTCATCGTTGATGCGCGCCAGTTGTTTGTTATCGATCAGCAGTTGCAGAATCTTGCGATTATGCGCGCGCGCGTCCTTCGTTGTTGCGGCAACGCCCGCCAGCACTTCATCGAGCGCGGGCGGCGCGAGCGCCGCTTGCCTGTAAACTTGTTCGAGGCGGCGCAGGAGTTCGGCGTCCGTTGTCGATAAAGAAAATTCATGCGCGGCGTGGCGCACGAAATCCTTTTCGGCAACGGCGGTGTTTTCATTTTCGAGTTGCGCGAGAACGGCGCGGAAAATTTCCGGCGCGGCATAATTAAAGCGGCGCTCGCGCAAAGTCTCGCGCGCCAATCCGCGTGCCAGCGGTTCGCGTTTGTGAAAGCTTAGGAGTTCTGCGACGGCAGCGCCCGCCAATTGTTCAAAACTTGTTTGCCCGATGTACACGCCGTCCGCTTCGATTACTAAGCCGCGCTCGATTGCCTTGCGCGCGGCGTCTAAAAAAACTTCGTCGCGCCAGCCCGTGCGCGCGTAAATGTCCGCGCGCCGCAAGCCTTGTTCGCCCGCCGCATCGACAAAAAAAGCGAACCGCGCGGCGTGATCGGCCTTCGTCAATTCATTTAACGCCGCGCGAGTCTTTTCAGCTTCGCGCCCGCGATGTTTGACGGGAAAGGCATCGAGCACTTGCCCGCCCGCGATGGTGCGCGAAGGCGAATACGAGCGCAGTATAAAACGATCATGGGGTAACGCGACGAGCGGCGATTCAAGACGCAGTTGCGCGAAACCCTTTTTGCCCGCCGCAATCTCGCCCCCGTCTTCCAGCACGCGCACGCGCGCTAAGATTTCCGCCGCCCCGTGATGCACGCGCACGCGCGCACGCGTCCGCAAGGAACGTGCGGCGCTCTCCAGCACGTTTAGTTCGACATCGAGCATTTGTGTGGAGCGCAGGCGTCCGGCGGGCGCGAGCACCATGCCGCGTTCGAGTTGCGTTTTTTCAATGCCGCTTAAGTTTACTGCTGTGCGTTGTCCGGCGACGGCGCGCTCGACTGTCTGCCCGTACACCTGCAATCCGCGCACGCGCACGCGCGTCTCAATCGGCAACAACTCCATTTCGTCGCCCGCGCTGATTTCTCCGCTTACGAGCGTGCCGGTCACGACTGCGCCGAAGCCGCGCATCGTAAAGGCACGGTCAATCGGCAATCTGGTAACGGTGTCTACGGAACGTGCAGGCACGCTCAATGCCACTTCGCGCAGAATGCATTTTAATTCTTCAAGCCCTGCGCCCGAACGCGCGCTGATAGGAACAATGGGCGCTGCTTCGAGAAAGGAATCCTTCACCAACTCCTTCGCTTCGGCTTCGACGAGTTCCAGCAGTTCAGCATCGACCATATCCGTTTTGGTCAGAACGACGAGGCCGCGCTCGATACCGAGCAGGCGCGTGATTTCAAAGTGCTCGCGCGTCTGCGGCATCACGCCTTCATCTGCGGCAATGACGAGCGCCACAGCGTCTATGCCGTGTGCGCCCGCCAGCATATTTTTGACGAAACGCTCATGGCCGGGAACGTCCACAAAGCCTATGCGCACATCGTCTAAATCGAGTTCCGCAAAGCCCAGATCAATCGTAATGCCGCGCCGCTTTTCTTCGGGCAAACGATCCGCGTCGATGCCCGTCAACAAACGCACGAGCGTCGTTTTGCCGTGATCAATATGCCCGGCTGTGCCGACGATAATGGAGCGTGTCATTAACTCCTTCACTTCACCGTTTCAAAGTCGATGTACTGCGTCGCGGTGCGGTACTTATCCTTGGCGAGCAAATCCGTTACGACGACTTGCAGAACGTATTCGCCGGGCGCGAGCGCAGAGCCGAGTTGCAAACGCCCGCCGATGTTGAGCCGCTTCATATCCGATTGATCCGCGAGGTCGACGGGCAACGGGTCACTCGTAAATAAGAGTTGGCCGTCATGAAAGAGTCGTACTTGTCTTTGCAGTTGCGGGCGACGCGTTGCGCGATCAAGCTGCGCGTTGTAAATCGCGTAGCCGTAATCAAGCAACATATCGGAATGAAAGCGCCTCACGCCGGGGCCTGCCAATGCTTCCGCCATGCTCGTCGAGTCGTTCTTTGAGTTGCTTGCCGCATTGCTTACCATAGAATTAGTTTGTGCTTTCGGCGGCGCAATAGTCGTAGAGGGCGCGGCTGCGCTGGCAGGAGTCTGCGCGGGCGCGGCTGCGTTGTTGCTCTTGGTCTTTGCGGCGTCCGCTTCCGCAGTGCTGCCGCTTCTCACGACGATACCGGAAAGCGCCAGACGGTTTTTTTCAAGGTTCGGCACTTCGATGAATTGGCTGGCGGAGCCTACGTGCTCGGTTGCGGCATCGCGCACGGCAACGCGCAATTGATATGCTCCCGGTTTTTTGATTGGCACATTGAGCACATAAATAAGACCTGTTTGCAGAAGCCTTTGATATTCGTCGCCGCGCGCGCGAATCGTTTCCGTGCGATTGAGCGGATCGATGACGCGCCCGTTCTCGCCGAAGGTATAGGCGGCAACGTCCAGCACGACTTTGTGCCAGCCGTCCACTTCTTCCGTAAACGAAAGATCGCGCCCGTCTACATAAAGCAGCGAACGCATAAACGAGCCTGCGCGCGGATCGTTGCCGAAAAGCGAAGTAAGACGCAAGTGCATCTCGTTGGATGAAAAAGGCGAAGTCAGCGCAGTCATTAATTGTTCTCCGCGCGTATGCGGCGCAGCGGGGCGCGCTTCCTCGTTTGTCACGCCATAAAAACCGTTGCGCGTTCGCACCTTCAATTCAGGATGATTCTTGACGCTGATGCTTAAGCGATGAAACTTACGGCGGCCAGTCGCGGGGTCGAAGGTCGAGTCGTCCGGGCGATAGCCGATAAGGTAATAGCCGCTCTGGTCTTCGAGCACGCGCCGCAGCCCGCGCCCTAAATCATTCGTGTTGTGAATGAAGAAGCCGCCGGTTTGCTGCGCAAGATAATTCAAGCCGTTCTGCGACTCGAAGAAATCGCTGCGGCGGTCTTGCATGGACTGTTCAATCTGATCCGACGAAAGGCCAGAGGTGTCGTCTGCCGCCGTCAAGCCGAGCGTTTGCAAGCCGCGCGCATCCAGCGTGTAAAAGACAACGGAAGCACGATTGGCGAGGTCTGTCAGGCGGCGCAGCGCTTCCAGCACGCGGTCGCTCTCGCCGGACTTGTTGAAAATTTTAATGCCGTCGGAAAGCAGCACGACGGATTTGCGTCCGGGCAATTCCCGAAGCCCGCGCAACACGAAATTGACCGCACCGAGCGTGCCGACGGCAAATAGCTGTTCGCGGAAACTTTCCACGTCTTCGCGCGCGCTGTTGCTTTTTTCAATGTCGCTATCACTCGAATTCGAGTTGCCGCCGTTTTTCGCCGCCGTGTCAATTGAATTAATCGGCGCAAAAGCGCTGACGCCGCCGCGCCCGTTCGGATACCAGCGCACGCGTTCGATGGCGGCGTAGAGTTGTCGCTTGTCGGAAGTAAATTGCTGCAACGCGCCCATGCCTGCGCTCGTGCGCAGCACCGCGACGAGGTCGCCCGCCTGCATTTGCTCATCAACGAATTTCTTCAATGCGCCGCGCACATAAGCAGTGCTTTCAAACGAAAGGCCTAGATCGTCGACAACGAGCGCAATCGTGCGCCGCACTTGCTCCGGGCGAAGGCGCGCGGGCGGCACTGGCGCAGCGTTTTTGCCGGAAGACTTAGCGGCGGTTGCCGCGCCGGGAATGAGCGGCGCAGTAGCAGCGGCGGGTTGCAGAGCGACGTAGGAAAAATTAGTAAGCTTCTGCGCGCGCCCGTCTTCGGAAATCTCGAAATCTTCGGAGCGCAAGTCCGTCACCTGTTTGCCCGTTTTCTTATTCGTCACAACCGCATCGACCTGCACCAGATTAGTCGTGATGCGCACGATTTCTTCTTGATCGGATGGCGACGGCGATTGCTGCTTCTGCTGCGATGGCAGCGCAGAGATTTGTCGTGACGTAACGACTGGGTCTTGTGCGAAAGCTGACGAGACTAGATTGAGCACAAGCAAGAGTGCGAGTAAGGAGCGCTTTTTCATACTGAGTCTCCCGTGAGTTTATGATGTCCGAAAGGATGTTTGACAAAGCGGCGCGTGAAGCATTGCGAAGGCGCTTTATGTTGTGCAGCGCGCTGGATTTTCGAGACTGTTTGTGCGATGCTTTCGGCGCTCGGGAAAACCATTATCGGAACGGAGTTATCATGCCAGAGACAGTCCAAAAAGGCGATACGGTGAGCGTGCATTACACGGGACGCCTCGAAGACGGAGAGACGTTCGATTCATCCGAAGACGGCGACCCGCTCGAATTCGTAGTCGGCGCGGACGAGGTGATTCCGGGCTTTGATGAAGCCGTGATGGGAATGCGCGTCGGCGACAAAAAAACAATCGAAATCGAACCCGACGATGCTTACGGGCAGCGTATAGATACGCTCGTGCAATCGGTTGCGCGCTCCAGCATGAACCTCGACGCAGAGCCGCAAATCGGCATGAATCTCATTATGCAATTGCCCGACAACAACCAGATTCCCGTCGCCATCACGGACGTGACCGCAGATCAAGTCACGCTCGACGCCAATCACCCGCTCGCCGGTCACAAACTCACCTTCGACATCGAACTCGTCAACATTGAAAAGCAGTAAGGGATCAGTTTTGAGTTTGAGTTTTCAGCCGGAAGAAACAGGCGTTTACCGGAAGCTGAAACCTCAAAACTGTAAACTGAGCTTTACTCGTCGTCTTCCGGCGCGACTCCGAAATAACGCATCCATTCGGGCATAGTCTCGTTCGTTACCGGCTCGACTGTTTTCGATGAAGCACTCTGCGTGTCACGCTTTTGCGCTGATTCTTCCATTCGCCTGCAAAACTCTTTGGCATTTACCACCTGCGCGCCGCAGCGCCGGACATATTCGCCGAGAGCGCGATCACTCGTCACGACGATCAAAGTGCGACGCTCGCGGGAGGCTTCAACCATCGCTTTGATACGCTCGTCTGCATTTGAATTTCGCGCCGCATAAAAAACTCGCACAGCAGCTTTGTAACTCGCGCCATCGGCGAAATGCTGTAGCGGCGCGCCGTCAAATACTACCAACAGACGCGCACGCTTCGCGGCGGCAAACTCCGCCAACTCATCCAACAACCGACGCCGCGCGCCGTTGCGATCCTTCTGCCACCCGGCGCGCTGCCCTATCACGTTGTTGCCGTCAATGAGATATGGCATAGCCTTTGATCTGCGAATTACTACGGGCGACCAGTTAGGCGCGCGTGCTTCCGCTAACCGTGTACGATTGATCTCGCACTACCGCCGTTTCCGGTTGGAAGCGAACGAATATGTAATCGGCATCGCCGAGCACCTTCACAAAACGCGCATCCCACTTCTCCGTTTGCGCGCCAAGATACCGACTCAATAAACGCTTTGCGCGGTCTTGATCGTGCGGCTGTATAAGAGCTTTGCCACGAAAGCCAACGTGCCGGACAAGCCCCGTTGAGATATTGAAATCTACTATCCCGACAGCGCATCGCGGCTCCCGCTCAAGGCGTGATGGAAATGAATCGGTTCGATAATTTCCGATAATCCAGAGAGCGTCATTCTCCCAGAGAAACCAGACCGGCGACTCGCGCGGTACTGACTCGGACGCAGTTGCGAGATGAGCAAATAAAGGGCGCGAAAGAAGTTCATCAATAAGACTGCGCGCCGGTGAATCGTCCAGATCAAAGTGGCTTCCCGTATCTCGAATTATTTTCATGCTCCGATGCTCGTTCGGCAAGTTTTAGTTCTGTCAACCTGATCGCGCGCAACGTTATCAGTCTTAGCTCGACTTTATCCATTTTGATCTTTGAAAAAGAGAACGCAGGGCAGTAAGTTGATTGACTGATTTCGACCAAGAAAGAGTCACAGGAGACTTACCATGCCCTGCGAGTTGTTGAGCATCGT
>JBPCOJ010000007.1:0-22305 GCA_051000345.1 Pyrinomonadaceae bacterium | reverse complement strand
ACGATGCTCAACAACTCGCAGGGCATGGTAAGTCTCCTGTGACTCTTTCTTGGTCGAAATCAGTCAATCAACTTACTGCCCTGCGTTCTCTTTTTCAAAGATCAAAATGGATAAAGTCGAGCTAAGATCAAGTCAAGATTCTATATGATTATCACAAGCCTACTGTGTGGTCAGATGGTGTTTTGATCCATGCTACGTTATAACGGCGCGATTCGACGCTTTCGCCGACTCCCGCATAAATCTTAGATTGATGAGCAGGAGCCAAACACCACAATGTGAAACGTCGCCCTGTTCCAAATCCCTTTTGATTAAAATGCCCGGCTACATTCTTATCGCGGACGATTACGAAGACAACCGCGAACTTTTACGTTTGATCTTAGAGGACGCCGGTTATACAGTGCGCGAAGCGGCAGACGGCGGCGAGTGCGTTCGTCTGGCGCAAACCGAGCCGCCGCTTGCCGCTTTGATAGATATTTCGATGCCCGTGCTGGACGGTTGGAAGGTCATTGAAGAATTGCGCGCAGACGAGCGCACACGCGGCATTCCGTGCGTCGCGGTAACGGCTTTTACTGCCGTTGCGGATCGCCAGCGCATACTCGCCGCAGGCTTCGCGGACTTCCTTGGAAAGCCCTACCGCGCTAAAGATTTGCTCGCCATTATCGAGCGCGTGACGCATGAGAAACAAAGCGGGTGATAAGGTTTTATGACAATCGGCGAGAAAGGAAAAATCTATGACGCAACGGCAGCAGTCCGCTGAAGAAGAATTGAGCGCGGGCGTGATTCTCGTCGCGTTTGAAAAACTGTTCGGCGGCGGGCGCGGCGTCGCCAAATTCCCCAGTTCCGGCTTGCGCTATGTGAAATTACCGGCGGGCGCAATCCTCGTCGAGCAGAATCCGAAGAAGCGAAGCGAGTGGGCAAAGATGGCCGCGAAAGGCCGCCGCGTCGCATGGGTTTTGCACGACGGCGAATATCTGGCGCGCGTCGTTGACGGCGAACTTGTGATGATGGATTAAGAGAAATGACCAGCGCTCGCTTCGTATGAGTTATCTCTTTCATAAATTAACTTACTGCTGTCGCAGGTCTTCGCCGATCCGGTGAAGTTTGATCGAGCTTGAAAGGCCGAGGCCGGATAGTCTGCCCGCCATAAGCACGAGCACTTCGCCGTGCTGTACGACGCCCGCTTCGAGCAGCGTGCGCTCGCCGACGCGAATCAAATCTTCCGTGCGCTCGACGGGCGCGTGCAGCACGGCTTCGATGCCCCACGCCAGTGAGAGTTCGTTTTGCACGTCCTTCGACGGCGTCAGCGCGATGATGCGCTGCGGCGGGCGAAGCGCGGAGAGACGGCGCGCCATAAGGCCTGATTCCGTGAAGGCGACGATGGTGCGCGCGCTCATTTCTTCGGCGGCGAAGGCGGCGGCTTCCGCGAGGGCGCGGCTGAAACTCCCGGATTGTTTGCCGAGCCAACTGCCGCGCGCGTGCGTTGCGCTCGGGCGACCCGTTTCCGCAGATTCGATAATGCGCGCCATCGTCGCAACGGTAGGAACGGGATATTGCCCGACAGCGGTTTCGTTCGAGAGCATCACGGCGTCTGTGCCGTCCCACACGGCGTTCGCCACGTCGGAAGCTTCGGCGCGCGTCGGGCGCGGGCTATCGACCATCGACTGCAACATCTGCGTCGCAGTGATGACGATTTTGCCAGCGATGTTTGCCTGCTCGATAATGCGCTTTTGATAAACGGGAACGAGTTCGACGCTTGTCTCGACTCCTAAGTCACCACGCGCGACCATCAATCCATCCGCCGCCGCGACAATCTCATCGAGGTGGTCGATGGCTTCGGCTTTTTCGATTTTGGCGATGAGCGGCGCCCGCCCGCCCGCTGCCTTGATGAGCGACTGCGCTTCCGTGCAATCTTCAGCGCGGCGCACAAAGGACAGCGCGATATAGTCCGCGCCCTGCCGCACAGCCCACTGCAAATCGCGCCTGTCCTTGTCTGTCAAAGACGGAATCGGCAATTGCACGCCGGGCAGATTAATGCCTTTGCGCTCGCCTAAAACTCCGCCGTTGATAACGCGGCACAGCACGTCAACTTCCGTCGTGCGCTCGACGTGCAGCTCGATTGCGCCGTCGTCCAAAAGCAGCCGCGATCCCGCTCTGACATCGCGCGCCATGCCCACGTAGTTCGTCGAAACTTCGTGCGTGTCGCCCGCGACGGAGCGCGTCGTGATGGTGAACAAGGAATTCGCTTCGAGGCGCACGGCCTGCCCGCCCTTAAGCACGCCCGTTCTGATCTTCGGCCCCGATAAATCGACGAGCACGGAGAGCGGGCGCTTCATGAGTTCTGCGGCAACGCGCGCGCGGCGTATGTTTTCGGCGTGCTCGTCCTGCGTGCCGTGCGACATATTGATGCGGACGCCGTTTGTACCCGCCGCCAGCAGCGCTTCCAGAACGACAGGCTCGCGCGATGCAGGGCCGAGCGTGGCAAGAACTTTGGCTCTTCTCAAAATAACCCCCGTCTCAAGAAAATGATGAATCCAAAAATCGGATCGTGAATTGAAATTCGATGGCGTTTTATTCCTCTTTCGCGGGCTTTATGGTTGAAACATTTTGCGCCTGCGAAAGTTTTTCGGGACTGACGATTTTTAACATATTACCTGTCTATCCTTAAAGTCTTTCATCGTTTCCGCGTTCGATTGCGAACAATTCTTCGCGCCTGCGTAGATAAGACATCACGGTGGCGATGAATGTCGAGTGCGACCATGTGAGCGGCGAAACGGAGACGGGCGCGCCCGTGTGCGGGTTGACTTGTTCGGCGAGCACGCCCGAAGGCAAAGCGCATTCGCCGACCCATTCGAGAATTTCCAGAGCGCCGCCCAAATCTCCGACGACACGCGCGCGCGCAATACGATAATCCGCGAGCCACAAAGTACAGATGAACCATGAATTGCTATGCGCCGCGAGCGGCATTGAATGAGAATCATCAATCGCCGCGTCTTCATCGCGGTTGTTGCCGCTCGCGGGCGTTCGCATGTAGGCGTCTGCTTCGTAACGCGCGATGCCGCCGATTTCAGTCTTTGCCCACAGTGTTTCTTCAATCGCGCGCATCGTTTCTACGACAATCGGATCATCAGGCGCAAACGCTCCGAAATAAAAGATGCCGAAAAGCGATGCGTCTATGGTTGCATCGACTTCGTAGCCGCCGCTCGCGTGCGGCATTAATGCTCTGGCGAAGCGGCGCAACTCCGTGCGGTAAAGATGCCCGCGCATCGCAGCGCGCACTTCGTTTGCGGCTTCCTCGTAAACAATCGCGCGTTCCGTTTCGCCGAAGAGCGTGGCGAAGCGCGCCGCGCCGCGAAGTCCTCCGACGACTGTGGCGCATGTGAAGGTGTGTATGCCGCGACGGTCTTCCCATAGATTCCAAGATGGCAGCGGCAGCTTCGTTTCTTCGTCACGAAAGCCTGCGAGAAAATCTGCGGCGCGCGTAATCAGCGGGCGGTAAAGTTTTTTGGCAAATTCGATGTCGCGGAATTTGTCGTAGTGATGCCAGAGCGACCACAGCACGAGCGCCGTTTCGTCTTCCTGAATCGGCACCAGCCGCGTTTTCGTGCGCGCGTCCCAAGAAGCGTGCCAACCCGAAGCAACCGAGCCGTCCGGGTTGTACTTCTGCAAAAAGTAGCCTTCCGCGCCGATGATGCGCCCGCACAAATCAAAGAACGAGCGCGACAAATAAGAGTAACCGGCGAGGTCTAAAGCGTGCGCGACGAGCGCGCCGTCGCGCGGCCATAGGTAACTGTAGTGATCCGTCGCGCGCAAGGTGACATCGGAATCATTGCCTGCGATGATCGCGCCGCCATTGTCAATTTGCGTGCGCGCGACGAGCAGCGAGCGTTTGAAAAGATCGACTATTTGCGGCGACAGATTATCGAAGCTCGTTTCGTTTTTGTTGACCCACGCGCGCCAGTAGTTTTCCGTGCGCTCGATGAGCGCGAGCGGGTGGCGCTCGCGCGTGAGAGCATTTAGCGCGGAGACTTCGCCGAGCGATGTGCCGACGGCAATCCAGTAAAACATTTCCGCAGACGCGCCCGCTTCGATAAAAAGCGTGCGCCCGATTGTCGAATCGACGGAGCCTTCAGTGATTGCGCCTTCGGCAAGCACGCCGTCTTCCGCGTCGCGCCAAGTGCCTTCATGCCCGCGAAAGGCTTTGCGCCCCGTCGCAAAAGTTTCGACGCCTTCGGGCGCGTCCGTCGAAATCAGAAAGTAGCGCTGGCCTTTGTAGTGAATAATGGCGCGCGTTTCCGGGTCGAAGTAAGCTGTGTCGCCGACTTCCGTTTCGGAGATATAAAAATCCTGATGAAAGAAAAGACGAACTTCGCGCGGCGCATCGCTCAAGTTACGCACGCGCAAATGCCGCACGAAAATGTTTTCGTGAAAATCGACGGCGTCGTGCGATGTGATTTCAATTTCTAAACGCGCGTTGGTGAGGCGCACATCTGTAACGAGTGTTTCAGTCTTGTAGCGCAGGGAGCGCGTCCAATCGTGTTGGCTAATCCATGAAAAATCGCCGTCAATCCAGACGCCGAAGCGAAACGGATGGCCTTCGGAATGATTTTCCTTGCCGACGAAAGGAAAATAGAAATCGCGTATTTGATATAAATCGTCAAAGAGGACGAGCAGTGAGCCATTACCAACGGGAATGTCGCGCGGCATGTTTTGGATATATCGCTAAGGCAAGGAAACAAATGAAAGCCGCCGTGAATAGCGGCGAAGTAGTAGAACAGATACAACTAAAATCATCATAGGCATGACAAATATTTGAAGCGAGTCGAGAAGCCATGTTTCAGCAGTAAAAATAGGAATTCCGCAGGCCATCGAACCGGATTCAAAAGTTTGGGAATACGTGCCGCCCGTCTTAACAAGAAACACTGTTATCGCAATTAGCCAGAGAGCAGAAACCGACGCGCTAATCATAGACAAACCCAACAACAATGATGGAATGATTTTCCGCATTTCGGTTGATACTAAAATTAATTCGCGTGCTGATTTTACATTAATGCGAAACGGCGACGACTGCTTTCGTGGAATCGTTTGGGCTTTTCATTGCAGCTTGTTTGCCGTCGCTGGCGAGCGCGGCTTGCACTGTGCGTTCGAGTTCCGCAGGCACGTCTGCGCCGTAGCTGACGAAGCGTTTGACGAGCGTTCCGCTGCGATCAAAAACGTAGGTTTGCGGAATGCGGTCATCGTCGGAAAAATAAAGATCGACCATTTGTTCGTCCGGGTAGCCGAGTTGGTAGGGAATGCCGAACTCTTTGACGAAGCCCGGCACTTTATCGCGGTCATTCGCGCCGCCGACGTTTAATCCGATCACACGAAGCCCGCGCGCTTCGTATTGCTTTTGCAGCCGCACGAGATGCGGAACTTCTTCGCGGCAGGGTGGGCACCACGTCGCATAAAAATCGAGCACGACAACCTGTCCCGTGTAGTCGGCGAGCCGTTGGTGTTTGTTGTCGGTTCGCGTCCATCCATACGGGCTGCGGCCTGATTCCGCAACAGCCTTTGTCATTGGCGGCATCGGATAAGCGGCGCGCGGCGCGGACGGAACGACGGGCGTGCTGCCCTCGGACATATTCGACGATTCGCTTGCGCCGCCGCCATTACATGCCGCGAGAAAAAGCAGAGCGCAGAGGCACGCCGCAAATGTTAGAGGCTTACGCAGCATCTTAATTACGTGCAAAGTCGTCGTCGCTCGAACGCGCGGGCGCGTCCGGCAAATCTATGTTTTCGATTGCTTGATTGTTTTCGAGCGGCACGCGGTATTCTTCGTCAGCCCATCGCCCGAAGTCGATTAGCTTGCAGCGTTCGGAACAGAAAGTTCCCTTTGGTTCGTCGTGCCAGTCGGTTTCTTTTCCGCAGGTCGGACACTTTATAGTTTCGCGCATATTCAATGATAAAGGGTCAGCGGTAAAAGTAAGGAACGCTCACTCCTTCAAGATTTACCGTCGGCGGCTTGCGCCAGCACATCGCGTCGTTTAATTAGGATTTTTCGGTCAACGAAATCAATGATACCTTCGCGGCGCATCGCGTTCAAGCGGACGGTCACGCTCTCGCGCGTCGAGCCGACGAGCGAGGCGATTTCGCGGTGCGGCAAAGGCAAATCGATCAGCACGCCGCCGTCCGCGTCGCTCACGCCGTACTGCTCGGAAAGTTCCGCGAACAATTTTTCGAGGCGCACCGGAATGGCATCTAGCGCAAAGGCTTCGACGCGGCGTTCGATGTGCGCGAGGCGTTGACCGAGAAGCCGGAAGGTGTAATTATAAAGCTCTAAGTTTTCAGCCATTCCCCCTTGAAATTCTTCAGCAGGAATACGCAGCAGCCGCGAATTTTCGTAGGCGATGGCGCACTTTTCGCGCGTGCCTGTGCCGTAGAGCGCCGATTCGCCGAAGAGCGCGCCCGTTGGCAGAATGTCTATCACGGCTTCGCGCAGCGTCGTCGGTTCGATGCGGCATAATTTAACGCGCCCGCGCGCAATCACATATAACGCGTCCGTGGCTTCGCCGTCGCGGTAAATAAAACGGCGGCGTCGTATGTCTATCGCCGTCGAAACGCGCGCCAGCCGTTCGAGCAATTGTTCGCTTAAGCCCGTGCTGAAGTGAAGTTGGCGTATAATCTCTGCGCGGTCTTGCGCGGTTAAATCGCAGGCGCGTTTTTTATGTGGCATGATGTGGACACCTCGCACGGGCGGCGTTGAGTAAAATGAGAAGTGGTGCGCTTCGCGTTAAAGAGAAATATAACCGGCTGAGGAGTTGCGAGTCATACCACTTTTGTAGTGCTTCAATATTTCTTTGACGAATTCAATAAGGTTCAGGGCGTGTTCTTAAACGAATGCGAAGACCTGCTCGAAGAAAGAAAACTCTAGCACGAAGCCGCAAAGACGCGCAAGAAATTATATCTCTTCGTTGTGAAACTGTATGGTAGGAAAATTCAATGTCCTCGTCGTTGACGACGACCCCGACAAACGTAATCTGCTTGCAATCGCGCTCGAGATGGCCGGTTATCAAATTCGCACCGCCAACGACGGCGAAGCGGGACTCGCCTCCGTCGAATCCTACCAGCCCGATTTGATTATCACGGACGTGATGATGCCGAAGATGGACGGCTACGAATTGGCGAGACGCGTGCGCGCTAATCCGATGACGCGTTTTATTCCGATCATTATTCAAACCGCCGCGCGCGGCGATGCGCAGGATCAACGTCGCGGCGGGGAAGTCGGCGCGCTCGGCTATCTCACAGACCCGACAGACCTCGATCTGCTTCTCGCGCGCGCGCGCACGCTGCTCGATTTCAAAAGCTACCTCGACACGGTCGAAGAAGCCGCGCACACGGATCACTTAACGGGGCTTGCCAACCGCCGCCGTTTCGAGCGCCAGCTCGAACGCGAAATAGGCCGCACCCTTCGCTATGATAGATCGTTTTGTCTCGTGCTGATCGACATAGATAATTTCAAGCGCGTCAATGACACTTACGGACACGATGCCGGTGATGAAACGATTCGCCATATCGCGCAAGTCTTACAGGCTGGCACGCGCGGCATCGACACGGCGGCGCGCATCGGCGGCGAAGAGTTCGCGGTCATCCTCACGGAAACGGATTTCGAGGGCGGACACGATGTCGCGGAGCGCCTGCGCCTTGCGATCAAGAATGCGGAAGTCCCGACCGTCGGGCATATCACGGCGAGCTTCGGCATCGCGGAATTTCCCTTGTCCGCGCAAACGGCGCGCGAACTAATGTCGGTTGCAGACGCGGCGCTCTACGACGCCAAACGGGGGGGACGCGACCGTGTTTCACGCGCGCTCGAAATCGAATCGAACTCTTCGCCCGCGCTCGACGTAGTTAAATAAAAGTTTTCGGTTTACAGTTTTCAGTAAAGAAACATTGCCCGTAGCTGAATCTAAAGCTGAAAACTCGAAACTGAAAGCTGAAAACTGTTCCAATAATTGTTATGGCTGATTATAAAGACAAGCTCGATGAATGGCGGCGCGCGGCAGAGCGCAAGGCGCGCGAGTTAGACGAAAAGTACAACATCAAGGAGCGCGTCGAAGAAGGCGCGCGCGTCGCGCAGGATGCTGCACGGCGCGGCGCGGATACGTTCGCCGACGGCGCGACACGCGCGCGCACCGAAGCAGAGCGCTTGGAAGACGAATACGAACTGCGCGAACGTGCGCGCCGCGCGGCGGATGATGCCTCGCGCGCCGCCGCCGCCGCCGGAGATGCCTTCCGCAAAGCCGCTGGCGTCGCCGGAGAACGCGCAGGCGAAGTCTTCGACGAAGCCAAAACATACTATGATCGCGCCGCGCAGTTTGCAGACTTAGGCGCGCGCTTCACGAGTGCTTCCATCGCTTCCACCGCCGGACTTCTGAAGGCGCGCGAGTGGGTCAAAAAAAATCCGAAACGCGCCGCGCTCGTTACCGTCTCCCTTGTCACGGGCGTGCGTCTCGGCGCGGCTTTTCCGGGCATTGATGCGGTTCTCTTAGGCTCGCATCCGCACTGGCTGACGCACTCCGCCTTGCCCGTTTACGGCTTGCGCAAGGCAAGCGGAAAGTTCGAGAAGTATCTGCGCGAACAGGAAAGCTTAATCGGCGGCGGCAAGCTTTCCGAAGCAGAAGCGAGCCGCATCGAATTCGAGCGCAAGGCGGTGCGTTATGTCGGCGCGCCGCTTCTCGGCGCATTCAGTTGCGCGGCGGGCGCGGCGATGTGGGCGCAAATTTTTCAGCCCGGACGCATCACCGGCGCGCCCATCAGTTGGCTACTGGGCGGCAATCCATTCCTAGACTCCGTCTGGCTCTTTGCCAACGGAGTGATTTGTTTCCAGCAGGGCTATAAATTTTTTATGATGGCGCTCGCAGACCAAAAGGAAGTCGTGCGCTTAGTCAGGGAAATCAAAGGCTTGCTGCCTGCTGTGGCGACGGCATAAAAGGGTGGTATGCAGGAGTAATCCGTATTGGAAATTCACTTACGCGCTATTTTCGCTTAAGCCAATAGCGAGTAAATTCCGGTTAAAATAATAAAAAAGGGACGCGGCTATTTGAGTAAATAGCCGCGTCCCTTTTTTTATATGCGCGCAACAAGAGCGCTGAGGCTTTTATGTGCGGCGCAGATTGCTTACTGGTTGGTGTTGCCGCTCATATTGCCGTTCGACATGTTTGAGTTGCCGCCGGATTTCTTGCTCTTGTTGTGATGTCTGTGGAACGGGTTCAGGTGGTGGTGATGCTTGGTGTTGTTTGTGCTCGAAGAAGTGGTGGTCTTGGTCGTTTTGGTCTTCTTCGTCATGTTCGAGTTTTGCGCGAAGACGCTCGTGCCGCCGAGACTCAAAGCAAGTGCGAGCGCTAACATGATGCCTGATTTTTTGTTCACGATGAAATTCTCCTCGTATGTTGATTAGATGGCTGTTCAGGGAGTTCCTGTGAAGATTAATCGCAAGCCGCGTGCCGCTTTTGACGAAAGGAGAACAGTGGATTTTGAACGCATTTTCGCCAATTTGCCGCGCCGGAAACAATTCGGCATTGTGGCGTTTATGAATCTACGGCAAAGATGCCACACCACGCGGAAAGGCTTTCGATAACTTCCAATCAAACTTGCGGGCGCGCGGGTTGCGGCAGCCGAACTTTTTATTTAATCGTGAGCGGAAAGGGCATAAACGAAAGTATGAAGATCATGAGCGTGAGCACGGCAAGCCATTTTCGCGTTTGCCCGATTCGCTCTGTTTCGTCGTCTCCGGCGTGCGGGTGGCGCACGCGCAGCATGACGGCTAAAAGCACCGCGTAGAGAAAACCGCTCGGGCTGCCGTGCCAGCGCCAGCCGAGAATGGCGAGCGTCGCAACACAGAGAAATGCGGCGCGCCCGAGCCACTTGTGAACGCGCGGGCCGAAGACGGCGTAGACCGTATGACCGCCGTCGAGTTGGCCGACGGGCGCGAGATTCAAACTCGTCACCAGCAAGCCGATCCACGCGGCAAAGTAAAAAGGGTTCGGCGCGATGTGCGCGAGGTCATGTATGCGGAAGACGCGCGCAATCAATTTGAAAAGCAGCGGATCGTTGAGCATCAATTGCTCGTCGGCAAGGTGCGCGGGTTGCGCCGTCCATAGCCCGATCAATGCGACGGGCAAAAGCGCGATGAAGCCTGCGATGGGGCCTGCCGTGCCGATGTCGAAGAGAGCGCGGCGCGAGGGAATAGGCGACTTGATTTTGATGAACGCGCCGAACGTGCCTGCAAGAAAAAGCGGCGGCGCGGGAATGAAAAAGGGAAGCGTCGCATCCACACCGTAGCGGCGACACCAAACGTAATGCCCCGCTTCGTGCGCTGCAAGGATAAAGAGCAGCGCGAAAGCGAACATCAGGCCTTGCTCAATCAAGGGCGGCGAGTGGATTGCCTGCGCCAGAAATACAGCCGTTAATTTCAAGTAGTATTCGGGAACATACGTGATGTAATCCAGCCACGACGCGCCGAACGCGCGCATCTGCGGTTCAGGCACATCGGCGTTGTTCGCGTAGATAGTGCCTGCGAAGGTCGTCGTCAAAATTGTGATGAAAAAAAGCGCGGCGTGGCGTCGCCATTCGCGCGGCGTCGGGCGTGCGGCGCGTCTGCGTGCGGCGTCCATGTGTTTTATGACGTGCGGCGCAGGCGCATCTATGAACGGCGGAATCGCTCCGATTGATTCTGACACGTTGGGTTAATTCGGGAGTTGTAGAAATCCGGTTCTCTGCGCTTAATACTCCGCATCGGGCAGTCGTCTGGCGTTGTGTTGAGTGCCGTTGCCGTTGTGCTGTGTTGCCGCCGCTTCGTCTTCAGCGTCGAAGCAGTGCGCCTGTAGTTCTTTGCCGGGCTTGAAGCGAATGGTTTTCCCCGAAGGAATAGCGACTTCCTCGCCTGTGCGCGGGTTGCGCCCGACGCCGCGTTTGCGCGCCTTGACGACGAAGACTCCGAAGCCGCGCAGTTCGATGCGTTCGCCGCGCGAGAGTGCTTCCTTCATCGAATGAAACAGCGCTTCGACGGCTTGCTCGGCCTTCATCTTCGGAACGCCCGTGCGATCCGCAATGCGATTGACGATGTCTAATTTAATCACTGTGCTGTTCGTCCTTTGTTTCGGTTCGATGTGTAAAGGATTGTGCTTGCGCGCAGTCGGATTCTGCTGTGCAATGATAGAGACGCGCGGCAAACGCTGTCAAGCACAAGCAGGCGCAGCCACCTATAGGCGCGTTCGTTGACAAAGCGCGCGAGGCACGGCTAACCTCGAAATTCGGAACCCGCCCCATGCGAATCACGCGGCGGGCAAGTCGTATGTAACGGCGTTCGATTTATAAAAGTTATTTGTTCGGGTAGATTGTAAAAGATGTTCTTCAAACGAAAAGCGCGGCGCGATGTTTTCCCTTTCGGCGGCATCAGCGCCGCAGATGATTTGGATATTGAAATCGAGCGCCCGTACAGTGCGTCGCGCTCGCATCTCTGGAGCGAAATAAGATTGCTGGTGCGCGATCTTATCTTCGCGTTGATGTTCGCTTTGCTCATCGGCGTTTTCGTCGTGCAGCCCGTTAAAGTCGAGGGCACTTCGATGCTGCCGCGACTTCACGACGGCGAACGAATTCTCGTCAACAAACTCGTTTACTACGGAATGCCGCATCTGGCGCGCGGCGATGTCATAGTCTTCTGGTATCCGAATAATCCTTCGCAAAGCTACGTCAAACGCATCATCGGGCTGCCCGGCGAAAGTGTCGAACTGCGCGGCGGGCGCATTTACATCAACGGGCAGGAATTACAAGAGCCATACCTCGATCAGCAGTTGGAATTGCGGCGCGACAGTTTGCGGCCTGTGCTCGTCAAAGAGCATTATTATTTCGTGATGGGCGACAACCGCGACAATTCGAGCGACTCGCGCATCTGGGGACTCGTGCCGGAGAAATACATTTACGGCAAAACGCTGTTTCGTTTTTGGCCGCTCGCGGACGCGGGCGTGCTCTCGCGCGATCCCGTCTATAACATCCAGCCGCCGAAGAATTATTACAACACGCAAACGCCGGAGACGAGCGACGATGAGCCGTAAAACGATAAGCCGTAAAATTTGCGAAACGAAGCGCGTGTCGTCAATTTCCATGCAGTCCGGCAAATCCTTATAAGCAGCATTTTATGAATAGTGCGTTGCGATTATTGTCGATGATGTTCTACGCGCCCGCGCGCGCGATGAGCGAGATGCGTGAACGCGCTCCGCTCGCTCCGGCGCTGTTGCTGGCGCTTGCGGCGGAAAGCCTTTACGGGCTTTACACGCAGTGGGCTTTCTTGAGCAACGGAGCCTTGAGCGGACGCACGGCGCTCGTCGTTTTTGCGGTTGTGTTGCAGACAGTGATGATGATGCTCTTGACTGCGCTCATCTTCGTGCCGAGCATCGTTTTCGTCGCTAATCTTTTTGAACGGCGCGCGAGTTTTAGAGTTGCATTGCAGCAGGAATATGCTCCCGTCGCATCGATTATTTTCTACGCGCTGGCGGCGGCTAATCTAATCGCGCTGCCGTTCGCGCTGCTTGCCAGAACGCTTAGGCTCGATGCAGGTTTTGCGCATTGGTATTTGCAGACGCTCGCGCAGGCGCAGCGCGACATGCCGGACTCGCCGCTTTTGATGAACAGCGCGCGTGTCGCCAACCCGCAGCTTCTTTCCGCAAATTTTTTTCAGTTTCTGCTGTTCCCGTTTTTGATTTTCATGCTGATTGTCGGCGTGCGTGAAGCGTTTCGTTCGACGACGGTTCGCGCCGCGTTGATTGTGCTGCTCGGCGGTTTGTTGTTTCTCATCGCCGTTGGATTGCTAACCTCAACCGTGTTCGGGTTCTTTCTTACTTCGCCGTTTCTGCTGGTGATGCTTTTCTTAGTGCTGCGCGGTTACTTCAACGAGATAATGACGACGCAGCGTGCGCGCGCTTCGTTCAAGCAGAATCTGGAAGCCTCGACGCTTAATCCGGCGGATGCTTCGGCGCATTACAATCTGGGTTTGATTCACCAGCAGCGCGGCGAATCGGATGCGGCGCAAGAGCGTTTTCAAAAGGCCGTCGGCATCGACGCGGACGAAACAGACGCGCATTACCAGCTCGGAAGAATCGCCCGCGAACAAAATAAATTCCCGGAAGCGATACAGCATTTCTCGGAAGTCGTGGAACGCGACGACTCTCATGCGCAACATGAAATCTGGCGCGAGATAGGCGCGACGTATCTCGCCGCAGGGCAATTCGATGACGCGCGCGATGCCCTCGAAAAATTTCTCGCGCGGCGCACAGTCGATCCCGAAGGACTTTATTTGATGGGACGCGCGCACGCAGGCTTGGGCGACCAGCGCGAAGCCAGAAGCGCCATGCAAGCCTGCATCGAAGCCGTCAAAAGCGCGCCCGCCTACAAATATCGCGCAGAAAAACGCTGGCTCAACGAAGCGACGGCATTCTTGCGCTCGCAAGCGTGAGAACAGGAGAGGAGACAGAAGTCAGGAGACAGGAGTCAGAATTAAGAAAGAGCGATGATGGCATTCACGCAGGATTCTCTCCTCGTATGCTTCATCTACTGACTTTATTCTCTCTCCTGACTTCTGACTTCTGACTACTTGCAGTTACATGATTCAAGCGAAATCAGCATTGTTGGCGTTGGAAGACGGGCGGATTTTTCGCGGGCGCGCGTGGGGCGCGCAAGGTGAAGTGTGCGGCGAGATGGTCTTTAACACTTCGATGTCGGGCTATCAGGAAGTCTTGACTGATCCTTCCTACGCCGGGCAGATCGTGTGCATGACGTATCCGCTGATCGGCAACTACGGCGTCAACGAAACGGATGCGGAGTCGGCGCGCCCGTGGGTCGAAGGCTTCGCCGTGCGCGAAGCGAGCCGCGTCGCGTCGAACTGGCGTTCGGAAGGCACGCTCGACGAATACTTGAAAAAGTGGAACATGCCCGGCATCGAAGGCATAGACACACGCGCGCTCGTGCGTCACATCAGAAGCAAGGGCGCGATGAGCGCGTGTCTTTCAAGCATTGATGCAGACGAGCAAAGCGTGATTGACAAAGCGCGCCGTGCGCCGTCAATGAATAACAGGGAATTGGCGAGCGTCGTGACTTGCCGCGAGGCTTATGAAGTTCCCTCGGCGGGCAGGGAAGAATTTCACGTTGTTTGTTATGACTTCGGAGTGAAAACGAATTCGTTGCGTGAGTTGGCGCAAATGAATTGCCGCGTCAGCGTTGTGCCTGCTTCGACCTCTGCGCGGGATGTGCTGGCGATGCGGCCTGACGGAATCTTTTTATCGAACGGGCCGGGCGATCCGGCGGCGATGACAAAGGTAATGGAAGAAGTGCGCTGCGTCGCAGAGTCAGGCACGCCCGTGTTCGGCATCTGCTTCGGTCATCAACTTTTGGCGCGCGCGCTCGGCGGAGAAACTTATAAACTCCCGTTCGGTCATCGCGGCGGCAATCAGCCCGTCAAAGATTTGCGCACGAACGAAGTGGAAATCACCGCGCACAATCACGGCTTCGCGGTTTCAAGGGAAGGCTTGCCTGCCGATGTCGAAGTCACGCACATCAATCTCAACGACGACTGCGTCGAAGGCTTGCGCCACAAAACCTTGCCCGTCTTCTCCGTCCAATATCACCCGGAGGCCGCGCCCGGCCCGCACGACGCCGCGCATCACTTCACACGCTTCATCGAATTGATGAAAGCCACGCGGCACGCTTCCTGAAAAGCAATGAAATAAATTTACAGTTAGATTGCTTTCTTTTGAAAATGAACGAACAAGCTAATGAACTGAATCAGAGTATCAATCATAGCTTGAGGACTCTCATTAGAGGATTGACTCAAGGCAGCGTTGCAGAAATGTATGAGGGGTACAAGGCTTTGTTCCAAATTGGAGTGCCAGCTATCCCGCAGATTCGTGAGGCAGTATTGAAGTCCAATTGGTCGAAACTCAAATATCCGAATGAGATTCGTTACGTTAGTGGCTTGATTAACCTTATCCATGACATAGACGAACCTGAAGCAAAAAGAATCACCAATCAGCTTAAAAATAATGGCTGTGATTTAGTAGTCGCCCGTATTCTGGATTCGATATGCGCATTCACACTTGCTGATTACACTCAATACAACGTTTGCGGAATCAAAATACATGAGCATAAGAAGCTCGTAACGAAACAAAATGTAAGGGCGAGACTTGAGCGGTGGTTGAAGAATGTCCCTACGGAAGATTTGAAGGAAGTCGAACGTATTTACATTCTTAGAAGTGAAGATTTGAAAATTTCGGGTAATTACATGCCGATTCTATATCGAATCAATGTTGTTTGGGATAATCCTTGTTCCAAATGGAGTCCAATGGTATGGGTGAATAATTTTATAATCGAGAGCACCTTGTACCATGAAATTGGTCATCATGTTCACAGGCATACGTTCGGGCAAGACCCGAAGCAGGAAAAAGAAGCTGAAAAGTATTCCAATAAGATTATGGCAAACAGCAACCACTTGCTTATCAAAGTTGCCCGTCTGCTAAAAGCGTGATCTGACAAGTCATTCAAGATAACGTCACGATAAAATGCTTTTTATCTTTCTTACTCGCGTTCATGTCGGACACTGTTTGCGGGGCGCATCTCAATTCCAGCATTATGATCCCGGCAGTTTGAGGTTGCCTGTCAAAAGGTCTGGGCGCGCGCGCGCCATTTGTTCGGGCGTAGTGGCGGGCGACAAAGTGTTTGAGTCGGGTGGTGGTGGTGGTGCTGCTGCCGTCGCCGGTGTGCTGGCGGGTATCGTCGCATCCACTGTGGCGGGTGTTTCGGTGGCGACAGTTTCTGCGGGTTTCAAAAGCTCCGCGACGAGGCCTTCGCTGCCTTTGTGTTCGAGTATGTGGCGGTAGCTGACGGAGATAATTGCGACGACAGGAATCGCCAGAAAAATGCCTGTGATGCCCGCCAGTTCCGCGCCGCAAAGAATCGCCAGAATCACCGCCAGCGGATGCAGGTGTATGCCCTGTCCGATGAGGCGCGGATAGATGACGTAATCCTCTACGCCGCGCAGCACGATGAGGAAAACGGCAGTTGTGACGGCGGCGCTCGATGAGTGAAAGCTGGCGATGGCGATGGCGATGACGGCGAGCAAGAGCGGCCCCGCGAGCGGGATAAACTCGAACAGACCTGCGATGATGCCGAGCGCCAGCCAGTAGTTTACTCCGATCAGCCAAAAGCCTGCGGTGCAGATAATTCCTATCAGCAGGCACGCCGTTAGTTGCGCGCGTATGTAGGCGGCGAGCGTGCTATTAATATCCTGAAACAGTTCATCACCGCGCCAGCGCCAGCGTCCGACGGGTAGCATACGCAAGGCCGCGCGGCGAAAGTTGTCCGCGTCCTTCAGGAAAAAGAACGCGAGAATCGGAATCAGCACCAACCAAGGAATGTACGTCACCAGACCGACGGCGGACTTCAGCGCGTCGCTTAAGTATGTGCCTGCGGAATCGACGGCGCTCGTCACGGCTTTGGTCACGGTTTCGCGCGCTGCGGGTGGCAATTGATAACGCTGATAAAGACTTTGCAGCGTTTGCGCGCGACCACGCGCCGTCGCCAGATACGTCGGAGCTTGCTTGACGAAGTCCGTTATCTGTTCGCCGAGTCGCGGCAGCAAAACGTAAAGCGTCGTGCCGATAGCGCCGAACAGCACTAGGTAAACAATCCCGACGGCGAGAGCGCGCGGCATCACGCGTTCCTGTCCGCGCAAATGAAACGGGCGTCGCAAAAACTCTACGACGGGAGAAATCAAGTACGCGAAAAAGATCGCCAGCACGACAAGCAGAATTACGCCTTCGAGCGCGTACAGCATCCACAACGCGGCGGCCACCGCTAGCGCAATCAGGATTACGCGCAGCACGGCGCGCGTTTGCACTGCGGAAGTTTCCGTTGCTGCCGCTGCCGTTTCCGTCGCCGTCGCCGCAGTTTCCGTTGCCGCTGCTGCTGCTACGGTCGTCACCGCCGCCGCTGAATTCGCCCTCTCATTTTGAGCTGCCACGTTTTTCTTTCTGCCTTCGCCGCGCGCTTTAATGTTGCAGGCGCTGTAACAAACGATCAACGCGTTGCTGTTCGGCCACCGTCAGCGTTTGAAACTTAATGCCGAAACTGTCTCCCGCGCCGTGATGAACTACTTCACCACGCAGCGGCAGAGCGTTTTCTTCGCCGATCAGCAACAGCCCGAGTTGGTCGCCGAGCTGCACGTTCGAGTGCGGCGGCAGACGCGTCATGCGCAAGCCGCCGAGACTAATATCGACGGCTTCGCCGATCCCGATTGTTTCGCCTAGGCTCGTGTCTTCGACGGTCAGGCTAAGGCGCGTCGCGCTCAATTCGTAACGCGGGTAAGCGCGTCTTTCATCCGTCGATGTGTTCATATTGGATTGTATATCATTCATAATTTTACCTTTACCTTTCTTTGATAACACGCTCTGCAAAGCTTCACCCGGGATGGTCTTTCCAGAGCCTAAAACTCGAGATGGGTTACTTTAACGGCGGTTTTGCCTTGCCAGCCGGACGGTGGATTGACATTAATGCTGAACCGCTTGCTTTCGCCGGGGACACTTGGAATTAGAAAAGGCGGCAGATCAACTTTTTGCTCGAGAAGTAATTTGCCCTTGTCATCGAGCAGGAAGGTGGTCAATTCAATTTTTTGCAGCCGCTTGCCGCTAGAGTTCTTCAGTTCTCCTAAAACCTGCCAGCTTCCCGTTTTCAAAACGAATTGAGCCTCGACGGCTTTGACCTCGACCAGGTCTTGGGAAGCAGGCGTCCCCGAAGATTTGGCCTCAGTGCCGGGCGCCACGTTCTGCGGCGGTGGCGCTCCGGCAGGCTGTGGCGGTGCCGCTCCTAAAGGCAGCTTCGATGTTGTTTTTGCGGAAGGTGGAAGCGGCGGTGGCGCGACGGTCGTATTGTTGGTTGCAACAGCCGCGTCCGTTGTGCTACTGCTGGCGGTGTCCGGCTGAAGCGGCGCCGGGGGTGTCGGCGGTTGGTCGGATTTGCACCCGGCAAACATGATTAGGCACAAACTGATAATAATGATTATTGCTTTGTTGTATCTGTTCACTGCTCGTTGCCCTTCTTTTCTTCGCCAACTCGCGTTCGGTCAATCCATGTCTTGCCAATCGAATGGCACTCAGTTCAAACAGATGATGACAAATGCGCCGCCACGATTATTACACGAAAGCCAGACGATGCTTGCGATTGTCAATTAGTTACATGACGGCTTCGTCATCCTCATCGTCGTCTTCATCGTCAGAATCTTTATTTGCGCTCGAAGCATAGCGCGGGGCGGCGGGTTCCCAAACCATGCCGCGCCATTCTTCGTTGGCATCTAGGAGTTGAAGCGCCGCGAGCGGGTGCGCGGCATTGCGTTCGAGGCGCAGAACTTCCGTCACGACCTGTAGCTTTTGCCCATGCTCGCCGAGCACCGCGAGTTGCACGCGGCTGCCGACATCCGGCAAGCGCGGCTGCAAATGCACGAGCGCACCTTGGGGGCCGACGTTTTCCGTCGTGCCTTCGACGACGACATGTCCCGTTTCATCGTCGTCCCATTCGGCCTGCACCAGCAAAGCCGTGACGTAACGCGCTCCCGTGCGCTGCTCCGCCGAAGAATTTTGGGGCATCGGGTTTTCTCTCCTTCTCGAAGCCGAAACTTCGTTCAACCGACAGGAAATACAACTTGTGATTTGTAGAAATGCTTAACCGCCGTAGATTCGCAGAAAGAACAGTTTTCAGTTTTCGGTTATCGGTTTTCAGTTATTAAGACAATCGTGGTGTGCCATCCACTGAAAACTTAAAACTGTTTCCTAATCTCTGTGTCTCCGTGTCTCTGCGGCAAGTCTTGTTCAGCGTTTCTATTCTTCGTCAGCGCGCAGTTTTTCCAGCACGGAAAAATCTTCGAGCGTCGTCGTGTCGCCCGCCACGTTGTTGCCTGTGGCGATTTCGCGCAAGAGGCGGCGCATGATCTTGCCGGAACGCGTTTTCGGCAATTGATCCGTAAAGCGTATTTCGTCTGGACGCGCGAGCGCGCCGATTTCTTTGGCAACATGCTGGCGCAGCGTTTCCTTTAATTCATCCGAACTCTCGCGCCCGCCTTCGAGCGTCACGAAGGCGACGATAGCAGAACCTTTGACTTCATCCGGCTTCGGAACGACTGCCGCCTCCGCGACAGTTTCATGCGAGACAAGCGCGCTCTCGATTTCCGCCGTGCCTAATCTGTGGCCGCTGACGTTTATCACGTCATCGACGCGTCCCATGATCCAGAAGTATCCGTCCGCATCGCGCCGCACGCCGTCGCCCGCAAAGTAAACTCCTTCGATCTCCGACCAGTAAGTTTTGCGATACCGCTCGTCGTCGTTCCAGATTGTTCGTAGCATCGCAGGCCAAGGCCGCTTGATGACGAGATAGCCGCCCTCGCCAGCCTTCACGGGTGCGCCGCTTTTCGAGACGACATCGACTTCGATTCCCGGCAACGGCTTCGTCGCCGAACCGGGCTTTGTCACGGTTGCGCCCGGCAAAGGCGCGATCATAATTGCGCCCGTCTCCGTTTGCCACCACGTATCGACAATCGGACATTTCCCCTTGCCGATTACTTCCCGATACCACATCCACGCTTCCGGGTTGATAGGCTCGCCAACGCTTCCGAGCAGGCGCAAGCTCGACAAATCATGTTTCTCAGGCCACTCGCTGCCCCATTTGATAAACGCTCTGATCGCCGTCGGCGCAGTGTAGAAAACATTGACGCGATGGCGCTCTATAATTTGCCAGAAACGATCCGGCTGCGGATGATTCGGCGCGCCTTCGTACATAAAAATTGTTGCGCCGTTCGCCAACGGGCCATAGACGACATAGCTGTGTCCCGTCACCCAACCGATGTCCGCCGTACACCAGTAAACATCTTCGTCCTTCAAATCGAAGACCCACTTCGTCGTCAAATAAGTTTGCAGCAAATAACCGGCGGTGGTGTGCAGAATGCCCTTCGGCTTGCCTGTCGTGCCGGACGTGTACAGAATAAACAGCGGATGCTCGCTATCGAGTTCCGCCGCAGGGCAATCCGCGCCGACGGTTTTCATCAATTCATGCCACCACTCGTCGCGTCCCGTTTTTATCTGTACTTCGGTTCCGGTGCGCCGGACGACGATGCAGTGCTCGATTGTCGGAGTTTGTTCGAGCGCTTCATCGACGATAGGCTTTAATTTGAGTTCATGCCCGCGCCTGTAACCGCCGTCGGCTGTGACGATGAGCTTGCAGCCCGCATCATTGACGCGATCCTTAATTGCATCCGCCGAAAAGCCGCCGAAGATAATCGAATGCGTCGCGCCGATACGCGCGCACGCGAGCATCGCCACGACGAGTTCGGGAATCATCGGCATGTACAGCGCGACGCGGTCACCCGCTTCAATGCCCTTCGCTTTCAGCACGTTCGCAAAGAGGCACACTTCCCTGTGCAATTGATCGTAAGTCAGCGTGCGCGTTTCCTCTTCCGGCTCGCCCTCCCAGATAATCGCCGCCTTGTTGCGCCTGTGTGTTTGCAGATGACGATCAAGACAATTGTACGCGATGTTGATTTTGCCGCCCGTGAACCACTTTGCGTGCGGCGCGTCCCACGCGAGCACCGCGTCCCATTTTTTGACCCAGTGCAATTCTTCAGCCTGCTTCGCCCAGAAATCTTCCGGCGCAGCTTTCGCCCACGCGCAAAGCCGCTCATACTCTTCCACCGAAGCAACGTGCGCGTTCTTGGCAAACTCGTCCGGCGGCGCGAAGGAGCGCGTTTCCTGCTGGCTCGATTCGATGTTATGCGTGTCGGAAGACATAAAATTATTACGGCTCTCCTACAAAACGTGTCTGCGAACAATTATCCTGTGTACCACAGAATCGCTTGACGCAACAATAACTTCTCTGCAATATGCGATATAATTTTTGTATGTCACAGCCCCACTTGAGAATTAGCGTGCAGTCTTGAAATGAGATGCTACATGAATGCTTCTGAAACTAAACTTCAACCCATAATTGAAGGAACTAAACAATATGTCGTGCCTCTTTTCCAGCGTGAATATAGTTGGGATAAAAAGGAATGGAGCATTCTTTGGGACGATCTCGTTGAATTGTGCGAAGCCGAGAATCCGCGTGACCACTTTATCGGCTCAATTGTTACCATGCCGACGAATACAGTCCCTGAGGGAGTCGCTAAATTCTTGTTGATTGATGGTCAGCAGCGGCTCACAACTATCTTTATTTTGCTCGCGGTATTGCGTGACAAAGCGAAGCAAAACAGTCAGGAAGCGTTAGCGGCAGAGATTAATAACACGCTGTTAGTCAATCCTTACAAAGATGGCTTGGACTATTATAAGCTACAACCGACGCAAACTGATCGCGCGTCTTTTCAAGAACTAATTCGTTCGGGACAATCGCCCGGTGAGAATCAAATCAACAGCGCTTATGAGTTCTTTGAGCGGAAAATGCGTCAGAGCGGTATTGACGGTCAGACGATTAAAAAGGTGGTGTCGAATAATTTATCCGTCGTTAGTATCGTTCTTGCTACGGACGACAACCCACACTTAGTCTTTGAAAGCCTTAATGCGAAGGGACGCCCTCTGACGCAGGCAGACTTGATTCGCAATTATTTCTTCATGCGAATTCATGTCAACGAGCAGGACGAAACCTACAATCAACTTTGGAAGCCGATGCAGGATGCTCTCGGCGACAGTCTGACAGAGTGCATTCGTCACTATCTGATGAAGGATAGCTCGGTCATTAAACAAAGCGACGTCTATTTTTCACTAAAAGAGCGTGTCAGTAAGAGCGAAGCAATGGCTTATCTCAAAGACCTTGCGCGCTTTGCTAGCTACTATCAGAAGCTTTTGCAACCCGAACGCGAAGCAAATCTGGAAATCCGGCGCAGACTCTTACGCTTGAATCGCATTGAAGTGACAACGGCCTATCCGTTTTTACTAAACTGTTATGATGAGTACGATCAAGGCAGCCTCTCCTCCGCAGAATTCGTCAGCATCCTGAAGGTAATCGAAAACTTTGTGATCCGGCGTTTCGTCTGCAACGTCCCGACAAGTCAACTCTTGAAGATTTTTGTGCCTCTCTACGGACAAGTGCGCAACAAACATCCCGAAAGCTTTGTTGAAGAATTAAAGCAATTTGCACTTGCATCTGCACTGCAAAGTCGCATCAAGAGGTATGAGACAGGCGAATTGCTTGATAATTTTCATGGTTTCGATTTCACTTTAGTGCAAATGCAAGTGCAAACCGCTGTAA
>JBPCOJ010000125.1:0-13930 GCA_051000345.1 Pyrinomonadaceae bacterium | reverse complement strand
GGAATTGCGGATCAGAGTTTTCGAGACTCAACTTTGCGCTGCTATCTGCGGCAAGCGATTGAATAAAATCTTCGTAGCTGATGGTTGGCATTCCAACGCGCGCCCGCTTCCCCTCTCTTTTGTTCATCGCTTCCGGCCTCCCTGTCTGTGAGCGATCACAAGGCTGGCATCGAAATAGAAATCCATATTGCCGCTACGTAGTTTGGTGCGCTCGCCGGTGATGAGCACATCATCAATAATGACCCAAGTGTTTTGCGCAATCAGCGCGCAGTAAATTAGAACCTTGTCGCCCGGTAGAATTCGCCGGTGGCGTGCCGCTCTGACGGTAACGGGCAGGGCGCTTCCCTGCCCTGTCCGCGTGGTAAACTGTCTTTGCATAATCTAAGACCTTTCTTTGAATGATTGAAGGTTGGAGGCTAGAGAGGCGTTCGAGCGCTTCCCTAGCCTTTTTCGTGTCTACGAAATGTTGCGAAATTCTCGCCAACGAGACTTTTGCAATACTCCGGCTCGTTTAATGGCCGCGCTGTGCTGCCATTGCGATGTGCAGCGAACATGCCGCAAGCCCGTGTTTACACGCGATGCCCGCGCGCGTCGCACAATTGCATTCCACAATCTTCTCGCCATGCGCGCGGTAGCACTTGACGGTGTAGGTATTGCCTTTGCTTCCCGTCACTTCGTATGTGCCGAACTCGATCATCTTCACTTTCGGATGAAGCGCCTTTGCGTTGTTGATTGCTTTCTCGATGTTGGCTGTCTCTAGGCTGAACATTTGGTTGTCTCCGTTTCGTTAATAAGTTCGTCTTGACGTAAAAGATATTACGCCATAACGAAAAAGGTGTCAAGATAAATCTTTCGTCTTGACGAAAATACTTTTACGGCGTAACGTACAGGGCATGAGCGCACCACCTATCACCACAGCAGACGCCGCCGCTCGACTTGGCTTAACAGTTCGAGCCGTGCAAAAGATGATTGAAGCTGGAAGATTGCCCGCACAGAAGGTTGGCCGTGATTACCTAATCGCGCCTGCCTCGCTCGACAGTATTCCGAAGCAAGCCGCTGGCAGGCCGCCCGGTAAGGTGTCCACCGTAAACAAAGCAGCTACAAACGCTGCAAAGGCCAAGAATGGCGCTTCTGTGAAGAAGAAAGGTAAGAAGTGAATTATTACGAAGCAATTAAAGCGGAAGCAAAGCAGCGGCGCTGTAAGGTTACGGACTTAATTGCACTCGCGCCGCAGAATGATCCGTTTTATGTTGGCACGCCCGGAAGCATGGCGCTTGCGCAATGGTTCGCTGAATTGTGGGAGCGCTTCGGTTACTCCACCGGCGTACATCTTCGCCGCGTGCATTACCAAATCGTCAGCCAAGATCAGCCCGTGATGCTGCCTAATGGCGAGCCATACGAGAATACGGAAAGATGTTGGGACACACTCGTACAAGCCTCCGGCTATGCGCGAAACTTGGATTTAGTTGACCCGGATGCTTTCGTTGATCGCCGCAACCCTAGTGCGATAATCAACACGCCGGAAGCGCTCGCTGCGCCGTCTGTTTTTGTTCGAGATGAGTTAAGCGAAGGTTTACCGGAACTGCCGCCGTTCCCCGACACTCCGCAGTATTACATGAGCGGCTTTGAAGGCGTGCAACCGTTTCACCTTGAAATATGGTGCGAGAAAAGCACGATGAACGATATTTTGTTGCCGCTGTGCGGAGAATATCAAGCCAACCTAGTGACCGGACTTGGAGAATTAAGTAGTACAGCGTGCCGCGCGGTAGTAAATCGCGTTGTTGAAAGTGAGAAGCCCGCGCGCATTTTCTACATAAGCGACTTTGACCCCGCCGGGAAATGTATGCCCGTCTCCGTTGCGCGCAAGATCGAGTTCAATATCTTAAAAGATCGCCCGAATGTCGATATGCGTGTATTTCCTCTTATGTTGTCGGCAGAGCAAGTAAGACTATTCAGATTGCCACGCACGCCGATTAAGGAAACAGAGCGCCGCCGAAGCGCTTTTGAGAAAAGACACGGCAGCGGCGCGGTAGAATTAGATGCCCTGCAAGCCTTACAGCCCGGAGCCTTCGAGCGGATCGTGCGCGAGGCCGTCGAGCGTTACTATGATACCGATTTGACAGAGCGAGTCGGCGACGCGCGCCGCGCTTTTGAAGAATATGCTACAAACACATGGCAAGCCGTTATAAATCAATATGCCGACCAAATTGATGCTTTAGAGTCCGAATACAACTTAATCCGCGACGAGTTCAGCGCACGAATGGCAAGCCATAATGAGCGGCTTACTTCACTGTGGACGGCCATTCAAGGCGGCCTTGAGAAAGAAAAACCCTTTTTGAGCGTCCAGCAGATTCCCGAAGCGGCAGATGCGCGCGAGTTTGGCGGCGGGCTGTACAACAGCAGCCGGGAATATTTTACGCAAATAGGTTTTTACAAAAACTTTCAAGGCAAAGAATCAATCGAAGAGGCAGCATAAAATGAGCGAAGAAGAAGCGCAACTTATCCGGCAGCTGATCCGCGAGGAACTAAGCGGCCTTGTGGATATTCAGGCAGCGGACGGCGTGCGGATTACGCGCGTCGAAGAAACGGCGCAGACATTACTCTCCATTACGCAGAATCTTGTCACGCTCGCGCAGAGCCATGATGAACGGCTCGAAGCCTTGACGGTGCAGCAGAACGCGCTGACGGTCTCTGTGGAACGTCTTTCCAATACCGTCGAGCGTTACATCACGGCGCGCGGCAACAATGGCTCCGGCGGGCAATGAAAGGCAGTATGACGCCCGTGCGCGTGTGGATACAAAGATGGCAACCGGTTGCCATCTTTGTAAAAATCAATGACGCCCGTGCGCGTGTGGAAAACAAAGAAAGAACAAAGAAAGCGCCGCTTGATTCTTTGAATTAAAATCAACTTCTGGAAGCGATGTGCAATTTTTCGACTATGCAACTATTCAGCTATCCGGCTATTCAGCTATTCAGGCGCGCATGATTATTACAGTGGCAAGTTTCAAGGGCGGCGTCGGTAAGACCACAACAGCCGTGCATCTGGCTGCGTACATGCAGAAGCGAGCGCCGACGCTTCTCTTGGACGGCGACCAGAACCGGAGCGCGCTGGCATGGACGGAGCGCGGGCGTTTGCCTTTTAAGATTGCCGATGAGCGACAGGCCGCGCGCTACGCCCGAGACTACGAACACACGATCATTGACACAGAAGCGCATCCATCGACGGGCGACTTGCGCACGCTTGTCGGCGGCTGTGACTTGCTTGTGATTCCGACGACGCCGGACGGCCTTTCGCTTCACGCACTCATGCAGACCGTGAGCGCGCTCGATGCTCTCGGCGCGGATCGTTACCGCGTGCTGTTGACCATCGTGCCGCCGCGCCCGAATCGTGACGGCGACGAAGCACGGGAAATGCTGAAGGCGCGCAAACTGCCGATGTTCAAAGGCGAGATACGCCGCCGCATCGCTTTCCAGAAGGCTGTTATCGCAGGCGTGCCGGTGTATGACGTGGATGATCCGCGCGCCGCTGAAGCATGGGCGGACTATGAGCGCATCGGTAAGGAGATAGTGCGGTGAGCAAGTTCGATTCATTTATAGATGCCACGCACAAGAAAGGCGAGAAGCCACGCCCGAAAGCCGCGCCGCCACTCGCCACCGGCAAGCGCCCGGCAAAGCGCGACGACCCGGATTATAAACAAGCGCTTGCCTATGTGCGGCGCGACACGCACCGGCGCGTGATGATGCGACTTGCGGGCGAAGAGAGAGAGTTTAGCGATTTAGTAGAAACCCTGTTAGCTGAATGGCTGAATAGCTAGATAGCTGAATAGGCGAGAAGCGTATTGTGAAAAGACAAAACGAAGCGGAATTAGCCGAATTGCTAGGTAACAACGTAAGCGCCCATAAGCGCTACGGAGAATGGTTTGACCATGCTTGGGCTTACTTCGGAGACGCCTGCGCATGTAGAGCCGCAGAGAGGCTTTCGATGAACACTACCGATGCCGAGCGGCAAATTAAAGAGATAGAGTTTGGCATTGGCGAAGGAAGCCGCTTCGGCGGATGGATTCGCCTTCTTGAGTCAGATCGTTTGGTTAGAGTGGTCGTCGAATGGCCTCCCGACCCCAGACTTGGAATACCGGTCCCGCCGCACTCCATAGAAGTTGCCCGGTCGTATTTCGCAAGCACTGAACAAATTAAGGAATGGTTCGATGAAGTATGCGCCGTCTTCTATAACTATTGGATGCGGGTAATGGTTGTCGAGACCGAGCAGCATTTAAGGGACTGCGCATATTGGGTCTTAGGTGCACTAAAACTTGCGCCGATCAGTCTCGACGATGTTATCGAAGCGCACCGGAAAGCATCCGTTGATAACATCAAATATCGTCTTGGTAAGCCCGTTGGTCGCGGCCAGCGAAGCAAGTGGAGTAAACCGGAACTGAATACTGCGATTCATGATGTTGTAGTGCGGAAGCCTTATTCTTCGTGGGAAGATATAAGCAAAGTTCTCGCACAAAAGTACCCCGACAAAGCGCCAAAATCCGGTGAATCTTTACGCCAATTGGCGCGAACTCACCAGATTACTTTGCGGACAGTACGGAAAATTGCCCGAAACGTAAAGTGAACCTACTTTCACTTTACAGCGATTTTCGGCGAATATCTTCCCAAACGGAGTGTATCATGGTAGCCTGTGAGTGTGTACTTGAAAGATAAAGAAACCTGAAAGCAGAAGGCCGCGCCATCCTGCAAAGATTCACGCGACCGTTCAGCTTTTGTGTTTGCCTAGTTTGACAACTTTGACAAGTGCTTTGGCCTCTGGAAAGGCGTAAGCTTTTGCGATTGTATGCAGAATCCCTATTTTGTGTAAAGCCCCAAGCTTCCCCGTCCTTCCAGCGCCCAACCAAAAAGCACAATAAATTATATGCGCAGCGAGTGATTATACGTCCCGCTGTGTGGAGGTATTTTCTATGCCCAGAAATGCTGAAAAACGCAAACCCGAAATAACGACGACGCAGACCGCCGCACAGATCGGCGTCTCTACGCCAACCGCGCGCAAGTTGATCGAGTCCGGTCAAATCTCCGGCTGGCGCGTTGGACGAAACTACAAGACTTCGCCCGAAAGCGTTGCGGATTTTCTCTCGAAGAATGAGCGGCGCGCCGCATGAAAAGTATAAAGGCCGCACGAGCGACGAACTCGGCGACCTTTGTTTTGCTAACTGATTGATTGATTGAAAGGAACTGAACATGCCGAGAATACACGCAAACCATTTTCATCGCAACCGAAAAATCGAACACTTCATTGACCGCGCGCTCGATCCCTGCCTGCGATGCGGCGCGCGATTCATAAAAACGGGGCGCATTTTCACTCTACATTGCGTCGAGAATCGCGTTGTCAACTTCCGCATTTGCCGCGCCTGCGCGCAACTTCCCGCCGTTGAATCATTAAGCGACGGCTTTTTGCGGAGGGCAGCATGAGCGCACAACCCGCATATCAAGCACCGTCCCGGCCTTTCACCAAGAAAGACGCAGGCGACTACAACAAAAACAGCCAGCGCTTTACGTTCATTCGCAATCGCATTCTTGTGCTGCTCGGCTTCCCGGACAAGGCCGCCCGCGTCGTTGCCGGGATTCATGGATTGATGAACGGTCAAAGTCTGCCGATGTTCAAAGCGCACAAGTGGGCTGCCCGGCAAATGAATTTCAAAGGGCAAGACGAAAACGCCGATCAGTTCATGTGCCGTGCTTTTGAAGCCTTAGACGCGGCTGAAGCAAAGTGTGGACATCAAGTCTTCGAGGTTCGCCGCGCTGACGGGGTAACACAGATGATGACCTCCTACGAGCGCGATTATCTCGGCGAGGCCGTCGAGTGGGCGCTGGTGGAGGCGAGGACTTCGCCGGATTACTTCAAGAATCCATCGGCAGCCGTCACGGACGAAATTCTTTGGAAAGCGATCCGAAAGCATCTCCCGGAGAGGAAAGCGCCGGAAACCGAAAACGATGGCGGCAGCAGCGACGGCGCGTCTGTTACTGACGACGCGGTTATCAAGGCCGGATGGACGCGCGCCGAAACTCTCATCGCTTCAACCCTTGAGCGCGTTCAAAAGGCTGGCGGCGATCCAGTACGAGAAATGGAAGGTGCCGCACGTCGCTATATCAAAATGGCGCAGGCTATGACATTCAGCAAGCGCATGGCCGAAGAGCGCGCCCGCGATCAAGTGAAAAGGGACAGGGAATCTGCTTTTGACGGGCTGATCGAAGTCACAGATGCGGTGCGTGAGGATGGTAGAGACATACCCGTCATTTTCGAGCCGGAAGAGGTGCAGGAAATATCCGACACCCCCCGTCAGTCTGACACCCCCCCCCCAATCGAAGAACGCGAAAACATTGAGGAAAACACGCACATTTTTGCGAGCAATGAAGAGGCCGCTTTAATGTGGGCGGCTCGCGGCGTCCCCGTTATGCCGCTCTACACGCCCGCCGCAAATGGAGTTTGCGACTGTCGGGACGGCGCAAAGTGCAAAAGCCCCGGCAAGCATCCGCGAACCTACACCGGCCTCAAGGAAGCGACAACCGACTCGAAAACTATTCTCAAATGGTTCCGGCAAACCCCTGATGCAAACGTCGGCGGCTTGACCGGCGAGGTTTCGGGCGTGCTGGTTGTGGACATTGACCCGAAATCGGGCGGCGATTTATCGCTCACGGATTTAACCGAAGCCTACGGCGACGAATGGCTCGATACGCTGAAGGTGCGCACGGGCAGCGGCGGCTTTCACTTCTTTTTCGAGTATCCGAAGGGCTTGGACTTGCGCAACACGGCAGGGAAGATCGCGCCGGGGATTGATACGCGCGCAAATGGCGGCTATGTCGTGCTGCCTTCGAGCAGACACGTATCCGGCAACCGGTATGAATTACTTGACGATGTGCGCGCGCTTCCGCTTCCAGAGTGGCTTTTGGAAAGACTCACGGCAACAAAAACGCAGCCACCGGCAAAGGTAATCAACTTTCAAGCAAGGGAGCGCGCCACATCCGGGAGCGTTATTCCAGACGGTCAGCGCAACCACAGATTGTTTAAGGTTGGCTGTGGAATCTGGGGACACGGCGAAGCAGAACACTTACCAGACCTTCACGCTCAAATGCTCGAAGTGAACGCACGCCGGTGCTCGCCGCCGCTTGATGATGCGGAAGTGGCAAAACTTGCCGCGAACATTGCCGCGAGTTACGTGCGCGGCGTCATAATCAACAATCCGGTTTACACAGAATCCGCGTCGGAAGAAAGACAACGGGTAACAATATGAACGCGCCCGAATTCTTACACCATCTTGCGCAAATAGGCGTCTGCGTCTCGCTTGGCGCTTCATCGTCGGAGCTTTCAATAGATGCGCCGCGCGGCACGCTGACGCCGGAATTAACCGAACTTTTGCGCGAGCATAAAGCCGACTTAATCGAACTCGTTTACGAGCGCGAAGAAGCGGCAGCAATCGAAGATGAAGGCCAACTATCCGACATAGGCCGCGCATATCTGGAAGCGCAATCGCCGCCTGTGACCGTAGCCGATTGCGTTGACCGTGCGCTCGCAGATGTAGCGAAGGTGCATCCCGGCGTGCTCGCTCTGGCAAAGGTCTGCGGCGGTCTGGAGATTGTCAGCGTGTGCCGTGAAGCAAAGGAGTGTGCTGCGTAATGATGAAAATAAAAATCACAACGCTTCGTGAAGGGACTTATGGAATCTATGAAGTCAAGATTTCATCGCCGGATAGAGACGAGTTTTTTGAAGCTATTGACGTGCTCAAGAATCGCATCCCTCCGCACTATCGCGTTTTTGATGGCGACTCTCGGCAATGGCTGATTAACGGCATCGCCTCTGGTTATTTGCATGGCTGGCTCGAAGCGATGGAGGACGAGTACGACGCCGAAGCTGTTTGGGACGGCGAGAAGCGGGAACACGCGAACGCGCCGAAGAGCGAGCCGCCGAAGATGATCGATGCTTATAAAACCTTGTGCGTTGTGCCGGATGCGCCGCCCGAAGTCGTCAAAGCAGCGTATCGCGCCCTCGCGCAACTGAACCCCCCGGACAAAGGCGGCGACACCGAAGCGATGCAGCGCATTAACGAAGCGTACCGGAAGCTTGCAGCGTGAAAACGATAGCCACGCCGAACAAAAAAAATGAGTGGAGAAAATTTATGGACGCCCGAACAGAACGGATGATCGAGACCAAAACAACTACCGATTGCGCCGCAGACGTAGATGGCTTCGTGTGCGACGCAACCGTGCAACTTCTTCAAGCGCGAATTGCATTAGATGAGATGGGACCTCTTGAACGAAAACAATTTATAGAACTCTATGCTCACGATATACGCATAGAGTTGCTGCGGGTTTCGCGCTGCGTGGAAATACTCGAATCGGCCCTGACTGAAGCCTGCGGCTTATTCAAAAGAAGCGAAATCACTCACTAACTACCCGATAAGGAGACACCCTCACTATGAATCTAAACTCAATAATTGGCAGACGGCGCGAAGACGCGGACGTTGACGCCCCTGTTGGACTCAATCCCGCATCAACAATCAGAGTGCCGCCACCGCGTCCCCGCGACGACATGGGGCCGCCGCTGCCGGGACTGCCGCCCGTTGTTCTGCCGCCCGCGCCGAAATTTGCAGCCACGCCACAACCGCCGCCCATCGCCTTGCCGGACGTTAATTCGCTGCCTTCGACGCAGGAAGCACTTGCTGCGAATTATCCTGACAACGCGCCGAATCTCGACGGCTCGCCCGCACTCATTAACGGCATCTCAATCTCCGCGCCGACTTCCCGCAATCGCTACGCCGGAGCGCCGCCGACTGACATGCAAAAGGACGCCGACTACATTCATCAGTTGCAGACCGCGCCCGTCGTTAATGATGCGCGCAACCCTGACGGAAGCTATGTCTCGCCGGGCGATACGCACACGCCGTCACGCGGACGCGCGTTTCTGATGATGGCATTGCGAAATCTTGGTGGCTCGATGCAGCACGCACAAGCGCAGGCCTCTGCCGAAGGCCGTCAGGCTGATTGGGGCGATCTCGCCCTCGGAGCCGCCGGAGCAGCCGGAGCAGGCGTCGCAGCGGCTGCAAATCCCGTTATTTTACAGGAACAACGGCGCGCGGAGGAACTACAGCGCGCACAAGGACAGTTTCATCAAGACGCGGCCAATGCTCAAACAACAGCGAACATTGACTACATTCGCGCCCGTCCCGGCATCGCTTACGAAGGACTCCAAACGAAGCGCGACATCGCCGATGGGAATAACCTCACCCGGACTTATGGGATCGACGCGCGAGCAGATGTCGGACATGAACGCAACGACATCCTCACGCAGAGAAACAGTGATGTTGCGATCTTCAACGATTGGCGCATGAAGAACGGCGACAAGCGCACCGACGCCTATCTGGACTTCACGAAGTGGCGCGAGTCGAACGGCGACCACACCGCTTACACGCGCGAGCAATTCAATCAGTGGCAGATGGATCACGGCGACGAGATGGCTGACATTGCCGGACAAAATGCCGTCTCGAACACGACGCGTGCCGGTGCTGCCGTTACTAACTCGCAGGCCAACTTAACGCGCGCTAATCGCCCTCTGGCGGCTCCGGGAAGCCGAAGCACGGGCGGGCGCGCTGGCGCAAATGTTCAAGGTCAGGCTTCGACGGCGATCAATCAACTTCAAAGCACACGCGCGCAACTTGCCCGCGCCCTGAGCAGCGGCGACAAGCGCATGACTGCCGCATTGCAGGACAAGCTAAAGGGCATGGGCGACAACATCCGTGCGCGCTTCGGCAATGTCGTCGGGGATGATGAGAACGGCTGGCCGACTCGCCTCAAGGCACAAGGCCAAGCCGGAGGACAGGGAAGCAGCCAGCGCGTCGCCACACAACAGGACGTAGCCGAATACGCGCGGCGAACGGGTGTTGATGTCGGGCGCGCCGCCGAACACTTCAGAGCATCCGGCTACGCGATTCAATAAGGATTTTCTTTCATGCCCGACTTAGTATTGCCCGACGTTGATTCATTCATGGCCGCCCGACAAAGCGACGGCGACCCCGCGCCTGCGCCTGACGACCTCCCGGACGTAGACGCATTTATGCAGACGCGTCCGCGTCGTGTGTCGCCTACACCTCAAGCGCCCGCGTCGCCTGAAGCCTATCGCATCACGGATAGGTACGGCGCGCCGCGACCGGGAAGAATTCACAGCGGCACTGATTTTGCCGAACCGATGGGAACACCGCTGGGCGCTGCCGCATCAGGGCGCGTGGTCTTCGCAGGCAAGCGAGGCGGTTACGGCAACGCGATTGATATTAAAGACCCGGATGGCAATGTTCATCGCTACGGGCATCTTCAGCAAATCGGCGTCGGCGTCGGCGACATCATTGGAGCAAGCGAGCAGATCGGACTTGTCGGCTCGACAGGACACTCGACGGGCGCGCACACGCATTACGAAGTGAGGCCGAACGGGGGCAGCACGATTGATCCGCTCAAGACAAACTTTCGCCCGGTGTTCGGCTCATACGTTAAGCCTTTTACGAAGCTCCCCGATGTGGATTCATTCATGTCTAACCGGCAATCAGATGCGAATGACGCGAATCTCGCGCCCGTCGATCAGCCAGCAGCGCAAAGCTCATCGAATGATTTGCCGGACGTGGATTCGTTTATGGCGTCACGCGGCGCGAGTGGTACGGAGCCTACGCCTTCAGCGGCTATAACCGGAGCAGGGATAGTGGACAGCCCGTTGCAATTGCCGCCGGGCAACTACGCGCTGACGGATAAAGGTGTTGAACCGCAAGCCGAACTCTCGGCCTTCAACGCTGATGCTGGCAATGATGAGCCTGTGATACGAAGCGAGACGCGCCTACAACTCACACCGCAGGAGCGCGTTGTTTTGCAAAAGAAAGTCTCGGACGCGGGCGGGCAGGATGCGTACATCAAACAGATTGCCGAGCAAGCAAACCCATCTGCTCCGACAGCCGCGCCGACTTCGCAGACCGCCGCAGAGAAGCCGACGGACGCGCAAACCGGAACGAAGCTTTCGCGCATCGGCGTCAATCTCGAAAACATTCCGCGCGAACAATTCCCGCAGGCCGCAACGCGCGCCGTACTCGACTCGACAGGCTTTCCCAAAGCAATCATTGAAAAATATCTTGCGCAGAATCCGAACATGACGATCCGCAGCCAATACGGGACGGGCGAGGCTGTTACGAGCGACGAGATTTTGCAGAAAACAAAGAGCGGAGTCTACACCGTCGAAACTCCTGCTGCGCAGATGGACAAGATTAGAAGCGAGATGCGGCAGATGGAGAATCCAGCCGCTGAAACTGTTTATCAGAACGTGCGCAAAGGCATCGAAGAATCCGACAACGACATTTCGCGCGGTGTCAAAACAGGCTTCGTCTCCGGCGCGGCTAAAATCGAAAAGCTATTTACCAACCTTGCGGAATTGACCAATCACGGCGCGCTCAAAGACGAAGACCTCTCGAAAGGAATTGAGTATAAGCGACAGATTGAACGCGCGTACCATGACGCGATTGCTGATGCGCAGATCAAAGACCCGTCGCTCAAAGAATTGATTGCGCGCGCCGCTGGCGAACTGCCGCCGGGCTTTCTTTCGACGACGGCAGCGACGATGTTGACCGGCAATCCTATTTCGGCGATGGCGCTGACAGAAGGCGTCGAGAATTCAGATCGCGGACTTGTTCCGGCACTTACCGGTGCGGCGCATGGCGCGTTTATGGGCGGTGCAATGGGTGTACTCGGCGACGGCGCGACGGCTTTGCAGGCTGCCGGACGCAACGCCGCGCTCGGCGCTCTGGACGCTTCCGTGCAGCCGGGCGCGCGCATCGGCGATGTTGTGCAGGGCAGCGCGACGCAGGGACTGCTTGCCGGAGCATTTCATCAATCCGAAGAACCCGCGTCGCTTTCGATTCGACAGGATGCGCCGTCGCTTCGTGGAGGCATTGCAGACGTGGCCGCGCCGTCAACGCTGGAGACTCGCCCGCCGCTTCAATCCGATGCCGCACCATCGAACGCTGAAACATCTACGCAGCAAAGCGCGCCCGTCGATGTTTCCGCACAACCAAGCGAAGCGAGCACGACGGCCACCACAGAGAAACGCATTTACTCGTCACGCTTAGGCAAGGAGTTGAAGGTCATCGGGCGCGTGACGGATGGGCGTCTCCTCGCGCTCGATGAAGCGACGGGCAAGCGCAGTTTGATAAAAGACCCGCGCGCCGTCGGCGGCAATCGTGAAGCAAGTTATGTGACGAAGCCCGCAACCACTGAAGCAGCACCGGAGACGGACGCGACAATTCAGCCTGTACAGCCTGCACAGGCGGAACAGGTAGGCACGACGCCACCCGAAGCGCAAACGGCAGCCACGCCGCCAGCAGGCTTCACGGGCGAGCCATTAGCGGCGACTTTGCAGCCTGACACCGCACCGTCAACCACCACCAACTACAAGGAAACCTACCGCGCACAACTGGCACCGGCGGAGCGCTCCCACGCCGATCGCATGGAAGTATTCTTCGATGACCGCAACGTGCGCCCAATTCTTGAAAGGATCGTCAATGGCACAGCCACCGAGCAGGATACGACTACCTTCGCCACCATCGCCCGCGCCTACCGCGTCAAACCATCCGACGCGCAGTCTCTCATCGAAGCAGGTCGCGGCACTACGCGCGCGGCAGAGTCCGCACGGACAAGTGAAGCAACGGGCGTTCAGGATACTGGCCGCGCATCGCATGATCTTGAATCGCCAACCACCGGGAATGTCGTTCCCGACATCCCCGCCAGTGACACCACCACCAGCGCCGCCGGACAACCCGACAACCGCCGTCCCGATGTTGCTTCCACTGCCGCCGCAGGTGTAGCCGCTCCTGTACCTTTGAGTGTCGGGCATGAAGCGACGGCCACCACCGAGCGCGGCACGCGCATCAACACCCGTTATGCAATCGTCGAAGCGCCAGACCTCGTTGCATCGCACGACACGGGGCTTAATCCTAATCCGCGCTTCCCCGCAGAGCTTCAACCGCGCGAGCGTGGACGCATTGCCAGCGAAGACCAGATCAACCGCATCGCGCGCGATGTGCGGCCTGAATATCTCGCGGATTCACCAAAGGCAAGCGAGGGCGCGCCAATCGTCGGCGAGGACGGAGTTGTTGAGAGCGGCAACGGGCGCACCATCGCATTGCAGCGCGCGTATGAATCCGGCAATGAATCATCATCGCGCTATCGCTCGTACTTGAACGACAACGCCGCGCGGCTCGGACTCGATTCGCAAGCCATAGAGCAGGCCAAGCAGCCCGTGTTAGTGCGCGTCCGCACGTCGCCCGTTGACCGTGCGCAGTTCGCCCGCGAAGCTAATGAGCAATCAGTTGCCGCGATGAGCGCAGGCGAACAGGCGAGAAGCGACGCACAAAAGCTTTCCGGCAATCTGATGGGACAGTTTTACCCGGCAGACGACGGCCAGATTGTGACGCCCGCAAATCGTGAATTTATCCGTAGCTTTATGGGCGACGTTGTTTCTCCGGCGGAGCGCGGGCGTTATGTCACCGGAGACGGCCAAATCTCCCAAGAGGGAATTACGCGCGTAAGAAATGCTGTCTTTGCCAGAGCCTACGGCGAAACTCCCGAAGGCGTTGCGGCGCTCCAGAAGCTCGCGGAATCGCCCGACAACAATGTGCGCAACATCACGACTGCGATGCTTCACAAGGCCGGACGCTTCGCCGCGCAAAAGGAAGCGATTGCGACGGGCGCGCGTTATCCGCTCGACATCACAAATGATCTGGTCGCCGCGATGGGCAAACTCTCATCTTTGCGTGAGCAAGGCACGACCGTTGACGACTACATGAAGCAGGGCGGATTATTCGGCGATGATCTGACGCCGATGCAAAAGCGCGCTTTGCAGGCGCTCGAC
>JBPCOJ010000071.1:0-15545 GCA_051000345.1 Pyrinomonadaceae bacterium | reverse complement strand
CCCCCCTGCAGAAGTTTTTAGCCACACTTGCGCTGGCAAGCATCGTCTCCGGCATCGTTTTCGTTTTCCCGCACGCACACGCACAGCAGCGCGGGCGCATCACAGGCATCGTCCGCGATGCTGCGGGCGCAACAGTTGCAGATGCCGTCGTCGTCGCCACCAATCAAATTACAGGCCGCGAAGCGCGCAATCGCACGCGCGCCGACGGACGTTACACGCTGCAATTGCCCGCCGGAGCCTACCGCGTTACGGTCACCGCGCCGTACATCGCCAAATTCAAAGACGATAAAGACAAAGAAAAAAACTACGGGCGGCTCGCCTTGCCGAACGGCGCGTACATCGAAAACATCGCCGTCAACGAAGGCAAAGACACCGCGCTCGATATTGTCGTCGAACGAAAGAAAACCGACGAAGCGAAGAACGGCGCGCAGGCCGACGATAAGAAGAGCGAGGCGAAAAACGATACCGCGAAAAAAGGAAGCGATGGAGCGACTCCTGCCGCATCTGCCAACACTCCGGCAACTTCGACGACTGCCTCTTCAACTTCCCCGGCTAATCCTGTGACGCCCGACGCGCCGCTCGGTTACGGCGGCGGCGTGACCGTTCCATCCGAAGCGCAGACCGCGCCGGATCGCCGTGCGGTGCGCGACCGCTGGCGCATAGGCTTCCCGGAATACGACCGCTACGGAGATAAAGGCGCGCGCGGGCGCGACGTTCCCTTCAAAAAAGGCCGCTGGTACGACCCTTACAATCAAAGCAAATTCAAGGGCGATTACCCTGTCTTCGGCAACAAAGTTTTTATGATCTTCTCTGGCGCGGCGACGACCACCGTCGAGCAGCGGCGCGCGCCCACGCCTTCCAACGAAAGCAGCAATGATCCGGGCAGCGCAGAATTCTTCGGACGTCCCGAACAATTCGCTCTGAACAATACCTTGCAGTTTACGTTCGAGATGTTTCACGGCGATACGACTTTTCGCCCGCGTAATTGGGCGATTAAAATTTCGCCGACCTTCAGCGTTCCGAACTACGTCAACGCGCGCGAAAACGGCATTATCAACGTCGATGTGCGGCGCGGCACGAATCGCACGGACACGCAGTTTTCCCTCGAAGAAGCCTTCGGCGAAGTCAAACTCGAAGACACCAACGCGAACTTCGATTTCATGAGCGTGCGCGTCGGCATACAGCCCTTCGTTTCGGACTTTCGCGGCTTTATTTATTCCGATAATAATTTGGGCGCGCGTCTCTTCGGCGGCTTTGCCAACAATCAATATCAATTCAACGCCACTTACTTTTCGCAGTTGGAAAAGGACACCAACAGCGGCCTCAATCGTTTTGATCGCCGTCGCCAAAACATTTACATCGCCAACATCTTTCGTCAAGACTTCATCAAAAAGGGCTACACTGCGCAACTCTCTTTTCACTACAACAATGATCGCGGCGGCAGAAAATTTGACCGCAACGGCTTTCTCGTTCGCCCTGCGCTGATCGGTGATTTCCGCGAGCATACAGTCAACGTCGGCTACCTCGGATTCAGCGGCGACGGACACATCGGGCGCATCAACTTAACCAACTCTTATTACCTCGCACTCGGGCGCGACAGCCGCAATCCGATTGCCGGACGCGCCACCAGCATCAGAGCGCAAATGGGCGCAGTCGAAGCGTCGCTCGATAAAGATTACTTTCGTTTTCGCACGTCGTTCTTTTATGCTTCCGGCGACAAGAATCCGACAGACAATAAAGCGGGCGGCTTCGATGCGATTTTCGACGATCCGAATTTCGTCGGCGGGCAATTCTCTTACTGGAATCGTCAGGGCATCCGATTAACGCAAACAGGCGTCGGCCTCGTGCAAAACAATAGCATTCTGCCGTCCTTGCGCAGCAGTAAAATCGAAGGCCAAGCGAACTTCATCAATCCCGGAATCTTCATTTACAACGCTGGCCTCGACATAGATGTAACGCAGCGCGCCAAAGTTATTTTGAATGCCAACTACATGCGCTTCGACAAAACTGAATCGCTCAAGTACGTGCTTTTTCAACCGCAGGTGCGCAAGGACATCGGATTCGATTACAGCGTCGGCCTCTCTTATCGCCCGCTTCTTATCAACAACGTGACGTTTACCTTCGGCGCGGCGACATTAATTCCCGGACGCGGCTTCCGCGACATCTTTACGGATGAAGGGCGCAACTGCCCTGCTAATGTCATAGATTATTGCACGCCGCAAATCATCAATCCGCGCAAGCCGCTTTATTCTCTTTTTGCGCAAATGAAATTGGTTTTCTAAATTTTCCCAAAAGCCTCTCACAGAGGAAGCAAATTTTTATGCACCCGTCACGGCACAGCACACTTAACCGCATCAAACTCGTCGTCTTCTTCGCCGTCGTCGTGATGGCTGTCGCGCTCGTGTCTCTCAACTCGCGCTCGTCCGTCACTATCGTTAAAGCGAAAGAGACAATCATTCAAGATAAGGCCAAGCCGGTAAAGGACGCGGCGGCGAAGCCGACAACGCCCGCGCAAACAGCGCCCGACGCTTCCTCAACCACGGCGGCAGCGGCAAAACCAACGGAAGACAGCACCGCGCCCAAAGTCGAAGGCTGTCTCGCCTGCCACAAAAACATCGAACCGATGCATGTGCCGCAGGGACAGGAAGGCAAAGCGAAACTCGACGCGCAGGGCAAGGACGGCGTCGGCCTTAGCTGCACGAGTTGTCATGGCGGCAATCCCTTCGGCAAAACCGTCGCTGACTCGCACGTAAAACCGAGCTTCCCCGAAGTCTGGACGCGTGACGGCAAGCCATCATCCGGCAATCCCGAAAACACCAACGCCCTGCTTGAGAGAGAAAGCTATGAATTCGTTCGCTTTCTCAATCCTGCCGATCTGCGTTCCTCGCGCGAAACTTGCGGCGCGTGCCATAACAAGGAAGTCGCCAATGTTTCCAACAGCATGATGACGCACGGCGCAATGCTCTGGGGCGCGGCGCTCTACAACAACGGTGGCTATCCGTTGAAGGATTCGCATTTCGGCGAAAGCTATTCCGAAACAGGCGCGCCGCAGGAACTCTGGCGCGTCCCGCAACCCTCCGCGCAGGAAACAAAATTCAAAGGCATACTTTCATTTCTTCAACCGCTTCCGCGCTGGGAAGTGTCGCAGCCCGGCAACATTCTGCGTGTCTTTGAGCGCGGCGGGCGTCGCCGTCTCGATGTCGGATTGCCTGACAAAGAAGAAGACCCCGGCAAGCCCGACAAAGGCTTAAGCCCGCGCGGTCTCGGCACCAACAACCGCACAGACCCCGTTTATCTCGGCTTGCAAAAAACGCGTCTGCTCGATCCGGCGCTCAGCCAACTCGGATCAAACGACCATCCCGGCGATTTTCGTTCGAGTGGCTGCACCGCCTGTCACGTCGTTTATGCCAACGACCGCGACCCCGTTCATTCGAGCATCTACGCCAAACTCGGCAATCTCGGCACAACCGAAACCGGAGACCAAAGCATTCCCAGAAACGAGTCCGGGCATCCGATACGCCATTCTCTCACCAGCCGCATTCCTTCTTCGCAGTGCATGGTTTGCCACATGCACCCCGGCACCAACATGGTCGCCACTTACTACGGCATGACTTGGTGGGACAACGAAACCGACGGCGAAAAAATGTATCCCGCGAAGCAGCACACGCCATCGCAGGATGAAGAACAGGTAAAGCTCAACCGCAACCCGGAGGCTTCGAGTCTGCGCGGCAATTGGTCTGATGAAGGCTTTTTGCGCAAGACAGGCACGCCCGAATTCAACGAGCAATTGAAGCGCACGCAGATCGCGGACTTTCACGGTCACGGCTGGCTCTTCCGCACCGTCTTCAAACGCAATCGTCAGGGCGATATGCTCGATGCCAAAGGCAATGTCGTCAAAGATGTTGACGGCAAAAAAATGCAGGAAGCGGTTGCCTTCCGCGACGCTGACAATCACGAACTGAAAAACGATTCGATGAAGGACGGCGTACCCGTTCATCTCAAAGACATTCATCTCGAAAAAGGAATGCACTGCGCCGATTGCCACTTCAGTCAGGATGCGCACGGCAACGGCAATCTTTATAACGAGCCGCGCGCCGCTATCGAAATCGGCTGCATCGATTGCCACGGCACGATTCAGAACCGCGCGAAGTTGACCACGTCCGGCCCCGCCGCAGGTCAGGGACTCTTCAACGGCAAAGTCGTCAACCGCGCAACCGGACGCGACTTAACCAAACGCCAAGCGAGCGGCGACGACATCGACACCTATTACGCGCTCGACGCCAAAGGCAAACACGTTTCTATTTTCCAACGAGGGCCACTGACGAAGATTGATCCGGCGACGAAAAAGGAAGTTCAAATTAAAGAAGGCCAGATCGTCCAGAACTCCGTCGTCGAACCCGGCATGTGGTGGAGAGTCAAGCAAACCATTGATACCGTCACGCCCAAGAACGCAGACGGCACGGACAATCCCGATTACAACCAGAAATCCGCCTACGCCAAAACCATTCGCACTGACAACCAAACTTGGGGCGACGTGCCGAAGGACGAAAAAGAACTCGCGCATAAAGACAGCGACATGACTTGCTACGCTTGCCATTCCTCTTGGATGACAAGCTGCTTCGGCTGCCATCTCTCGATGCAGGCCAACCGCAAAATGCCGAACCGCCACAACGAAGGCGATAATTCGCGCAACTACACGACCTATAATTTCCAAGTCCTGCGCGACGACGTATTTATGCTCGGACGCGACGGCACGGTGACGGGACACCGCATTGCGCCCGTGCGTTCGTCTTCCGCCGTTCTCGTTAGTTCACAAAATCAAAACCGCGAGTGGATTTACTCGCAGCAGCAAACCATTTCCGCCGAAGGCTACAGCGGGCAGGCTTTCAACACGCATGTGCCGCACACCGTCCGCGCGACGGAAACCAAAGGCTGCACGGATTGCCACGTCTCGAAAAACAACGACAACAACGCATGGATGGCACAACTCATGTTGCAAGGCACAAACTTCACGAACTTCATGGGACGATATATTTACATCGCCGCCGAAGACGCGCTCGAAGCCGTGCCAGTGACAGAGCACACGGAACCGCAGGCCGTCATCGGCAGCACTCTGCACAAAGTCGCGTACCCGGATTCCTACGCTAAATTCGAGCGTGAAGGACGCGAGCTGAAAACCGCTTACGAAAACAAAGGCACTCCCAAAGCACTGCAAGTTCAACTGCGCGGCGAATACGCTTATGTCGCAACGGGCGAAGGCGGCTTGCGCGTCTACGATGTCGCGCAGATAGACCATAAAGGCTTTTCGGAGCGCATCTCGAAAGCGCCCGTTTCACCGCTCGGTCAAAGGTTTTATGTGAAGACGAAATATGCTGCCGCCGTCGCTTCGCCGACTACTCTCGGCGTCGATCCGGCGCGCACGCGCAATCCGCTCAACGAAGAACAGCCGATACATCTGCTCTACGCGTTTCTCTACGTCGCGGACAAATACGAAGGATTGATTTTAGTCAACGCCGCGACGCTTCTTGACGGCGATCCGCTTAACAATTTCCTCAAGCGCGCGCTCGATCCCGCGAAATATCCGAACGGCGCGTTCAATCCGGGCGGCGCGCTCGACGGCGCAAACAACATCACTATCGCAGGCACGCACGCCTACATCACAACCGAAAAAGGACTCTTCGTCGTAGACATCAGCAATCCGCTCGAACCGAAAATCGTTTCGCAGATTACGTCTCCGGCGCTGAAGAATCCGCGCGCCTTCGCCGTGCAATTCCGCTATGGTTTTATTGTGGACGAAGAGGGCTTGAAAATCGTTGACGTGACGAATCCCGAACGCCCGCGCCTAATCGAAAACGCGCGCGTGCCGCTCACCGAAGGCAAGAGCGTTTACGTTGCGCGCACTTACGCCTACGTTGCGAACGGCAAGGAAGGCATAGCGATTATCAACATAGAGCAGCCGGAAAAACCGCGTCTCGATCAAATGTTCAATGCCGACGGAAAGATTACCGACGCGCACGATGTGAAAGTCGCCATGACCAACGCGAGCGTCTTCGCGTATGTCGCTGACGGCAAAAACGGAATGCATATTCTGCAACTCACGTCGCCCGAAACGATGGCGACCTACGCAGGCTTTAGCCCGCGCCCGGAGCCGCGTTTAATCAGCAACTTCAAAACAAAAGGCGAAGCGCTCTACATCTCCAAAGGTCTTGACAGAGATCGCGCTGTCGATGAAAGCGGCAATCAGCTTGCGGTCTTCGGCAGGCGCGGGGCGCGTCCCTTCACGCTCGAAGAAATGCAGCGCATGTACACCATCGGCGGCGAACTATTCACGGTCTCCGATGAGCCGCCCAACGCGCCGCGCACTTCAAAGAGCGCGGCAAGCACAGATATTCCAGCGGCGGTCACAGGCTCACTAAAAGCCGTTTCGCTGAATTTGATTCCGACACACTCGACGCCGCGCGCGAAAGCGACCACAGCAGCCGTCGGCGGGATGGGGTTAGTCATTTTTGCCGTCGGCTGGCGCAGGCGTCGTCGCCGTTTACGATTGCGTCGTTCGTAGTAGCGGCAGCATGAAAGCGGTCAATCGGAGATAGATTAAATGGCGGCTAGCTGCAAAAACAGTTGGCCGCCATTATCAATTTGGCAAGGTTAAAATCCGCATTACTTATCGAGCACGAAAGGCTTTACGACAAATCGCTTACCACTCGTAAAGTTTGCCCGGCGCCATCACGCTTAAACCTTCGATGTTGAGTGCTTCGAGTTCGCTCATTACTCTATCGCGGTAACTCGGTTTGAGATGCACGACGAGAATATCAGGCGGCACTTTCGTGAGTTTGCCGAGTTCGATGCTGAGCGTTGCAGGCGTCAGGTGGCCGGAGGCGGAGGCCAGCTTCTCGAATTCATTCGGAAAGGATGCTTCGATAAAAAGCGCGGAGAGATGTTGCGGCGCGCTATTGACCATTTCCCAAAAGCCTTCGGTCTCCGCCGTGTCGGAAGTAAAGGCGACGGTGGCGTTTGCGTCCGACACGACAAGGCCGACGCACGGCACAAAATGATTGACATTCTCGGCGGTGATGCGTAGATGTTTAATTTGAAATTCTTCGTTCGTGCGGAACGGAACATATTCCATGACGTGGCAGCACTCATTGCTGAGTTGTGAAAAGCGCGGATAGACAGTCCAGTTAAAAATATCGCGCTCCAGCAAATGAATAACCTCTTCGGTTGCGTGAACGCGCACAGGCTCTTTGAGCATCGCAAAAAGATCATCTATGAAAATCGGCAGACAGGCAACATGGTCTATGTGCGGGTGCGTGATGATGATGTCGCGTATGTTGCGGCGCTGCGCATCATTGATGCCCATGGCGATGCTGCCCGCATCGATGGCAACGCAGTCGTCGATTAAAAACGTGGTCAAACGCTGATCGGGGATGATGCGCCCTTCAGCGTCGAAAGAGCTTGGCAAAAGTTGAATGTTCACGGGGGTGCTTTTCCTGACCTCTCTTTGCGGGATCAATCGTTTTGCTTTGCGATGAAATAACCGGCGCGAATTCGGGATGGCGGTTATACTATGGAAACAACGCGCTGATTTCTGTTGTCCGGCGACAAAAACATAATCGACGATTCACGACGGCGGCGCGGCGGTTTATAATAAGAGTCGCTATCGACTGTCAATACCCACCTCGCGTTTAGCAGTGCCATTTTATCTGAAATGGCGTTCATGGTCTAAATTTCTTCAGAGCCGCGCCGCATTCTTTCGCGCGCATCGTTTAATAAAAAAGTGAGCCGTCCTTCTCTCAAAAAACGTTTACTGCTGCCGCTCGTGGCAACCGGCGTAACGAGTTTAGCGTGGGTGCTTCTTTACGTTCTGCGCCCGATTGTCTACGCCCAATATACGGCAGTGCAGGGCATTCCGGTTGTTTACAAACATGTGAATGATGCTGTGTTAGCCGCGCTCTGCATTGCGCTCGTGTTTGTTTTCGTGCGTCTCGCCAACGAACTCATTTTTACTTTTGCATTTCGCTGGCGCAAAGGCTACGAAGCGCCGAACTTGCTTCGCAATGTTTTTTCAATCGTCGCTTATACAACGCTTTTCGCTTTTATCATTCGTCACTTTTACCCCGATATTCAGCTCGGCGCGCTTTTCACAACGTCAGCTATTTTCGGAGTCATTCTCGGTCTCGCATTACAGGATACGCTCGGCAATTTCTTCGCAGGCGTTTCGCTTCACGCGGACAAACCGTTCCAAGTCGGCGATGTCGTGACGGTCGGCAAATTCACGGGCGTCGTCGAAAGCATTGCATGGCGCGCCGTCAAGCTCAGAACCTTCACCAATCACATCGTGCTCGTCAGCAATAGCAGCGTCGCCAAAGAATCCATCGAAGTCTGCCCGCGCGATAATTTGAATGCACGCATCGTCACCTTCAGCGCTCCGTATACGGATTCGCCCGCCAAGACTATTAACGTTGTGCGCGAGGCCGTCCGCAAGGCCGAAAACGTTTCGCCGAAGTTGACTCCCATTGTTCGCATCAAAAATTTTGGCGACAGCAGTGTCGAATACGAGGTCAAATACTGGCTCGACAATTACATTCGTTTCAACGACACGGATGCGCTCATACGCCAGCGTGTATGGTATGCCTTCCACCGCGCCCGAATGGAATTCCCGTTTCCGACGTTGAACGTTAAGCTCGAACGACAGACCAACCAGCACGCCGTTCCGGTAAATAATGATGTCGCCGAACGCCTCAAGGCGGTGGATATTTTCGCTCCCCTATCGGAAGAGGAAATCGGCAAACTCGCGTGCGCGGCAGCGAGCCATGTTTACGCTCCCGGCGAAACCGTTATCCATACAGGTGACGAAGGTTCTTCGATGTTCGTCGTGCATCGCGGGTGCGTCGAAGTTCGCGTCGGAGACAACGGCGAGTTGCGCACCGTCGCGCAACTTCGTGAAGGCGATTTTTTCGGCGAGATGGCTCTTTTGACAGGCGAGCCGCGCGCCGCCGATATTGTTGCCGCAGACGAAACGGAAGTAATCGAAGTCGGACATGAAGCGATGAAACTCCTCTTCGACGATAATCGGGAGTTGGTCGAATCCCTTGGCGAAATCGTCGCCGAACGCCGCACAGGACTGGCTGCCCATGCCGCCGCAGGGCACAGCGTACAGGAAGAAACAGCCGGAGTGCTGGCTTCCATCAAACGCTTCTTTCGCCTCTGAATAATGAAGATTGAAACCAGATGCCGTATGTCAGATACTAATATATTAGGTACGAAGTTCATTACCAACATCCAATATCTAACATCTACTTTCCGTTTCTGACGCTTTTAATTTCCGTCGCCTTCATCCTTCGCCTGCTCTGCTTCCTTCAAACGGTTAAGGAGTGATTCGTAATATGCTTTGGCGGCGGTGTCCTGCGGGTTCGCATTGACCGCTTCGCTTGCATCGCGCAGCGCGTCATACCATACGCCGTACTGCTCGAAGATTTGCGCTTGCCGCACGCGCTCGTTCGTCGTTTGCGGAGCAGCGAGCTTGGATTTTGCAAGCGCGCTTTTTATTTCCGCTGCATCCTCGCCCGCCAAAATAAAAAAGCTGACCGGCGTTCCGTTTATCTTTTCCATGCCCGTCTTCGTTGACACGCGCCAAGAGTAAAGCTTGCCTGCTTCGAGCGCGGGCGCGGTCACCGGATAAAGCATTTGCGGCGTGGCGACATCCGTTTGATAAATTATCTGCGCGGATGAATTGTTCGTTGCATCGCGCAGCGTGAACTGGTAGGAATTGGCGTTCGGCACCGCCTGCCATTTGAAAAAGGGATGCGCGTCGTAAGCCAATCCTTCCATCGGAGCGACCGCTTTAGGTTTGGTTCCGACGCCACGTGTCGCGCCTGCGGTAATCAAACGGCTGGACGCATCCTTATCTGCATACTGCTCAAATCCGCGCGAACCATTCGCGGGCTTCGGCAGCGGGCGGCGCGGCGCTGTTTGATTTCCCTGCCCTAAAACCTGCGCCGCAGTGAGGGCGACAAAGCACACGATGCCCAGCCAAAAAACCGCGCCGATTCGCTTGGGATCGTTGAAATCCGATTGAGTCGATGAACGAAAAAAAATTGACATGATGTAACTCCTTGCTTTCATTTCTAAAAACATGCGCGCCGCTCTTGATTGGCACTTCACTAATGGAACGGCGAATCGCTTTTGCCTTGCGGCGCAACGGCTATCAATTATCCGACTTATTAAACAGCAACCGAAACGGGTTCGGCAGCTTCGACGGCGGCACCGGCGGGAGCATCGATTGTAAAAACCTTTGTCGCAGTAGTCTTCCCCTTTACCTTTACTTCGCCGAGGGCGCGCGCCGTGTAACTATCGCCGAGCAAGCGCGCCGTCGCATCGGAAATTAAAATCGGGACGCCGAATGTTTTAGTTTCGGATTCGAGCCGGGCAGACAGATTAACCGTATCGCCGATCACCGTGTACTCCAGCCGTTGCTCCGCTCCCACCACGCCGCATGTCGCCTCCCCTGAATGCACGCCGACGCCGATTTTCACTTCAGGCCGCCGGTCTGCTTCGGGAAGCAAGGCATCCTCTGCCTGCCACTCCGCGTTCATGCGTTTGACCGCTTCCAGCATTTCCAGCCCGCAGGCGACTGCCGCGCGCGCTTCTTCTTCGTCCGTGCGGGCAATGGGCGCGCCGAAGACGATCATTAATCCGTCGCCGATGAATTTGTTGATATGCCCGCAGTGGTCTTTAACAACCGATTGCATTCGCCCGAAATAATTGTTGAGCCACTTAACGATTGCTTCTGAAGATTGTTTCTCCGACAGCGTGGTAAAGCTACGTATGTCCGTGAAGACGATGGATACTACGCGGCGCTCGCCCTCGAAGATCGAACGCTCGCGCCGCTCCCACAAAGTATCCGCGACTTCCGATGAAACGCAGCGCGAAAAGATGTCCATAAGCTGCGCCCGCTCCGCTTCCTTTTCATCGCGCAGCGCACGCTCGCGCGCATAGCGCAAACTAAGGCCAGTCGGCGCGAGCACAGCGATGCCGAGCCACGCGTCCGCCAGCGGCAAAATTATTCCATGCGAATTAAACGCCCATGACGAAACGACGAGCGCGACGACGGCAATCGCCAGCACGGAGATGAGCGCCCACGAAGCGCGCAACAGAAAAACGGCGAGCGCGCCGAGCGCCAGCGGCACAAGTAAAAGCAGAATTTGCCATAGATAGCGCGGGCGCGTGGGCGTGCTGCCGAACAGAATCGTCGCCGCAGCATTGGCGTGCAGTTCTACTCCGGGCGTGCGCGCGGGCGATTCCGGTAGTTTCCGGTCAAAGAGCCGCGCGAGGCTGGACAGCTCATAAAACGCCGTCGAGAAAAGATCGGGCGCGTCGATGTTGCTTGCGCCGATCAACACTATTTTATCGCGGAAAAGATCATCGGGAATATTCGGTTTGGCGTCGCACTCGATGTCGCCCGCCGCGCACAACAGATCGCCCGCCGCGACGTATTGAAAGGCAGGCGTGCGCCCGCGCATATCGAGCTGCAAAATTCCATCCGTGCGTAGCGGCAACACGCGGTCACCGAACGTGTAGGCGCTGCCATCAGGCACAGGTTTCAACTCCTGCCCTTCCTGTCCGAGCGCCGCCGCATAACCTTCAATTATTCGCGTCGCAAAACTAAACTGCGTATCTTTATTGGGAACTACCTTAATCAATTGCGAACTACGCACAAAGCCATCGTTATCGAGCACTTCGTCAGCGAAGCCTGTGGCGTAGGCCGCATCAGCGAACAACTGTGTCGGCTTAATTTCAGGATAGCCGCCCGCTTCGAGTTTGGAAACGAGCACGACGTTACCGGCGTTCGTAAGCGAGTCTGCGAGTTGCGCATCGAGTGCTTTATCTTCGGCTGAGAGGCCGCCCGCTTCGCTTAAAAGCATGTCTAATCCGATAACGTTCGCGCCGCCCGTGCTGGCGCGGTCAATCAAATGCGCATACCAATTGCGCGGCCATTTTTGCAAACGCACGTTCGACGAGCGAATGGATTTTTCGTCGATGCCGATAATCGTGATCGGCTCTTTGAAGCCGCGTTTGCGCAAGTCCGGGTGCAGCGCGTCGCGCAATTGAAAAAGCTGGTCGAGCGCGTAGTTTTCCAGACCCGTCGTCAAGCCGTAAGGCCGCGTCGCATAGGAATTATTGGCATCCTTCGTCGGACGCATCGCAAGCGCGATGCCAAGCCAGACGAGTAGTATGAGCGCCAGCGCCAGCGCCCAATACCAGCGACGCAACGCATGTGACACAAAAGTTTTTTTAATGACGGGTGGCATCAGTGAATGCAGATAACGAATCGCACTGTCTGCGAAGTGCGGCTTGGAAAACAGTTGAACAGCTTGAAGCGAGGTAGGCGTGTGACCAATTAATCTTATGCAATTATCTTTGCGAAGGCCATCACATGCGCGTCATCCTACAGCAAGTTCAAACTTTTGGTCAATCCTCTTAATACCGGGGTGAGTTAGGAGGCAACTCTGAGCCAACGTTATCAAAGCCTTGCGTTAAGACGGAAACTCTTTTTATACCATCACCGAAAGAATTCCTTTGCTCCACAACGGACAATTATTGTTGTGCCGCTTTGATTCCTACATAACGAGAATTCTTGACAAAGCGTATATAATTTAGCCGTCGCGGTTCAGTATGCGGGTGTTCTCTTTCGCTTGTAGTGCTAGGATGTTTGCAATGATAACCCAGACTCAACTTAACCAATTTGTCGCTCAACATGGCTACTCAATTGCAGAGAAAATCATAATAAATGAATTTATTATGAGAAATAATATTGCTTTTCAAAATAGCTCAATCTTAGTGGAATACCTTCAAGATTTTGACTCGGCAAATTACAGTCTAGGAATTTCAAGCATCTCTGAAGTCAGAGAATTGACAAATTACATAGAAATTTTGATTCCGCAAAATGACCAAAGGATAAACGGTGCGTACTTCTCCCCGAATTATGTGGTTGACTTTATTATCAATGAGGTAAAGCCAAAGATAGATGAAACAACTCTTGACCCAAGCTGCGGAAGCGGCGCGTTTTTACTTGGGCTTGTAGACTATTACAAACGTGAGTTTCAAAAGCCAGTAAAACAAACGGTCAAAGAAAATGTTTTCGGTTGCGATATACTTTCGTACAACATACATCGCGCAAAGCTCGTTTTGACGATTTATGCCCTGCAAAACGGCGAGATTTTACAAGAAGATGATTTTAATCTTTGGCATCAAGACAGTTTGCGCTTCGATTGGAAGACGCAATTTAACAACATTATAGGAAACCCGCCCTATGTAAAATTCCAGGATTTATCTGACGAAAACAGAAGTTACCTTTTGGACAATTGGCGAACTACAAAAAAAGGCGCGTTTAATCTTTATTTTGCCTTTTTTGAATTAGCTTACAAACTGCTCAAATCTTCCGGCAAAGCGGCTTACATTACTCCTAATAATTACTTTACATCACTATCAGGAGAATTATTGCGCGAGTTTTTTCATCAACAGAAATGCGTTTCGAGAATTGTTGATTTCAGCCATCGAAAAATCTTTAATGCTCAAACGTACACGGCTATTACATTCTTTGGTAAAGCAGCAAACGAGGTGATAATTTATGACAGGATCAAAGAAAAACAAACGCCTGAAAACTTTCTATTAAGTGCCAATGGTTCACCAAATTCATTAAAAGAATTGAATACGAAGAAATGGAGATTACTTAAGTCTAAAGAACAAACTAACATAAAAACTATTGAAACTGTCGGGCAGCCGATTGGAAAGCTATTTGAAATTTGTGTTGGAATAGCAACATTGAAGGATGACGTTTATTTTGTAGATGGAAGCCAAAGTCGAAATGATTGCTTTATCAAAATTACAGCAGCCGGAAGTTTTGAGATAGAAAAGGCCATAACAAAACCCGTTTATAAGATTTCCGATTTCAAAGAGCAACAAAGCATTTCCCACAATTCCAGACGGATTATTTGCCCTTATGTATTCAGGAAAAATTCTTACCGTGCTTTGTCCATTGAAGAACTAAAAGAGGCTTTCCCTAAATGTTTTGCTTATTTGCTTTCCGAGAGAGCGAAATTGTCGTCACGGGACAAAGGTAAAGTGCAGTACGAACCGTTTTTCGCTTGGGGAAGAACACAAGGCATTTCAAAATTCGGAAAGAAAATCTTAACGCCGACTTTTAGCCGATTCCCTAGATTTTTATTGATTGAAAGCGAGGAGTCGTATTTTACCAATGGTTACGGGATTTACTTTAGAGAAAACGAAAACACTCTTTTTGAAAACCCGTTGATGCAAATTCAAAACATGGATGTCGTACAGAAAATTTTGAATTCATCGGTAATGCACTATTACATCACCAAAACAAGTGTTTCAATAGAAGGTGGCTACCCGTGTTATCAAAAAAACTTCATTGAAAAATTTACTATCCCTGAATTTGCGGAGTTAGAAATTGACGAATTGAGACAGTTGAAGAAAACAGAGCAGGTAAATTGTTTTCTTGAAGACAAATACGGTGTGAATCTTAAAGAAGATCAGGGGAATCTGCTGCCATAAGTTTGGAGCAACGAGGGAACGAAATTTTGAAAAGTCAGGTTGGTAATTGAGGCAGCCGAACTTTGAGACAGCAATCCATCGGTTCTCAAATCTACATCTGAAGAGTAAATCTTGGGCGGCGTTTGCCTGAAATCTACAACTAATAGGCAAACCTGCTCGTATTTATGATGGTCTGAATTTACGGCAATCCTGCCGTTTATTGCATTGAAAGCTAAAAGATATTTTTCAATGCGCCCGATGCTTTTGGAAAACGATACTATATGCCGTTGGGCATCCGCTACGTCGTACTCATAAACAGGTATCATATAGACTTCGCCCAGACACATATTCGGACATCTCAAATGAAAGTTCAGTGATTCGGCGAATGTTCTTTCATACAAAGTATCAAAATTTTTATTCAAGCTGCTTAGTTGGCTTCGGATGTTTATTGAAAGCGTTCTTTCCGTGAACGCTCTGCCGTAGATATCTGTTTCGCCTTTAAGAAATCCGTCACTAATAACTTCCGTTTGTCGGGAAAGATTTGAAGGAAAGACTACTATATCTTGAGATTTCTTTTTGAGAAGCCCGTAGAGCGTTAATTCAGCTTTTATGCTGGTTAATGCGGCTTGGTTAGCGACCAACTCGGATTGCACGGCATCGTGAATTAGCTTAATTGGTTTTTGCGACCGGATTACCGAAAGTTTTCCGGCTTCTCCGTTTACAGTAATTGCTTGTTCCAAAAGTGTTTTAATTTCACTAACGGCTTGTTGAATTGTCCGCATAATTTCCAAAATCTTCGTGATTAAAAAAAGTCTTTAACCTCGATGTTTAGTGTTGATGCCAGACGCTCTATATTTTCTATTTAGGACTTACGCAAAAAGCTAAGAAGTAGATAATGGCAGGATGATGACTGCCAACCGACGAGCGACGCGACTTGATTACTGCCAATATCTCTTGAGTAGTCAAATCAATTACACGCTCACCAACTT
>JBPCOJ010000070.1:0-25113 GCA_051000345.1 Pyrinomonadaceae bacterium | reverse complement strand
AGTAGCGATTCAAGTGGTCATGGCTGTAATGTTGGCTATGGTCAGCAAAGTTGGTCAGCGTATAGTTGATTTGACTGCTCAGAAGATACTGACAGTAATCAAGTCGGGTTGCTCGTTGGGTGGCAGTCATCATCCTGCCATTATCTACTTCTTAGCTTTTTGCGTAAGTCCTAAGAAAAATGTCATTAGAACTTCAATCAATGGTTTTTGAGGTTAACAGCAAATAGCGATTGTTCCTATTAGCGCCCTATGTTGTTGTAAATCCGATTATAATTTCGCTTCGAGTTGAACGGCGGATCAATATACACAAGGTCAACGGTTTCATCGCGTATGTGCTTGCGCAGCACTTCCAGATTATCGCCGTAGTACAAAGAATTTTTCATGCCCGTCGCCTCCCGATAAATTATTCAACACGAAGGCTTTCATACTAACGAAGCAAGAGAGGCGCTTCAAATTATCTTGACGCGCCTCTCTTGCTTGTTTCTTTCAAAATGTGGTGCTCCCGGCGCGATTCCAACGCGCGGCCTACCGCTTAGGAGGCGGTCGCTCTATGCAACTGAGCTACGGGAGCATGACTTGGGATTATGGCAAATGCAGCGAAGCGATGGCAAGCACGTTAGCTTTCATAACGCGTGGAAGCACATTAGAATGAACCTCGCCGGATCAGCCTTCGTACAAAGTTTGTCTGTAATTTTAATGTTAAAGGAACGCTGCGCAATTTATGTTTTGCCCTAGCTGCGCGTCGGAAGAACGCCAACCCAATCAATACTGCCGCGCTTGCGGTACGGACTTGCGTTCGGTGCGCGCGGCGCTGGAAAGGCCGGACGAGATTACTGCGTCCGCCGCTTCCGCGCGCGACGAAATCGGGCGCGCCATCGCCGCTAAAATCAAAGAAACACAATCGACGCGCGACCTCAAGCGAGTGGCGGAAGATGTGCTGCCGCAAATCGAAAAGTTTTTAGAATCGCCCGAAGAAAAACGTTTGCGGTGTGTTCGCTCCGGCGTCGTTACGGCTTCGATTGGTTTGGGCGCGGCGTTGCTGTTCGGCTTCTTCGCTCATGGAGATGCTTTAGTGTTAGTGGGCGCAGGCATCGTTGTATTCTTAATCGGTCTGGGAATTATTCTCAACGGATTAGCGTTTACGGTGGCGCGCAAACGTGTGCCGGATAATTCCTTAGAAGCGCTAACGCAGAAGGCTCTGGATCAATCGAACATTCCCGCTGTGCAATCAACCGCCGAGCTTGCGCCCTCCAACGTGTTGCCTCTTCCGAAGTCCGTCACGGAGCACACAACTTACAGGCTACCGGAAAAGCTTCCAACCGCAACGCCGCGTGATTAAAGCAATCGTCATTGATTGTTCACGATTGATACTTGATGAGCGAGCGCACGTCGTAGCCTTCGAGTTTTTTGCGTCCCGGCAGAAATTCCAATTCGACGACGAAAACCAATCCGGCGATGACTCCGCCAAGGCTCTCCACTAAATCGACGACAGCCTTTGCCGTGCCGCCCGTCGCCAGCAAATCGTCTGCGATGATGACACGCTGGCCTTTGCCCACGGCGTCGCGGTGTATCTGCAAAGTGTCCTGCCCGTATTCCAAATCATAGGAAAGCGACGCGCATTCGGCGGGAAGCTTGCCGGGCTTGCGCACAGGCACGAAGCCCGCGCTCATGTGATAGGCGAGCGCGGGCGCGAAGATAAAGCCGCGCGCTTCGATGCCGATTACAGTGTCTACCTTCTCGCCGTTAAATTCTTCGGCGAGTGCATCGACCGTCAAACGCAAGCCCTGCGGATTCTTGAGCAGCGTCGTGATGTCGTAAAAGTTAATGCCCGGCTTCGGAAAATCAGGCACTTCGCGGATTAATTGTTTGAGTCCGTCCATGTTGTTTTTGTTTTTGATTGTAGGGGCAGCGGCTTGTCCCTGCCCGTGATTTCTTGGAATACAATGCGGGCAGAGGCGCAAGTCTGCCGCTACGAATCAGCGTTCAATACGAAAAGAAGAATATACGCCGTGTGAATCAAGGTTTAGTTCTTCGATGTTGGCGACAAAGGCGTGCGCGGGGCCTGTCGCAAGATCGTGCTTGAAGGCTTCGACGCTTGCCGCGTCGCCTTCGGCAAGTGCTTCGACGCTTCCATCACGCAAGTTGCGCACGTAGCCGTTGACCTGATGGCGCGCGGCGGCGCGTTGCGCGAAGAAACGATAGCCGACGCCCTGCACTTCCCCGCTGATTGTAAACTTCCGCGCAACCTTCATCGTTCGAGACGTTCGCGCGCACGCCTTGCACGCACGACATTACTTAATTCGTTTCCCCTGCACCCGTCGAGCGTGCTCCGCCGCCGTGATGTTCGCTCAATTCGTCGGCGGTGAGAAATTTCCGTGCGCGCAGTGCGTCGTTTAATCTGACAGCGCGCGGCGACATTGAAGTTTTCAAAGAGCAGCAAGAGATATATTTCCCCGCGCCCTTCGCGCAACACTTCGTCGCAACAAGATACGCCGTGATGAACGAAGCGGCGCTTAGAATACCGATGCCCAATTCGATCATGTTGTAAGTTACCCGATGGCTTCGAGGCATTCCGCAAGCGAGCGCTGCCGACAGGTATACATAGGCGTGTCGCGCAAGGTAAATGAACTCGCTTTGCTTTCGCGCAGTTCCTGCACTAAGTCCAGAAAGTCCGACGGCTCGTCTGTTTCAAAAGCGACGACGAATTCCTGATCGTCTAGGCCGAAGGAATACGTCGTGTGCAGCCTCACAGATTGATATTTCATCCCGATGCGTATGTGCTCGTCCATCATCAATTGTCTTTCTTCAGCCGAGCGCGAATACCACTCGCGCGTTTTGACGAACGGGTACACAAACAAATAATTGCCCTTGCCGGGAACAACGTGAAGGCGGTCTTCGACGTGCTCCGGGTTGTCCTTGTCGATGTACATCGAGCGCTTCGTCATGGAGAGAAACGATTGCGTCGGTTCGAGGTAGTGGCCGAGCCGCGTGCGATTGAGCCGCGCGGTCATTTCCTGCATCGGGTCTAAGTGATAACCGATGCGCCAGATCATAAAATCCGCCGTCGTGCGCAAGCCCGCCAGCGAGTAGGAATGAATCAATAGCTCGCCGCGAGACTCGTCGAGCGCTTCGACATACTCTGCGCGCGCCTGTTGTTTCGCGTCGGCGTCGAGCGCGTGCCAGTCCGGGCGGGCGCGATAAAAAGTAAAGTTGACGAACTGTCGCGGGATGGTTTGTCTTGGAAGCTGCTGCTCGATAGTCGTGTCACGATTGCCTGCGAGACGCAGCGAACCGCGCGGCTCAGTGCCTGCGCCCGGTCTGTGTTCACTCATGGTGGTTTTGAACCTCTGATATTAAAAGTGCGTAAAATTCGGGGATCGCGCAAATTTTTTTGGTTGAGCTAAAAGCGTTTCGCGCGATGCCGGACTATTTTGCGGTGAACGGCGGCGGATTGCAACTCTCGCCGCTTTCAAAGATTCGCCAGCATGATTTATACTTGCCGCGCTTTCATAAAATTCAAACACACGCATACATCACAAACGACAGGTAATGATTTAATGCACTTGCTCAAGCTCGCTCTTATCGCCGTTGCCGTCGCGCTCTTTGCGCTCGCCTGCAACAACGCATCGAACACCGCCGACAAGTCATCCGACTCGCAACGCAAGTCAAGCATTCCACCGGCAGTCGCAGACCAACTTGCCGCGGCGAAGACACACGCGCGCATTGACACGGCCAACGCCGCGCCCGCAGACGAACTCGCCGGAGCGCGCCAAATCTACGGCGAGCGTTGCACGAAATGCCACGGCGCGAATGCCGACGGCGGGCGCGTCGAGTTCGACAATATCAAATTGAAGGTGCCGGGACTGCGTGAAGGCCGCGTGCGCAATTTCACGAATGATCAACTCGCGCGGCGGATCGGCAAAGGCGGCGACGGAATGCCTGCCTTCAAAGACAAACTCAGCGCGGAAGAAATAGACTCCCTCACGCGCCTTATCAAGCACGACTTTCAGGGACAAAGCGCCGCCCCGACAAACGCGCCCGTTGCGCCGCCGAGCCGATAATGCGTTATAGTATTGCCGCGCATCGAAGCCGTCGCTGAAAACGAATAACCGATTATGCACCCGTAGCTCAGCTGGATAGAGCGTTTGACTTCGAATCAAAATGTCGCAAGTTCGAGTCTTGCCGGGTGCATCATTAAACAAAGGGTAGCAACGATGCTGCCCTTTCACTTTTATATTATTTGTCTCAACAACTACAAAAACTACAAAACGAAGCCGCGTCCGCGCTCGACCACAACCTGAAAGGTTTTCTTCCTGAACTCGCGCAGTTCAATTCTACAAAAGAGTTGGAGGCGTCGGGAATCTACGCACGCTTGCGCCCGCAGATCGAAAACTTGATGGCGAGCGTCGTGCAGGAAAATTTTACTGGCGGCTCAACGCGTGATTCAAACAAAACATCTTCTTCGATTAAGGCAACGGCGTGGAACATCGAGCGCGGGCTTCGTCTCGAAGGCATCATTCGCGCGCTCTGTGAACATACGACTTTGCGTGAAAGCGATGTGCTGCTTTTAACAGAACTCGATTACGGCATGGCGCGCACAGGAAATCGTTTTGTTGCCAGAGAAATCGCCGCCGCGTTAAAGCTCAATTACGTTTTCGCGCCGTGTTATCTCGCGCTCAATAAGGGTAGCGGCCTTGAATCAAAAGTCGCGGGCGAAAACGAGCAGTCGCTTCACGGCAACGCGCTTTTTTCGCGTTATCCTTTGCGCGAGGCTCATTCGATTCCACTGCCGAACGGCAAAGACAAAATGCGCGGCAAAGAAAAACGACTCGGCTGCCAGCGCGCAGTCGCGGCGATAATGGATCACCCGCTCGGCTCCGTGTGGACTGTGAGCCTGCATCTGGACGCGCATTCGAGCCAGCGCCATCGAAAAATTCAAATGCAAATCGTCCTCGATCATCTCGCCAAGCAACGCGCGCAATTGCCAGTCGTCATCGGCGGCGACTGGAATACATCAACGTACAATTCACGCCGCGCTGCATATTCGATTGCGGGCTACGCGCGTCGCGTGGCGATGGGCGTGCGCCACGTTATCAATAATCATTATCCGTATCCCGAACGATGGTTCGAGCGCGGGCTGTTTAATGAATTGGAAAAGCGCGGTTACGATTATCGCACCTTGAACGAACTCGGCGCGGGTACATTGCATTACTGCGTGGACGATCTCGCGGTCAACGTCAACATGGCGGATTGGATACCACAGTGGTGCTTTTGGTTCATACGCTGGGCGCTCGCCAGAAACAACGGGCGCTGCTCGCTCAAGCTCGATTGGTTCGCCGGAAAAGACATCCGCGCCGCGCCGCACACACGCCCGGCAGTCGTCGGCGATCTACGCGATGAAGCGGGCGCGCTCTCCGACCACGACGCGATTGTGCTGAACTTCGTGCCTGCAAACAAAATGTAGGAGTTTCATGGAATCAAAACAATCTTGCCGCGCGCGCCGTCTCGCATTATTTCTTCGTGAGCGCGCGGCGCATCAGGCAGCGGCATTTCTTCGTCTATGACCGGACGCAAGGTGCTGTTAGCGAGTCCGGCGACGAGCGCGGCATGAATGCTTGCGGCTTCTGCCGCATCCGCATTGAAGAGCGACATGCCGTGAATGCTCGCATCACGTCCCATTATGTCGCGCGGGTTTATTTCAACTGTGCCGCGACTGCCGATCACAACCACGCGTCCCTTCTTCGCAAGCACCGCGAGGTCTTTGCCTAGATTCACGTTCGCCAGCATTTCCAGAATCACATCGACGCCGCGCCCCTTCGTCAAACGCATCGCTTCACTTAAATAATCAGGCGCGTGATGATCCAGCACACTTTGCGCGCCTTGCTCCGCGACAAGGCGGCGGCCTTCTTCCGTACCACCCGTGCCGATTACCGTTAGCCCCGCCGCAGACGCAAGCTGCACCGCCGCCAAACCGACGCCCCCCGTCGCGCCGTGAACGAGCACAGTCTCGCCCGGCAACGCCTGCGCTCTGTGAAAAAGCGCGCGATAGGCCGTCGCATAAGGCACATGAACTCCCGCGCCCTGCGCAAAGGAAACGTTTTCAGGCAAAGGATAAACTTGCGCTTCATCGCAGAGTGTTTGCGCGGCATACGCGCCGCTCAACGTGCCAGCCGTATAAATTCTGTCGCCGACTTTAACGCGGCTCACTCCTTCGCCGATTGCTTCCACGATGCCCGCCGCATCCGTTCCCGGCGTGTACGGCAACGCAGGCTTGTTTGCATAAAGCCCCGCGCGTATATACGTATCCACCGGATTCACGCCGACGGCGCGCACGCGCACAACCACCTGCCCGCGCCCCGCACGCAAATCATCTGTTTCTTCCACACGCATTACAGACACATCACCGAACTCATGCACGCGAATCGCCTTCATAATTTCTCCCGTCTTACATTTCCTTATGGACACAACGGCGCGACGTTCAAGCTTACTTGTTTGCTTGTCGATTCGCCCGCCCGCGTCGTTCCCCTTATTGTTTCAATCAACTCATCCGAAGCCGTGATTCAAACTGCAATGCCGCGCGCGGCAAGCACTTCCCTTGCGGCGCGCGTGCCTTGATAAAACGCTTCTTCAAAAAGCGCGACGCCGCTTAAATCCGTGTTGGCAAAATGCACGCCGCGAAACGCCTGCGCCGCTTTTTGTCGCGCGCCGCTCCACATAAAACCGGTTTGCGGGCGAATCATCGCGTGTCCCCAACGCATCACGTCGAGCCGTTCGACGAGCGCGCGTATGTCCGTGTGTGCGCGTTCGAGGTCTGTCAAAACAACGTCGGCGCAGGCGTGCCAATCCATCTCGAAAAGCTTCGTTCTGCCCGCGCGCGCGTCCCTCTCGCACATCGGATAGTAATAAGTGAAAACAGTCGCGCCACGATCAAGCCCGCGCTGATGAGTTGCGACGACGTAACCGAGCGAAGGACTTTCGTAAAGCACATTATCCCACGCGAGCGGAAAGCCTTTGCCCTCTCGCGGCCTATCCTTCAGAAACAGATTCGCCACCATCCACGCGCCGTACTGAAACTCTGCGCTGATTGCTCCGAAGCTTTCCCTGTAGCCGCGCACAAGATACGGCGCGAGAAAATGCGGCGCGGCAAAGACGACTCGATCCGCGTGAAAGCCGATAGCCGTTTGCCCTTCGTGGTCAATCGCCACCACATCGACACCGCGCCGCCCGCCAGCTTCAAACGGAATGATCTCCGCCGCCGCCATACCGAGCCGCACATGTTCGCGCGCGTCGCCGTACAAATACGAAGCCAGACGCCCGTTGCCTTCCGGCCAAGTAATAAGCGGGCGCGCCTCGACGCCTGCCTTCGTCATGCGCGAAGCAAAGTAAAAGATGCCCGCCCATGCGCTCGTCGTCTGAAGCGTCTGGCCGTAATCATCGCGGCACGCGTAGTCGATTATCCAGCGCAATCGCGCGGAACTGAACCCGCGCTCATCCATCCATGCCGCCATCGACATGCGGTCAAGTATGGTTGCCCAAGCATCATCCGAACTCTGTGCGACAGGAATTGCAAACGCGCGCCGCCCGCGTCCATCGCGCCATTCAACCCAACGGTCTATCTCCGCGCGAAATTCCTTGAGTTGCCGCAAATCTTCCACGCTCGCGCCCGCGTTCAAGTAAAGCCCTTCGTACCAGCGGCCTTTGTAATAAACGCGCTCCTCCGGGTCACGGCACAAAAACTGTTCCGCCACCACAGGCTCGCCCGCATCGTCCGTTCCATCGAGCACGCCCATCTCGCCGAGCAGCGAAACAAGCTCCCCGTTTTCCTTCATCGGCGCAGGCAGATAATGCGCTCCCCACGGATACGAAACAAGCTGCGATGTGCCGCTGCGCGACGTGCCGCCGTGTTCCTTTTCGAGTTCCAGCAATACGAAATCCTTGAACCCTGCTTTGAGCAAAGCGCGCGAAGCTGCCAGCCCCGCGACGCCGCCGCCGACGATGACCACGCCGACTTTCTGCCACGCATCAGCCGCCGGAACGACGCGCAAACCGTCGCGCAGCTTATGCCCGATGACATCCGACGCGCCGACGATTTCGCCCGCAGGCATTCGCGGCGCTTCACCCGAACGGCACGCCGCCGTCATCGCAGGCACGCCCAAGAAAGCCGCCAGCACTTCCCTTCTCGTCCAATCATTCATCGTTCATCGCTCATCGTTCACCGATCTTCATTTGCTATTCACTATTCATTATTCATAGCGCCGCCATTCCGATTCGTAATAGCGAACGAGCGCTTGATTGTCCAAACGATTAATCTCCACCGTCACGGGCGCGAGGTCTGCCGACAAAGCGAACATTGCGCTCATCGCCGTGTCGTCGAGAAAGCGCAAATCAGTCAACTGCGGCGCGCGTGCCGGTGCATCGAACGCGGAAGTGCGTGCGAGCGCAAAGCCCCAGATACCGAACGAAGGCACCGCCGTGTAGTAAGGCTTAACGGAGAACCCCGCCGCTTCGAGTGTACGCACAATGCACCAAAAGGAAGTGCGCGCAAACAGCGGCGATGTCGATTGCACTGCGACAGGCGCATCAGCGCGCAAACGATTTTTCAGCAAACGATAAAAGCGCGTGGTGTAAAGCTTGCCGAGCGCAAAAGAGTTCGGGTCTGGGAAATCGACAATCGCGGCGTCGAAAAATTCCGTTTGCTTTTCGAGCCAGATCATCGCGTCTTCGTTTATGACATGCACGCGCTTGTCATCGAACGAATGCTTATTGAGTTCCGCGAGCGGCGGAAAGCGGCTGGAGAGATTCGTCATGTCCGGGTCTAAATCGACGAGCGTGACCCATTCAACAGACGGGTATTTCAGAATCTCGCGCAGTGCCAGACCATCGCCGCCGCCCAAGACCAGCACGCGGCGCGGCGATTCATTCGCAAGCATCATCGCCGGATGCACGAGCGCTTCGTGATAGCGGTATTCATCCGTCGAGCTGAATTGCAGATTGCCGTTAAGAAAAAGTTGAAATCCTGCGCGCCCGCGCGTGACGACAATGCGTTGGTAGGCGCTCGTCCGCGCGTAAATAATATCGTCCGCGAAGAGGCCGTCTTCCGCGAGCGTGGTCAGCGCATCGGCTTTGATAATGCCTGCGACGAGCAGCGCGATGACGACGACGGCGCGCACGCGCAAGCCCGTGACGCTCGTTTTAATCAAAGGGCGCAGCAGCCATGTTCCCCACAATCCGACGCACGCGTTCAGCACTCCGAACACAAGTGATGTCCGCACAAGCCCGAGTTTAGGCACTAGAAAAATCGGAAACAATAGTGAAGCGACAAGCGCGCCGATGTAATCGAAGGCGAGCACGCGGGAGACTAATTCCTTGAAGTCTAAATTATCTTTAAGGATGCGCATCAACAGCGGCAGTTCGAGGCCGACCAGCACGCCGATGCCGAAGACGATTGAATAAAGCGCGAGATGAAAATAGCTAAGGTGTGCAAAACTCAAAAACAGCAGCGGCGCGCTCGCTCCACCCAAGACGGCGACGCCGAGTTCGACTTCGACGAATTTTCTGGCGAGTTCCTCTTCGATGAAGCCGGAGAGCCACGCGCCCGCGCCGAGCGCGAAAAGATAAATGCCGATGATAAGCGAAAACTGCGTGACCGAATCGCCGAGCACATAACTCGCCAGCGTGCCTGCGAGCAATTCATAAATCAGCCCGCACGTAGCGATAATCAGCACGTTCAGGAACAGCAGCGGCGGGCGCGTTTTCTTATCCATGCACGGCGGCGGCGACAATCAAAGCGATGCCGATAATGACCGAGCCTATGACAATCGCCAGCGCCACGTTTTGATCGTCCTCGATTTCCTTGCGCGTCGAAAACGGCGAAACCTTGACGATGATCCAGAACGCGAGCGCAAACAACATGATGCCGAGAATGGCGAACACGAGCGTCATCACGACAAGGTTCGCAAGTTGATCCATCGGCACAACAAACCCTGTCATGATCGAATTGCCGTGCGCAATAATTCCTGCGGCGAAAGTTTCAGCCCACATTATTTTCCTCCATGAAAACCGGAATGCCAGAAATGAAACGAGCGATACCCGCCCGGCGATTGGCGCACGTCCGACGGCAATGTTTGGCGATGCAAACTGCCGCCGACTTCCCAACCATTAAATGCCGCTGCGCCGTACAGCGCGACAACAAAGAGTCCCACCAACAAATACAATTTCGACAACATCGATATTTCTCTTTTCCGAACAAGCAGTGCGAGCAACAATCGTTTTCAATAAAACATGTGCGGGGAGTTTTGTTTATAGCTTCAAATCGAACTGTCTTCCCAACGCCGTTTCTCGAACATGATTTGATAAATCAGAATGATGACGGGAATGATTGACAGACCGATCAATGCGAGAAGAAAGTTGATGCCGTGCAAAATGTTTTGCTTCACGCTGACGCTCAACGTCGCAGGCTGCTGCCATTTGTCCCACTGCGCTTCGAGCCTCATAGTGTATTTCCCGGCGGGCAAGGCCGACAGCACAGTGCGCATGTCGCGGTCACCCTCGCTCCACGATTCGCCGTCCTCGACGCCGTGATAATACTCAATCGGCAACGAAAATTGCTGCACGAGTCCCGTGTCTTCATTGACCAGATCGCCCTCTACGTACAGCCAAGAATTATCGACGGGCGCGCTCGCGCTGACGCTGACATTGCGGCGTCCCGTTAGCTCGAACGGCTCGCTGAAAATTGTGTGCGTCGCATCCGAATTTTGCAGCGGTGGTAATTGATAATTCTGCTCGAAGACTTTTCTGGAACCACCCGTGACGAAACTCGCCAGTCCCACGACGACCAGCAACATCGTCAGCGCCGCCCAGTATTTATAAAATCCCTTGTACGGAAAAGGCTGATTCGGCGCGATGCTCGACGGGCGCGGCAAACCGCTCAACTCGAACGCGCGCTCAATCTCCTTTAACGCAATGTATCTGCCGAGCGACCAATTTATTTCACCCGCTGCTGCGGCAACGGCTCCCCGTGCCGCGATCATTGTAACTTCCTTCGACAACATCAGCGGCGGATGCACATAATCCATCGCGCGCACATGCTCCTCCGTCGTGACCTTCCAGTAAAATTCGCCTTCGACATATTCGACATTCGCCGTCGCGTCCTGAAACAACTTGAAATACTCGCCGCGAAACTGCGCGCCCTTATTCGTTTCCGTCACATCTCCGACAGGCACGCTCTCGACAAAATTCCAATGCCCGTCGCTTTGCACAAGCCAACGAAAGCCCGCGCGCGGATTGTAAAGCAAGTATTCGTCCCAGAAATATTTCGTGCCTTCAATCGTCACGCTGCGCGCCATAAAGCCGATCACCGTCAATGATTCATCTACGCCGAAACTGCCCGCCTTCGTCGTCGCGCCGTGCGGAATCTGCGCGCGGAATTTTCCCGGCTCCAGCGCTTTGAGAAACTTCAGATTGCCTTCGCTGACATCGAGCAGCGAACTGCAATTCGGGCAGGTCACGCGCTCTGCTTTGTCCGGCGCGTGAAGTTCCAGAGTGCCGCCGCAGCGCGGGCATGAAACTTGCGCGGCAATGGTTTTATGCGCTTCACGTTCAGGCGCATGAGCATCTGCGCTGATGCCGAGTTCCGCCAGAGAAATTTCGCGTCCGACGAAGACGAGCGGCGGCGCTTCGCTGTAATCAATCGTCGCAAATTGATTTTCGCGCCCCGACAAATCTGCATACTCGTATGTTTCGTTTGGCGCAAGCTTGTAAGGTATCTCGCCCTTCGCCGCAAGGTATTGCGCCGTTCCCTTTTCGGCGACGACAACGGGCAACGCATCGGAAATCGCCGACACAGGCTGACCCAATTCCAATGCCTCGAACGACGGAATCGAATTTTGATTAACGTAAGTTTGTTGAAAGGTGAGATAAAAACGTCCCTGCGCTTCGGCAAGCCAGCCCCAGCGCCCGTCCGCAAACGCCGCGTACCACTCATCCCATGCGCCGCCCGCTTGATGCCCCAGTTGCGCGCGTCCCGTCAACTCAAATGAAACATCCAGATAAACTCCCGTGAGTCCGACATCGAGCGGCGAATCCGTTTCCGCAACTTCCGCGACCTTGCCCAAATCTTCGAGCGCGCGATTCGTGCGCGCCACCACCGAGCGGCAATATTCGCAAACGACCACAACAGACGAACCGCGCTTGAACACGATAGGCGCGCCGCACGCCGGACAGTTTGCTTCCAATACGCTCATACGCCCTGCCCGCCTTCAGCGCTATCGAATGCAAAGACGCCGTCGCCCATCGTGTCTTCGCTTGCTATGTCATTCCTCGACACAATGCTTTGCTGTGATGTCGCCGCCCCGCCACGCAACACGACGCGCACGCTTACATGCTGTGCGCCGAGCATCTCCTTTAATCCTTCATCCCACGCCCAAGCGCAACGCGCGCGGCAGCAATATAAATTAATGGTTACAAGTTCGTGTTCCGGGTACGTGTGGCACGTCAGGTGCGATTCCGTCAGCAGCACGATTCCCGTCACTCCGCCCGGCGACGGAAATTCATGCCACACGGGAACGCCGACCACGCGCAAATCCAACTCCGCGATAACGCGCCCGAACACTGCTTCGAGCAGCCGCCGGTCACGCAGCGCTTCCGCGCGGCAACCGCTCGCGTCTATCAGCCATTCTGTTCCGGCGATTGCCATAAAAGGAGTTCGATGAACTTGTTTGCAGCCATTGAAAAATTGCAGAATCACTTGACCGAAGCGCATCATTAAAGCGGCCTAACCGACGGCGGGCAGCATAAGTCAAAGAATCTGGATTTGCAATTATTTAGTATTCGCAATTGGCGCACTCGAAGCAGACGCGCCGCTCTCGATTTTATTCGTTGCCTCTGTCGTTTCAATCGAAGCAGTGAGGGTCTTTGCCGCGCGTGATGAAAGAAACGGGCGCTCGCAAACGCGAAAGAACATCCACGCGAAAACGAGGCACGCGGGCGTCGTGAGGATGAGCGGCGTGAGCGTCGTCGGCAAACGTAGGACGAAGAACAAATAGGATTCCATGATGACGAGTTGATGCGTCAGGTATAGCGAGTAAGAAAAGATGCCGACGAAGGCGAGCCATGCGATGAAGCGCGGCGCCTGCGAATTCGTTGGCGTTGTCGAATCCGTTAGCGTCGGCGAGTTCGATTGCCGCGCCTGTTCTTTATTAACCGCGCAGTAAACGAGAAGGAAAAAGCCCGCGCCCCACAAGGGATGCAGCAGCAGCAAGCCGAATTCGTGCAGCACCGGCGACGAACCAAAGAGCGGCAAAAGGTAGCTCAAACAAACTGCGGCGACGAGCGCGATGATCGCCGAGCGCAATTTGCGACACCACGCGGGCAACGCGATTAAGCCCACTGCCGCTTCGACGCAGAGCGCGCCGAGCGCCCATGTGAACCAATGCGACAGCGCCGATTCCGTCAGCGGCACTTCGTAACCGAACGCGCTTTTCAAAAGCGGCGCACACGCGAACCAAAGGACTCTGACAATCGCGCAGCACAGAAGAGCGCGCGCCCAGCCGAAACGTTTGCGCAAAAAAAGCAACAGGAAATACGCCAGATATAATTGTTCTTCAATCGCCAGCGTCCAGAACACGCCGTTGATGCTGTACACGGTGCGCGCATCCAGATTGTGCAGCATCAACAAATGAAGCGACACATCCCACACATAAAAAGCATTGAATTCGACGCGGCTGGTGAAGGCGGCGATTACCAGATAAAGCGCGAGCGCCGCGAGATACGGCGGATAAAGTCTGCGGACGCGCCGCTTCCAAAAAGCGAAGAAGTGTATTTGCGGCGGCGTCGCGCCTGTCGCGGCAACGCGCGCCCATTGCAAATGAATGCAAAAGCCGGAGATGACGAAGAACAGAAAAACGCCTGTGTAACCGAACGACGAAAACCACTGCACAGGTTGTATTGTCCAGCTTTCGATAACAGACGAAGACGCGGGCAAAACAATCGTTCCCGCCGCGTGATACAACACGACACCGACCGCCGCCGCTCCTCTTAAAGCATCAATGCTGCGCAAACGCCCTATCGTCGTGCGCTGTTCAAACGACATTAACTTTCACTGCCTGTAATACGATCTACCAACTATTACTTTTCTAACTCGCTCAACCAGTCCGTCGTGAGTTTTTCGATGGCGAGTTCTTTGTGCTTGGCTTCGACTTCGATCCACGGCGCATAGCGAAAGCTGCCCGGCATCGTGGTGATAAGCCCGCTATGGCGGCGGTCACCGAAATAGGACTCGCCGTTCGAGATATGCACGAGTTGCCATTCGGGAACAGGCCATGTCTCGCGCGCCGCCAAGAGCATTTCCGCGACGCTCGCATCTTCGTAGCTCGTCAAATTTTCATGGCACGCGTGGTGATGCACATCGAAAACCATCGGCACATGAGCGCGGCGGCAGACTTCTAAAATCTCCTGCGCGCTGTAAGTGTACTCGTCGTTTTCGAGCGTCAGGCGCGAGCGAATCGCGTCCGGCAATTCGTCAATCGCTTTGATGAGTTGCTCGCTTCTGTCGCCCTTGCCGCCGTGAATATTCATCACCGCCCAACTCGAACGAGGCTGCGCCAGATAATCCATGACCTTCGCGTGCGTCGCTAAAATCTTCAAGCTGTTCGTTACCACCTGCGGCGAATCCGAACTCAAAACGACGAATTGATCCGGGTGCAGCACAAGGCGCAAGCCGCTCTTTGTCGCGCGCTCGCCCGTGCGCCGTAAATCCTCCTTCATCGCGTCGAGCACATCTTCGCCCGCCGCATCATCGGCAAACGGAAAAAGGGCGGAAGTCATGCGATAAAGGCGTAGGCCGCGCTCGCTGCAAAAATCAATCGCACGATTGAGCCGCGCCAGATTATCTGCGTAGAGTTCGCCGAGCACGCGCTTTTGCTCGTCTGCACCGAGCAGCAATAAACGCTTGCGCGTGACGGTGCGATAGCGGACGGCGTCGGAAACGGTGATGCACACTAAACCTAAATTGGGCAACTCGAATGCCTTTTCTTTTGCCTTCACAAATCTCCCCACGCCGTATATTAAAAGTGTCCAAGAAAACTTTGCCACAGAGACACAGAGACACAGAGCAATACAAATATAAAAGAGAAATAGATAAGGGATTTGGTTTTACCCTTTCTTAATCTCTGTGCCTCTGTGTCTCTGTGGCTAATCTTAAAGATTCTCAATCGTCACCGGCTCGATTTCGTCTGCCAGCCCGAAGTTAAAAATCTTCGAGTAGAAATACAGTTCGCCGTCGAGCGTGCGCTTGATATTTTCGGCGCGACGAAAGCCGTGCTGCTCGCCTTCGTAGGCGACATAAGCGACGGGCATCTTCTTCGCGCGCAGAGCTTCGACCATCAACTCCGCTTGATTCGGCGGCACGATTTTGTCTTCCAGACCTTGAAAGAAAATCACGGGGCATGACAACTGATCCGTGAAATTAATCGGCGAGCGCGCGCGGTAAAGCTCCCTTTCCTGCGGATATTTACCGACAAGGCCTTCAAGGTAACGCGACTCGAATTTGTGCGTGTCGCCGACGAAGACTTCCAGATCGCTCAAGCCGAAATAGCTTGCGCCCGCCTTGAACAAATCGCGGAACGTCAAGGCGCACAACGTCGTGTAGCCGCCCGCGCTGCCGCCGTCAATCGCCGAGCGGTTCGGGTCTGCCAGATTTTGTTCGATCAAATAACGCGCGCCGTTCACGCAATCGTCAACGTCCACGACGCCCCATTGCTTATTCAATCGCTGGCGATACTCGCGCCCGTAGTTGCTGCTGCCGCCGTAATTGACATCCAGCACGGCGAAGCCGCGACTCGTCCAATACTGAATGCTCAAGCTCAACGTCGTGCCTGTCGCCGCCGTCGGCCCGCCGTGGCTGCGAACAAGCAGCGGCGGTTTTTCAACGTCCTCCGCGCGGTAATCCTGATTCTTCGGCGCATAATAAAAGCCGTGCGCCGTCAGATTATTTTCCGTCGGAAACTCGATTGCCTTCGGGATCGAAAGATAGCCTGTGTCAATTTTGAGATCGCTGGCGCGTCGCAGCACATCCATGCGGTGCGCCGCGAGATCGAACTGCACGATGCTTGCGAAACTCGTCGGCGAGCCGCCGCGAAAAACCACGCGTCCCGCAGTCGCGCGAAGGTAAGTAATATCCGTGTACGGCGTTTCAAACGCGGCGAGTTGTCCCGTCACCGTGTCGATGCTTGCAAGATGCGTCTGTCCTTTTTCGATGTACGCGCAGATTATTCGATTCTTCGATTCAAATGCGTAGGATGACATTCCGAAAACCCACTGCGGCGAGCCGAACTCGGCGGCCATTTCGCACACGGGCAGGGCGTTGTAATCCTCACCTTCCGCGCGGTAAAGATTCCACCAGCCGCTTCGATCCGAAACAAAATAGAGCGTACCGTCGGGCGACCACTCCGGCTGCAAAACGGATTCAACGCTTCCGCCTGCGACGAGTTTCGACGATTGAATTGAACTATCCGATGCAAGTTCGCCGACCCATAATTCGCAGCCGTCCCAAGGCATGTTCGGATGATTCCAAGCCAGCCACGCGAGACGTTTTCCGTCTGGACTCAAACGCGGCGACGAATAAAAATCGTGGCCGGAAACAAGCACGCGCCCGCCGTCTTCATTCTCCTTCGTGATGTCGAGCGCAACCAGCGTGTTGACGGCTTCCTGTTCGGTGTTCGTGTGATCTTCGCGGACGGCGTACAAAAGATTGCGCGCGTGGTCGATAACCGCATCGGCGTAGCGCAAATCTGCGGCGGGCGTCAGCGGTTCCGGCTTGCCCGGTAGAGGCTTGAGCGATTGACGGTAGAGGCGTTGATCCGTGAAGTTTGAAAAGTAAATCGTGCCATTGCCAACGACGAAATCGCCGCCGCCGTATTCGTGAACGCGCGTGCGCGCGTTAAAGTTCTGCGGCGTCACGTCAATTGTTTCGCCGTCGGGCGTGCGGCGCATGACGACGCTTCTTCCTTCTTCAGTCGGGCGCATCTCTATCCAGTAAACGTCGTCGCCGTCAATCGCCGTCTGTCCCAACCCGATGGAACCGCTCACGATCAAATCCGAAGTGATCGGCGATTTCCAAGAACCGTAAGGCGCGATTTTCGTTTCGTCATTCATCGCTTCAGCCATTGTTTCTCCAAATTATTCCGCAAACCAAATTCTACTCGGCACGTTGCTTTGACAAAGCTACTGCGACATCGGCGGCGACGCGCGCGTTATTTTCCAAGAGCGCAATGTTGGCATCGAGCGTTGCGCCGCCGCTCGCGTCGTTCATGCGCGACAAAAGATACGGCGTCAATTCGCGTCCCGTAATGTGCGCGGTTTGCGCCGCCGTCAAAGCTTCATCGAGCGCTTGTTGCAGCGCGCTCGCTTCGACTTCCGACGCGGCAGGCACAGGCACTGTGAGAAGCAGCGCGGCGTTCGTTTGTAATTGTTGTTGCGCTTCGTAAATCGCTGCCGCTTGCTGCGCGGAATCGACGCGCGCATCGACGTTCAAGTTGCTGCGGCGCGTGTAAAAGGCGGGCATCTCGTCGCATCCGTAACCGATGACAGGTATGCCGTGAGTCTCCAGCCATTCGCGCGTCGCCGGAAGATCGAGAACGATTTTCGCGCCGGAGCAAACAACGATCAAAGGCGTCTCGGCGAGGGTGGGCAAATCGGCGGACACGTCCGGCAAGCTTCCGCGATGCACGCCGCCGATGCCGCCCGTGGCGAAAACCTTTATGCCGACGCGTTGCGCAATCCACGCCGTCGTCGCAACCGTCGTCGCGCCGTTCCACTTGTTTGCGACGGCAAGCGGCAAATCGCGTCGGCTGAGTTTATGTATGCGTTCGGTTTCAGCGAGGCGGCATAATTGTTCATTGTCTAGCCCAACGTAGAAACAGCCATCGAAGGCGGCGATGGTTGCAGGTATGGCATCACGTTCGCGCACAATCTGTTCGAGCCGCCGCGCGGTTTCCAAATTCTGCGGGCGCGGCAGCCCGTGCGCGACAACTGTGGATTCGAGCGCGACGACGGCGCGGTGTTCGGCAAGCGCAGTTTCGACTTCGCGGCTCAGGCGAAAAAGGTTTCGATCAATCATCGGGCTTCAACGGCGTAGCTATTCCTACTGCTTCGCTTTGACCGAGCCGCTGATTTTCTTGCGCGTCGTTTCGCCCGTGTGCAGCACCGGCACGCCTTCATCGAGTTCCGCGTGCGGGCGCGCAATTATGTGTGTGGAGACGACCGTGCCGACGCGCGAGGCCGCCGCCGCGCCCGCGTCAACCGCCGCGCGAACCGCCCCGACATCGCCGCGCACAATCGCCGTCACTAATCCCGCGTCGATTTTTTCGTAGCCGACGAGCGTCACGTTGGCGGACTTGACCATCGCGTCCGCCGCTTCGATCATCGCCACCAAACCCATACATTCGACCATACCTAGCGCTTCCATAAACTTTCCTTTCCAGAATCCGCGCCGTCGCTTCCAACACACTGCGCGGCAAGCGTTATCGCTGTTTGCAATGCCTGCAACCTTAACTTTATCGCCCGCTTTTTGTCCACACCGCATTTTGTTACGGCCTGCTAATCTTTTGTTAGGCTTCTCATTTTTGTAAACCTGCTGGAAAATGATTATCTGAAACGCGGTAGAACATGACATAATACTAAAGTAGAAGATAAGGAAATTGACCAAACTATTTAAGCAAAGAGGCATCTATGAGAAGGTTAATCAGTTTATTATTGATTCTTCTGACCTGCGCCTGTTTAGCAAACGCTCAGACTAAGACTTACAGAGAGTGTAGCGGACTGATTGGCCCCGTCCGAAGCGTCCGTGTCGAGAAGGCAGAGGTGTCGAATATCGCTGGTCAGTTAATAGAATCTTTAACAGTTCTTCCCCGAAGCCTAATCTTTGATGAAAGAGGGAACATCACCGAGCTGAGTGTTTATAATCTAAACGGCTCCCTTAGGGAGAAATTAGGATGGGGCCACACTTATGACGATAAAGGAAGAGAAATCGAAACACTCTATTACAACGCCAAAGGAGTATTGACCAGTAAGGATATCTCCATTTATGACGACAAGGGGCACAGGATTGAGACAACTCAATATAACCCCGATGATTCTATCAATCACATTCGGGCATATTTCTACGATAACAAGAGGAATCAGATTCGTGAAACTCACCGCAGCCTTGACGGTATTACCTATAATATTATTATTTATAGCCATGATGCTAAGAAGCAACCGATAGAAGAAGCCTTTTATGACGGCCAAGGCACTTTCGTTCAAAAGAGCGTTTTTGACTTCGATAGTCATGGAAGCCTGACAGAGCGGACGGTCTATAAAAAAGACGGGTCTGTCGTGCAGATGTTCAAAAAAAGTCTGGGCTATGACGCGAAAGGACATGTGATAGAGGCTACTTACTATCGAAGCGACGATACGATAGAAAGCAAGGAGACCGTCACCTATGAGTTTGACACGCACGGAAACTGGATTAAGAAAAGCACGCTCAGAGAAGTATTCAAAGATGGCATTTCACAAACTGAGTCAGAAGTCATATATCGAGACATAGCTTACTTTTAATCCGAATTTTCACTCTTAACCCGAAAGTTTAACAATTCATTCAATCCGACGCCTCGATAGCATTCTTTTCATTGTTGATTTATTCTTCCAGAGTTGAAGGCTGCTCGCTCGGTGCGGGTTAATTCGAGCGCTTACAGGCAAACTTTGGCGAGCAAAGAGTTTGAGAATCTTAAAAGAGATGGCTCTCGTGCTTGAGAAATAAAGTGATGCTTTTGCGCGGCGAGCAATATAAATTTTACTCAAGAATTCTGCTGGCGATTTTCTTCGTCGGGGCGGGCGTCGCGCATTTCACCAGCACGGATTCATACATGCAGATTATGCCGCCCGTTCTGCCGCGCCCGCGCGAACTCGTGTGGATCAGCGGCGTGTGCGAAATCATGGGCGGGATCGGCCTGCTCGTTCCGCGCGTGCGCCGCCGTGCCTGTTACGGATTGATCGCGCTGCTCGTCGCCGTCTTTCCGGCGAATATTTACATGGCCGTCGGCAACATAGGCATCAACGGCACGCACTTTTCGCAGTGGCTTTTGTGGCTGCGCTTGCCTCTACAATTCGCGCTCGTGTTGTGGGTCTGGTGGTGCGCGAAGGATTAATTATTCGTCGCTGACAGGCTTGGATAAGGAAGTGCCCAACATGTAAACGAGCGAATCATCGCCCGCGTTCATGTTGCGCCCCGTGTTCCGTGCCGCTACAAATGGCGGCGGCGAAACATTGGTTCCCCCGCGCCGCTCGTTTCGCGCGCTCTTTCAAGTGCGGCAAGCGACTTCGGCAAACAAATTTTCAACCGCGAAAATCTTACGCCTGCAAGCGAGTTGAATTAATCAACCGCCGACGTGAACGGACGGGCGGCGTTCTGGGTCTACTTCGGCCTGCCGCAGCACTTCGCGCGTCACGGGAGCCGTGTCGCCTTCGCCGAAGGCGATGAACTTCATCAAGTAAACAATCGGATTGCCTTCGCTCCAGCCAAAGTAAACATGCGGTATCTTTCCCGTGCGGTCGCGCAGGTAAATCATAAAGGCGGCGATGGCGTTCGGCACGACAGAACTTTCGGCGCGCAGCACGCGATGGTTTTCTACCTCCACACCTTTGATTTTCAGCACGTTGGAGAATTCCGAAGAATCGCAGATTTCCACCTCAAAGAAAACAATCGGCTCATCTGCCGGAATGCTGTTGTCTTCGCGGCTCTCCTTTTCCTTAAAATCATACTCGCTGGCGTTGCCGCCCTCGCAGCGGTTGGCGACGATGCGCACAGTGCCTTGGCTCATTTCGTCGATGAACTTTTTGGCGCACGCATCCAACTCTACTTTTTCAACGCGCAACTCCGTCGAGCGCAGCACGCGGGACACGAGCGAAGTCAGAACGATTGTGCCGATAAAAAACGAAGCGATTTTGATTCCTTCAGGCCGCTCGATGACATTGACGACTGTCGTGTAAGCGAAGACGAGCGCGATCAAGAGAAACGGCCACCATGTACTGCCTCTGCGCCTTGCAGATAAAGTGACCGCAATCGCCGCCGAACTCATCAGCACCAGCACGCCCGTCGCGTAAGCTCCGCCCTGCGCTTCGACGTTGGCTTTGAAAATAATTGTGACGGCGAAGGCAATGGCGATAAAGACCATCACGAGCGGTCGCGTCGCGCGCGTCCAATCCGGTGCCATGCCGTAGCGCGGCAGATAACGCGGCACGATGCTCAAAAGTCCGGCCATCGCCGATGCGCCCGCAAACCACAAAATAGCAATGGTGCTTACGTCGTAGAGCGTGCCGAACCCGTTGCCCAGATAAAGGTGCGCGAGGTAGGCGAGGGCACGCCCGCTCGCCTGTCCGCCTTCCTGAAATTCGTTTGCCGGAATCAAAGTCGTCGTTACGAAACTGCTCGAAATCAGCATCACGCTCATAATCAGCGCCGCCCACAAAAGCAGCTTGCGCGTGTTGTGAATCCGGTGCGGCCCGCGCACCAGCGGCATCACGGCGACGCCCGTCTCGAATCCCGATAATCCGAGCGCGAGTTTCGGGAATAACAACAGCGCAAAGCCGATCATCAACAGCGGATTGCCGTGCTGCGCGAAAAGAGCGGTTTTCCATTCTGGAATGTGATAGGGATGCGTCGCTAATTCATACGCGCCTCTGCCGATAACGATGACGTTCAGCGTGAGATAAACGATGACGAGCACGACCGCGATTCCGATGGCTTCCTTAAAGCCCTTGAGAAAAACCGCGCCTAAGATTGCGATAAGCGCCAGCGTGATGCCGATTTGATGCTTGAAAATTGCGGGCGTGAACGGGTTTTCGAGCACATGCGCCGTCGCATCTGCTGCCGATAAAGTAATCGTAATAACGAAATCTGTGGCGACGAATCCGAGCAGGCACAAAACAAAAAGCTTGCCCTTCCAACGCGATAGCAAATCGCCGAGCATCGAAATGGAGCCTTGCCCGTGCGGGCTTTCCGTGGCGACGCGATTATAAATCGGCAGCGCGCCGAACAAGGTCAGCAGCACAAGAATAAGCGTCGCAATCGGCGAGAGCGCGCCCGCCGCCAGAAAAGCGATGCCCGGCTGGTAACCGAGCGTCGAAAAATAGTCGAGGCCGGTCAAGCACATCACCTGCCACCACGAATGTTCGTGATGCTTGGTATGTGATTCCGGCGTCTGAACGACTTCCGCATCCTTAAGGTGGCCTTCGAGCAGCCAGCGTTTGAAGCGGCTGGGAGTATCGTTTTGTGCGGGCGTTGATAGTGTATCCATCGGCGAGTCGATTAACGAAGAAAGCAGTTCAAGATATAAAACCCGGAGTTACAATTCCAACAAAAGCATTTAGCCGCGCGCGCCATCGCAAACAGGCGTCACACACTTTAGAAACGAACAATCGCGGGCTGTGTACGACGGCCTCTGACCGGCTCAATATACCACACCAGCCGGTTCCTGCGACCACACCGCCCGCTTCGTATTCTTCGGCTTCCCGACAATTGATTCAACGCGAACGCAACCCTGCTTATTCACTGAAGCAGGCGCGGTCGCGGCGATTAGACAAACAGGCGCGCGTCTGTCAAAGCGGAGGCTTCGTATACGACGCGCGCGCTGCGAGTGCTTTTGTTTAAGCGGGCTTCGAGATTAGCTTTTCCCAATCGGTGTGAACTGCCGCGCTGCCCGGTTTGTCGGCGCGCTCGTATGTGTGCGAGCCGAAAAAGTCGCGCTGTGCCTGCGTTAGATTCTGCGGCAAGTCCTTTGTGCGATAGCCGTCGAAGTAAGCGAGCGAGGCGGACATCGCGGGCAGCGAAATCCCGAGGCTTTGCGCCGTCGTCACGGCATAGCGCCAAGCGGACTGCGCGTCTCTGATGTGCGCCGCAAATTCATCGTCGAGCAGCAAATTCGGCAACTCCGGCTGGCGCTCGTATGCCTGCATAATCGTATCCAGAACGCGCGCGCGAATAATGCAGCCGCCCTTCCAGATGCGCGCCATCTCGCGCAAGTCTATGTTCCATTTATATTCCTGCGAGCCGGATTGAATAAGCCTCATGCCCTGCGCGTAAGAGCAAATCTTCGACGCATACAGCGCGTCATGCACGGCGCGTATTAGCTTCGCGCGCGCGCCGCGAAACTTTTTCGTTTTCGGCCCCTTCAACTTTTTACTCGCCGCAACGCGCTCGTCCTTCATGCTCGATATAACGCGCGCATCAATTGCTGCGGCAATCGTCGGAATCGGAATCGCCAGATCGAGCGCGACCTGCGCAGTCCATTTGCCCGTTCCCTTTTGTCCCGCTTTATCTAAAATTTCATCGACGAGCGGTTTGCCCGTTTCGTCATCCTTGACGGTGAAAATCTGCGACGTGATTTCGATAAGGAACGATTCGAGCACGCCGCGATTCCATTCCGCGAAGGTGTCCGCGAGCTCCGCCGCTTCCATGCCGAGACAAGTGCGCAGAATGTCGTAAGCTTCGGCGATTAATTGCATGTCACCGTACTCTATGCCGTTGTGCACCATCTTGACGAAATGGCCTGCGCCGTTCGGCCCGACGTATGTCACGCACGCGCCGGAATCCGTCTTCGCCGCAATCGCTTCAAAGATCGGGCGGACATGCTCGTAGGCTTCTTGCGCGCCGCCGGGCATTAAGGAAGGGCCATGCCGCGCGCCTTCTTCGCCGCCGGAAACGCCCGAGCCGAAAAAGTTAATGCCAGTCGGAACAAGCGCTGCCTCGCGCCGCTGCGTGTCCTTGAACCAAGAGTTGCCGCCGTCAATCAGTATGTCGCCTTTTTCGAGAAACGGCTTGATGCTTTCAATCGTTTGATCGACGGGCGCGCCTGCTTTAATCATCATCATAATGCGGCGCGGGCGTTCCAGAGCGCGCGTAAATTCTTCCAAGGTCTTCGAGCCGGTAAATTGTCCGTTTACGTTGTACTTATTGATGAAGCGATCCACCCACTCGGTTTCATAATTCCACACGGCAACCGAAAAGCCGTGATCCGCCACATTCAAAGCGAGGTTTTCTCCCATTACCGCGAGGCCAATCATTCCGAATTGCGCGGGCTTCGCCGCCGTTTCCGTCGTAGACATAATCTTCAAGGCTCCTCAATTGAAATAGGAATGTTTCCCGCTTGTCAGCTTTCACCAAACACGATACCGCGCCGCTCGCGTCCCGCCCATGCGACAATCGCCGCTGCGGAAAACACCACCAGCGCCATAGACTTCGCGTAACTCGCCCGCGCCGCACACAACGCTTCGATATACGCCACAGACACTGCTAGTCAAGACCTACCCTTTAGTCAAGTTGGAATTTCGCTTTCATTGCTTCGCCGACAACTTATGCGGCATTGTCCTGTTTATCGCTAACTTCACCCGCTGCGAAATTCTTTTCCAATTCACTAATCTTCGCCAGCCTGCGCGCGTGGCGTTCTTCGCCCGTAAAATTCGCCGCGAGAAAAGCGCGCACAAGCTCAAGCGCCAATGCCACCCCGACAACGCGCGCGCCCAAACACAATGCGTTCATGTTGTCATGCTCTACGCCCTGATGCGCCGAGTAAGTATCGTGACACAGGCAAGCGCGCACGCCGCGCATTTTATTTGCAGCGACGCAAATGCCGACGCCACTGCCGCAAATCAAAATCCCGCGTTCCGCTTCGCCGCGCTGCAAACTTTCGCCGACCAGCCGCGCATAGTCAGGGTAATCATCCGGCTGCGCGCCGTCATGCGTGCCGAAGTCCAATACTTCATGTCCCGCTTGCTTTAATTCTTTGATGATGAGTTCGTTGAGCGGAAACCCGCCGTGGTCTGCTCCGATGGCGATGCGCATTTGCTTTTTCCTCTTTCGCGGGCGAGAGAGTATCACCGCAGCGCATGTTGGGCAACAAAGATTTTCGGCGAAAAAAGGCGGGCAAAGGACACGCGAATCAAAAGCTTGATGCTTAGGACTTACGCAAAAAGCTAAGAAGTAGATAATGGCAGGATGATGACTGCCAACCGACGAGCGACGCGACTTGATTACTGCCAATATCTCTTGAGTAGTCAAATCAATTACACGCTCACCAACTT